>DASZFS010000054.1:0-4165 GCA_035939575.1 Vicinamibacterales bacterium | reverse complement strand
GCGCCGTCGTCGTTGAACTCGGCGCTGTCGGCAAGCTGGCTAGTCACCTCGACGGGGAGCGCCCCGCCGGCGAGAAGGACGTCGGCGGCTTGCCGATCGAGGGCCCGCCTCGCGGCGACGGCGACGAGGTTGCGGATGGCGTCGCGGGTGAGGTCGTGCTGGAAGGCGAGCTTGTTGCCGACGGAGACGAAGATTCCGCCGTCGATGACCTCCTGGATGGGCTCAAGGAGTTCCGCGACCGGAAGTTCGGCCAGCGCAGCGATCTGCTCGAGAGTGAATTGCCTTCCGAGCGACGCCGCAACCGATGCGACACGGGAAGCGATGGGCGTCAGCCGGGCCAGCCGCTGCCGGAGCCCTACCTCGACGCGGTGCGGAACGCGCGACTCGATTAGTCCGGCGCGCCCGGCCTGGTAGCTCACCAGGGCCTCGTCGCGCAGCCCGACCAGGAGGTCGACGAGCAGGAACGGGTTCCCCTGGACCCCGGCCAGCATGGCCAGCAGGGTGCTGTCCGCCGGGGCACCCAACACATCCCACGCGATCTGCGCTGCCGCGGCGTCGTCCAGGGGTGCGAGGGAGATGGTTTCCGCGCCGTCGGCGACGAGCTCGGCCAGGGTACGGATGATCGGCGGCGACCCTTGCTGTGGACGTGCGGCCAAGAACCATGCGATCGGCAGCGATGCCAGCCAGTTCGGAAGCATTCGCAGCGCGAACGCACACCCTGGGTCTGCCCAATGCAGATCGTCCAGGCACACCAGCAGCGGCGCTCGCAATGCCGCACGCTCCAGCAGCGATTGGAAGTCCTGCAGCAGCCAGAACAGCTCCTCCTGTGAGGACTCCCGGCTGCTCAGCGCGGTCCGCGAAATGAGCGGATCGTCGCCCCCGAGCAACGCCTCCATCAAGGCCGCCAGGGCGATCGGACTGTGCCCAGGGTCCGCGGCGCCGATCCCCGTCCGGAACCCCATTGCGCGGGCCCGTGCCGTCGCGGCCGCCAGCACGCTCGTTTTGCCCAGACCCGCCGCACCCTCGACGATCACAACTCTGCCGACGCCGGTGCGGACGGTGTCCAGCTCCCGCGCAATGGTTGCTAGGTGGTCGTCACGGCCTCGCAGCGGCGATGACGTGCGTTCAAGCCTCATCACCGCGCCCCTTCCGGCGAGCCACCCCGATGCCCGTGCCGCCGCACCGGCTTGCCCGCATTCACTAAGGACACCATATTCGTCATACCAGGCAACGAAACCTGCCCCGATCGCACGGAATCGTTTGCCGCTCCTCCGGATTCATCGCCCGCACCAGACGTGCTGTCGACGGCGCTGCGGGCGGTCCGCCTAGCCGGGTATACGGTCGCGGCGCCGCCGAGACAGATTCAGTGCAGTAACGGGCAGCTATCGCCCGCCGCAGTGGAAATTAGAGGGTTCCGCCGATCTGTCGACAAGTCCCGTCCGGATCGGAGTTGGGAAGACATCACTCGGTTGAGTGATGTCCCGTCCTTCGCGAAGATCCAGTGTCGTTTCGTGGGCGGCGGAGCGCCGCGCGGGGCCGCCTGTCAATGGATACGCAAGCCCTACCGGCAGACCACTCCGCCGGTCCGACTCAAGCAGGTGTGGCTCCTCATGACCGAAACCGCTCTGACGATCGACGTGTACGTCAGTCCGCTGCGCCCGTACGCCGGTAGCCCTGCTCAGGGTCCAGGCGACGACCCGAACTGGTCACCGATGAGCAGCACACTGATCGCGGGAGAGGAAGAAGCCATCCTGGTGGACGCGCTCATCGCCAACGAACAAGTCGATGCGCTCGCGGAATGGGTGCGCGGATTCGGCAAACGGCTGACCGGGGTCTACATCACGCACGGCCACACCGACCATTGGGGCGGGCTGGCCCGCCTGCAGGAGCACTTCCCGGAAGCCCGCGGGTTCGCGACTGCCGAAGTCGTGGGCCGAGCGCAGTACGAGGCCACTGACGAGCGCCTGTTGGCGTACTGGAACAGCCGATTCCCCGGTGAGCTGCCCCAGACACGTGTCGTGCCGGAGGTCATGGCCGAGCCCGAGTTCTCGCTCAACGGCGAGGTTCTGCGGGTCGTCTCGGTGGGTCAAGGCGATACCGAGCACTCCACTTTCCTGCATGTCCCGTCGATCGACGCCGTGGTGGGCGGCGACGTCGTCTACAACAACGTGCACATGATGATGCTCGAGACCGACGAGCAAAAGCGCGACGCGTGGATCGCGAGCCTGGACGCCATGGCCGCGCTGGCGCCGAATATCGTCGTCGCCGGACACAAGCCCGTCGGGGCGCCGGACCTGCCGGAGAATATCGCCGCCAGTCAGCAGTACCTGCGTGACTTCAGCCGGGTAGCGAACGAGCGTGACAGCGACGAGGGCATCGTCGAGGGGATGCTCGCCCTCCACGGCGATCGGGAAAACCCCCACACGCTGTGGATTTCTGCGCGCGGCGAGATCGCCAAGCGCGGCTGACCACTCAAACGACCTGGCTGGTCCACCTGGCAGCGATCCCGGTCGCCCTGGGGCCATCGGATTCAGGCCTGGGTCGCACGCCTCAGCAGCGCAAGAACCTCGGCGTCGAGCGCCTGCTCTGTCAGCATCGGGATCACGCGATTACGCGATGTCGAGCTAGCTCCGGCTGCCGCACGATGCTGCAGGCGCCTCGAGAGATTGAGGGACCTGGTCGACGAACGTAGCGAGGAGGCCTGGGTTGAGCAGCGCAGTGACTACCGGTAATGACGGCGTCCCGCGGTGCGCGTGGGCCGGTATAGGCGGCACCGCTCTGAGCCGCTACCACGACGAGGTCTGGGGCACGCGCACCTACGCCGAGGCCGCCCTGTTTGAGGCCCTCACCTTGGGCGTCTTCGAGGTGGGGCTCAGCTGGGCAATCGTGTTCGGGAAGCGTGAAGCCTTTCGGGTTGCGTTCTTCGGTTTCGACCCGGCACGGGTCGCGGCTATGACCGACGAGGACGCCGACCGGCTCACGCAGGACGCGTCGATCATCCGCAACCGCGCGAAAATCCTCGCCACGATCGCCAACGCCCGCGCGGTGCTCGGCTCATCGCCGAAGCTCGGCGCGCTCGCGAGAACTTACGTACACCAGCGAGAGGTCGCCCCAATGCCGGCGGACATTCCGACAGCGACTCTTGAGTCGGAGGCGTTCGCCAAGCAACTCAAGGCGCAGGGCTACCGATTCGTGGGCCCGACGAGCGCCTATGCCTTCATGCAGAACGTCGGCATCGTGAACGATCACGTACGGGGGTGCTTTCGAGCGATCGCCGACCGGTCGGCCCGGCCGACATAGCTCCGGTTCTCGGCACGCTACAGCATCCCTATACCGAGGCGCTGTTGTCGTCGCTGCCTCGCGCGGCTGGCGAGGAGCGCCCGCATCCGGCTCACGGGCGAGATACCGAGTCGTGCCAACCCGCCGTCCGGCTGCGTGTTCTATACCCGCTGCCCGCGCTACATCGGCGGCATCTGCAAGAATGAGGAGCCCGATTTCAACTGGGTCGAACCCGGGCATTCTGGCGCTGCCACTACTCGGCCGACGAGCTGCGCAACCTGCAGCGCGTGGCGTCTGACGGGGAGCACACTGCCTAGCGTCGGCTACTGATCAAAACCCGGATGCTCCGGCTGGTCGCGGTCGGCGACTCCGCGGGGCGCCCCGGAGAGGCCGCTGAAAATCGGAGCGTCGCGTTGTTCGCCGGGGTTCCTAGAGCTCTTTGGCGAACTCCTGGTAATGCCGGCTGATCCGTTCGCTGGTGCCGTAGTAGGCGTGCCGACTCATATCCGCGCTGAACCGGCTCGCCGGCGGCGTGCGGCCGAGCGCCTCGGCCATCGCGCGGACGTGGTGGGGTGCGCAGCCGCAACAGATGCCGAAGTAGTTGACTCCGAGCGCAGCCGCCGCCGTCGTGAACGCGCCCATCTCGTAACGGTTGGCTAGAAACGGGTCTAGGGCGGTCGGGAATGGCCGCCCACCCGGGATCAGGTCGCAATCTGGGTCGGCGAGCGACTGAAACGTTGGCTCGGCCTCTGTCGTGCGGTACGGCACCGGCAAGCCCGCGATGTAGCCGTCGCACGCGGCGCGGATCTCACCGAGGAGCGGCAGCATGGTAGCGGGCCCGCGGATGCAGTTCAGCCCCACCACATCGGCCCCGGCGTCTTGCAGG
>DASZFS010000053.1:0-13347 GCA_035939575.1 Vicinamibacterales bacterium | reverse complement strand
CGAAATGGTCACGTCCGGTTCGATGAGCGGGGAGAAGAAACGGAGCACTGGGCTTCTCGGCGAGCGCAGCCCCGAAAGGACGCTGCGCGCGTTAGGCGCCGCCGGCCCTCCATGTCACCGCGCTTCTCCTCGACTCTACCTTCAGCCCCTACACGCGGCCATGAGCCTTTAGCCCCATTCTGAGCATCAGTGTCACTTCTGCCGATGCGTTCAAGAGCCAGCCGCTAGTCCGCACGCAATGCGTCAAGCGGATCGAGACGGGCGGCGCGGCGCGCGGGCAGCCAGCACGCAAGCAGCGCCACGGCGAACAGTGTGAGAGTCGTGGCCGCGAAGACCCCCGGGTCGCGCGCATCGACACCGTAGAGCAGTGACTGGATCAGACGGCTGCCGGCCAGCGCGGTCGCGAGGCCGATTGCCATCCCGGCAAGCGCCACGAGAGCGCCCTGCCGCACGATCATCCTCGCAACGCTCGCGGGCTCGGCGCCGAGGGCAAGCCGCACACCGATCTCTCCTGTCCGCTGGGTGACGACGTATGACATCACGCCGTAGATCCCGATCACCCCGAGCGTCAGCGCGACGCCGGCGGCAATCGCCAGCAGGACCATCATGAACGCCATCTGCGCCGACGCGAGGTCGAGCGTATCCTGCAGCGTGCGCACCTGCGCCAGGGCAAGCTGCGGATCGACGCCGTCGATGGCGCGCCTCACGGATGGCAGCAGTCCGGACACAGACGCGGAGCGCACGACGTAGCTCATCACCGAAATGTTGGGCCCGACGAGCGACGACATCGGGAAGTCGGGTCCGCCGGCGATGGACATCGGCATATACAGCTGGGAAGCGGTATCGGGCTCCCCGAGGGCAGTCGTCGGGGTATTGGAGGCGATGCCCACGATCGTCAGCCACGTGACGATCGGTGCCTCTCCTGGCCGCGCCGGCGCGCGGTTGGAAGACACGCGCGCCCCGATGGCGTCCTGATTCGGAAAAAATCTCCCGGCGAACGCCTCGTTGACGACGACCTCCGGCTCGCTCCGGTCGACGTCACTCCGTGTGATGCCGCGTCCGCGAAGCAACCGGATGCCCATCGCCTCGAAGTACCCGCCGGCGACCGCCCGGAAGCGCGCGATCGGCGGGACGGTACCCGGCGGAACCGCCCGGCCCTCCACGATCACCGTATTTCCGAAGCAGCCGCCCGCGAGCGGCAGGCAGGTGGATGCAGTGACGGCCGTCACGCCTGGCAGCGTCGACAGCCGGTCGAGCATCGTTTCGTGCACCGCGACGGCCGCCGCTCGATTCGGATAATCGCGATCCGGCAGCCCCACGCTGAACGTGAGCGCGGACGCCGGGTCGAAGCCCGGATCCACCGCGCGCAGCTTCTGGAAACTACGGCCGATGAGACCGGACGCCGCGAGGAGCACCAGGGCGAGCGCGACCTGCCCACCCATGAGCAGGCGACGGGCGCGATGGCGCCCGCGGCTCGCCGTGTTGCCACGCCCGCTCTCGTGCAGCGACGCGGCGAGCGGCCGGCCGCGCCACAGCTGGATCGCGCCAAATGTCAGCGCTGCCGCCATGCTGAGCGCCAGTGTGTACGCAACCGAGACGCCGTCCAGTCGGACTTCCGCGAGGCGCGGCAGGTTGGCGGGACCGACGGTCACGAGCAGACGGGTGGCGGCCCACGCGAGAGCCAGTCCGATGACGCCGCCCGTTATCGAGAGGAGGAGACTCTCTGCGAGGACGTAGCGCGCGATGCCGAGGCGGCCCGCACCGAGAGCGAGACGGACCGCGACTTCGCGCTGCCGCGCCTCGGATCGCACCAGAAAGAGGTTCGCGACGTTCGCGCATGCGACGAGCAAGACGAGCCCCACCGACGCGAGCAGGATCCAGAGGCCACGCGCGACGTTCCCGAGGATCATGTCCTTCAGCGTCTGCGGCACCGCGAACAGCTTGATCTGCTCGCCATTCCCGACGGCGTTCGGGTCGCCCGGATAGGCTTGTGGCAGGTCGCCAATCAGGCCGTTCAACTCGGCGCGCGCGTCGGCGACGGTCACACCGTCGCGCAACCGCGCCACACCGCGGAAGGTCCAGATGCCGAAACCCATCGACCGCGCGATTGGCTCGGCGATCCACGCGTCGACGCGCGGGTCGGGAAACGCAAACGACGCCGGCATGACGCCGATCACCTCCGTCGGCACGCCTGCGAGCGTGATGGCGCGGCCGACGATGCCCGAGTCGGCTCCGTAACGCCGGACCCAGAGCCCGTGCGAGAGCACTGCCACGTGTGGCGCGCCTGGCGCGCCTTCGGCGTCGGTGAGCCACCGCCCGAGCGCAGGCCAGACCCGCATCACCGGCGCGAGCGTCGCCGTTGTGCGAGCAACGCGAATGCGCTCCGGATCACCGCTGCCCGTCAGCGTCACCGAGTCCGGCGCGTAGAGCGCGATGCCGTCGAGCGTATGGGCGCGGGTCAGGTACTGATAGTAGAGACCGCGGGTCATCCCCATGCCCGACGGCAGATTCAGACGCTGCGCGCCATGATCCACGTCGATCAGGCGGTCTGAGTCGGGATACGACAGCGGATTCAGCACCACACGCTCCACGACGGCGAAGATCGAAGCGTTCGCGCCGATCGCGAGCGCCAGCGTCAATACCGACGCGAGCGTGAATGCGGGGCTGTGCACCAGCCGGCGGGTCGCGAAGATGACGTCCTTCCACAGGTCGGTGATCCATGTCGCGATGACGGCGTCGAGCGCCCGCTCCCGGTAGGCCAGCGGGTTGCCGAATCTCAGTCTCGCGTCGTGGCGGGCTTCGTCAGCACTCAGCCCGTGCGCTCGGCCTTCCTCCTCGATCAACGCCAGATGCGTGTCCAATTCCTGCTTGAGGTCGTCGTCCATGCGGGATCGACGAACGACGTTCCAGAGTCTCCGGATTGACAGCACTGGGTCCCCCTCACGCGAATCGCAGGGCCTTCTCGACCGCCTTGGTCAGGAGCAGCCAGCGGCGTTCTTCTTCCTCGAGTTGCCGCTGTCCCGCCGCCGTGATCGTGTAGAAACGCGCCTTCCGGCCCGTATCGGTCGTGCCCCACTGCGCGCGGAGCCATTTCCCATTCGTCATGCGCTGAAGGGCGGGGTAGAGCGAACCTTCTTCGATCCGCAACGAGTCGTCCGTGATCAGATGAATCCGCTGGGCGATGGCGTACCCGTGCAGCGGGCCGCCGCGGTTCAGAATCTTCAGAATCAGCAGGTCCAGCGTGCCCTGGAGCCGGTCGTTCGAGTGCTTCGCCATATGATAAGGCAGCTATGTATAGCTGCCTTAGACTCGCACCGGAACTGGACCGATGTCAAGCCGCAGCGGCGTTCAGCGTGCGCTTCGGACGAGAAACAGCCGGTCCTGCCGCTGGCGGGCCCACCGATTCTTCCCGTCGGCGCCGATGACCATGTCCTCTTCCTGCGCCATCTGGACCGGTTTCCCGTCCCATTCCGGCACCGGGGTTGTTGCCTGCAGCTCGATCGAGAACCACATGGACGGAATCACGCGGGCTTCGCCGCGCCCGACGACGCCGTCCTGGTAGTCCCAGAGACCGATGAGCGGTCCTGCGCCGTGGCCGTTGAGACCGATCGGATGCGAGTACATCGTGCCGCTGATCTCCTTCGCTTTCGCGCGCGCGAGCACCGCTCCCAGAATCTCGTTGCCGGTGCGCCCCGGGCGGATTTCGTCCATCGCGAAGTCCTGCAGGGCATTCGCGTTCGCCAGCGCCCGCTTCAGACCGGCGGGCGCGTCGGTCTCGCCCGGTCGCAGCACGTACGCCAGGTGCTGGGTATCCGTGTTGAGCCGCGCCACCGTGATGCCGACGTCGCAGTGCAGCACATCGCCCGGCTGAATGATCGGATCGTCCCCGATCTCCTTCGCCGTCGCCCCCTTGCGCTGGACGTTCACGCTCGGTTGGAACCAGGTGGCGAGCCCCTGATCGTTCGTGCGCTGCCGCCACCACCAGACGAGATCGCTCGTGCGCGTTGTTCCGGGCACGATGACCTTCTCCGAAAACATCGTCTGCGTCATCTGCCAGACGAGCGCGGTCATTTTCTCGAAGAACGCTTCCTCCTCCGGGAGCCGCGACGCGATCAGATCGAGCGGCAGCCGCTCGGCGTCACGGAACTTCGAGGTCCACCGCGTGCCCAGCGCCTCGCTCATGCCCTGCAGTTCGCCGCTCGAGAGACCGTCGCTGAACGCAAACACCGTCGACCGATCGATCGCGATCACTTTGGGCTTCCGCTCCTCCACGACCTGTTTGAGCAGCAGCCATTGCTCGTCGCCCCACAGCTCCGCCTGGCGTCCGCCGACGGCGGCGTTAATCGCCTTCGCCGAGGTTCTGGCGTCAAAGAGCCCGCCCTGCGAGGTGCCGCCGAGCGCGATGCGCTCGACGCACGCCGGGCTCGGGGGTGCACCGGCCGCCGCGCACTTGTCGAAGAACACGTAGATGGTGCGGCGCCTTGCGGCAAACGTCTCGGGCGCCGTGATCGCGAGGAAGACCGGATCCTCGTTGTATTCGCGCATGGGGACGACCCACAGGTCGATGCTGTGCTTGCGCATCAAGGCCGGCAGGAACGTGTCCAGCCGCTTCTTGAGCCACGCCTGCTGCATCGCTGCCTGATCCTGCAGCGTCCCGAACGGGCGATCGGCTTGCGGCAGGGCGTTCGGCGCGAGACGATCCTGCGCGATCGCGAACGCTGGAATTGCGGCGATCAGCACGGAGAGCGCCACGAACCGTGTGGCAGGTCTTGTAAGTCTCGTACGTTTATCCATGGGGGTCAGATTGTCGCACGACCCAGGGTCGAAACGGGTTGCTCACATCGCGACGGCGTGTCACCGATTCATCGTGCACGGCGGATGGTCGCAGGGGGCGGCCGGCTGCGTGCCGGAGCGGAGCGTTTCGGCGGATGGCAGCGCCGATGTGTCCCAGCCGCCGCCCAGTGCCTTCACGAGATCGACGGCCGCGTTGACGCGGCGCTGCAGGATGGCGATAGCGGTCTGCTGGTCGCTCAGGTAGATGGTCTGGGTCGTGATGACGTTCAAGTACGAATCGGTCCCCGCCTTGTATCGATCCGTTTCGAGATTCAGCGCCTGCTGCGCGGCCGCGACCGCCTGCTGCTGCTGCACCGCCTCCTCCGCGAGGTAGCGCAGGTTCGACAGATCGTCCTCGACTTCCTGAAAGGCGAGGAGCACCGTCTGGCGGTACGCGGCGATTGTTGCGTCGTATGCGGCCTGCGTCGCCTGCACCTGCGCGCGGCGGCGGCCGAAATCACCGACCGTCTGCGCGAGCGCGGCGCTCGAGGACCAGCTGCGGCTCGCGTAGCTGAACAGGCTCGCCAGACTGGTCGCGAGCAATCCGGGATTCGCTGAGAGCGTCAGCGTCGGATAGTACGCCGCCTCGGCCAGACCGACGTTCGCGTTCGCGGCCGCCACCAGCCGCTCGCTGGCCGCGATGTCCGGACGCCGCTCGAGCAACCGCGACGGCACCGCGAGGGGAATCGGCGGCGGTGGGCCGTCGATCGCGCTGGGGCCGATCGGCAGTTCGGCCGCCGGCCGGCCCGTCAGGGTGGCGACGGCGTGCTCCAATTGCGCACGCGTCACGTGCAGCTCCGTGCTCTGCGCCCTGGCGCCCGCGAGCTGGCTCTGCGCCAGAGTCACGTCGGTCCTCGACGCCACGCCGCCGTTGAAGCGGTCGGTCGTCAGCTGCAGGTTCTTTTCGTAGGCCGCGATCGTGTCCTGCAGCACTGCCTGCTGCATGTCGTTCGCCGCAATGGAAAAGTAATCGGTCGCGAGCAGCGCCTGCTGGCTGAGGCGGAGGTTCTCGAGATCGGCCGCGCTCACCTGGGCGTTGCTCACCGCGTTCTCGACGGACAGCCGCACGCGGCCCCACAGATCCGGCTCCCAGCTCACCTGCGCGGGCACGGCAAACGTCTGGCTCGTGCCGCCGGCGCTCCTGCCGCTGTTCGATCCGACATCGGTCTGCGTGATTGCCGGCGTCACGCCGATGGTCGGACGGCCGTTGGCGCGCGCGGCGGCGACGAAGGCCCGCGCCTGCCGGAACTGCGCGTCCGCCTGCTTGAGATTCTGGTTGTCGATCGTGACCAGCTCTTCCAGGGCATTCAGCTGCGGATCGCCGAAGATCTCCCACCAGCGTCCCTTGGGGAGATCATCGCTCGGCGTCGCCATCTTCCATTCGTCGTTGCCGGCCATTTCCTTGAGCGCCGGCGGCGCCGGCGCCGTGGGCCGCTGGTACGGCGGACCGACCCTGCAGGCTGACGCGACGAGGAGAGCCAGGACCAGGAGCGGCGCGCGGCGCGTCATCAGTGACGGCTCTCGGCGACGCCACCCGGCACCAGCATGCCGGGGCGACGGTCGTAGGTCGGCGTCCGCCAGGTCATCGCCGTGCGGAGCCGATCGAGGTAGAGATAAATCACCGGCGTGGTGAAGAGCGTCAGCATCTGGCTGACGACGAGACCGCCGACGATCGCGATGCCGAGCGGCTTGCGGAGCTCTGCGCCCGCACCCCACCCGAGCGCCATCGGCATCGCGCCCAGCAGCGCGCACATCGTGGTCATCATGATCGGGCGGAATCGCAGGAGGCATGCCTGGTAGATGGCGTCGCGCGAATTCATCCCATCCTGCCGCTCGGCCGCCAGCGCGAAGTCGATCATCATGATCGCGTTCTTCTTGACAATGCCAATCAGCAGGATGATGCCAATCATGCCGATGATATCGAGGTTGCTCTTGAAGAGTACCATCGCCATCAGCGCGCCCACGCCCGCCGACGGCAGGGTGGAGATGATCGTCAGGGGGTGGATGAGGCTTTCGTAGAGCATGCCGAGCACGATGTAGACGGCCAGCAACGCGGTCCCGATCAAGATCGGCTGGTTGTCGAGCGCGTCCTGATACGCGCGCGCGGTGCCGGCGAACTTGCCCGTGATGTTCGCTGGCAGCCCCATCTCCACTTCCGCCCGGTTGATCGCAGCCACAGCATCGCTGAGCGGGACGTTCTCCGAGAGGTTGAACGATAGCGTCGTCGCGGGGAACTGCCCCTGGTGCGGCAGCCGGATCGGCGTAATCCCTTGCGTGAAATGCGCGAACGTGGCCAGCGGCACGTCGGTGCCTCTCGGCGTCTGGACGTAGATGGTGTTCAGGAAGTCAGGGCTGGCCCACCACTGCTGCTGCAGCGCCAGAATCACGTGGTACTGGTTGATCGACTTGTACATCACCGATACCTGGCGCTGGCCGAACGAGTCGTAGAGCGCCGAGTCCACCGCCTGCGCGGTGAGACCGAGGCGCGAGGCGGTGTCGCGGTCGATGACGACGTTAGACGACAGACCGGAATTCTGCTGGTCGGAGCTGACGTCCGCGATTTCCGGCAGCGTCGACAGCCGATCCAGCACCTTCGGCCCCCACGCCGCGAGCGACTCGAAGTCCGGCGCCTGCAGCGTGTACTGATACTGCGCATTGCCCTGGCGACCGCCGATGCGCACGTCCTGCGAGTTCTGCAGGAACATCGTGGCCCCGGGGACGCCCGACGTCTTGCGACGCAGGCGCGCGATGACCTGATCCGACGTCGATGTTCGGACGCCTGACGGCTTGAGCTGGACGTTGATGTTCGCCGAGTTCCCGCCGCCCCCACCGCCGCTCGTGCCGGCCACCATGGTGACGGTTTCCACGTCCGGGTCGCTGCGGACCTGCTCCTCGAACCACCTCGCCTTGTCCACGAGCGCCTGGTAGGAGATGTGCTGCTGGCCGACGACCGCACCCTGCAGGCGGCCCGTGTCCTGCTGCGGAAAGAATCCCTTCGGGACCTTCGCGTACAGATACACGTTCACGCCCATTGTCAGGAACACGGTCAGCAGGACGATCGCCGGATGATCGAGCGCGACCTCGAGCGCCGCCCCGTACGAGGAGATGATCCACTTGTAGAGCCGCTCGCTCCAGTTGTAGAGGGCCCCGTGACCCTTGTCCTCCTGCAGCAGCCACGCGCACATCATCGGGGTGAGCGTGATCGACACCACCATCGAGATGGCGATGGATACCGAGAGGATGACCGCGAACTCCCGGAACAGGCGCCCGACCACGCCGCTCATCATCAAGATGGGGATGAAGACCGCGATGAGCGAGATGCTCATCGACAGGACGGTGAAGCCGATCTCCTCCGCGCCTTTGAGCGCGGCGGCCATCGGCTTCATGCCATCTTCGAGATGACGTGTGATGTTCTCGATGACGACGATCGCATCATCCACGACGAAGCCCGTGGCGATGGTGAGGGCCATCAACGACAGGTTGTCCAGCGTGTACCCAATCAAGTACATCGCGCCGAAGGTGGCGATGATGGAGACCGGCACCGATACGCTCGGGATGAAGGTGGACCAGCCGCTCCGCAGGAAGACGAACACGACCAGGATCACGAGCCCGATGGAGATGACCACGTTGCGCTGCGCATCCTTCATCGACGCCTGCGTCGTGATCGTGCGGTCGCTGGCGATCTTGAAGCGGACCGTCGGCGGCAGCTGCGCCACGAACGACGGCATCAACGCCTTGATCCGGGCGACCGTGTCCACGATGTTCGCGTTCGGCTGCCGGCTGATCTGAATCTGCACCATCGGGCTGCCGTTGACGATGCCCAGGTTCCGGACGTCTTCGTTGGCGTCGATGACGCGGCCGAGGTCCGACAGGCGGACCGGCGCGCCCTTCCGGTACACGACGACCAGATCCTTGTAGTCCTTCGCGAGGAACAGCTGGTCGCTCGTATAGACGGGAATCTGGATCTCATCGTTCGCGAGCGCGCCTTTCGGCAGGTTCGCGTTGGCGCGCTGGAGAAACGTGCCGATCTGATCGAGTCCCACGTTGTAGTCGGAGAGCGGCTGGGGGTTCACCTCGACGCGAACCGCCGGCAGGGAACTGCCGCCGACCGACACCTGGCCCACGCCCCGAACCTGCGCCAGCTTCTGCGCGAAGACCGATGAGGCGATGTCGTACAGCTGCGGCCGCGGCACGACATCAGACTCGAGCGTCATCAACAGAATCGGCTGATCCGCCGGATTGATCTTCCGGTAGCGCGGCAGCGAGGGCAGATTCGCAGGAAGAGTCCCCGCCGCGGAGTTGATGGCCGCCTGGACGTCCCGCGCGGCCGCGTTGATGTCGCGGCTCAGATCGAATTGGAGCGTGACCTGCGCGGATCCCACCGAGCTGTTGGACGTCATTTCCGTCACGCCGGCGATGCGCGTGAACTGCTTCTCGAGCGGTGTCGCCACGGAGGCCGCCATCACCTCCGGGCTCGCGCCAGGCAGGTTCGCGTTCACGTTGATCGTGGGGAAGTCCACCTCCGGCAGCGCCGAGACCGGCAACAGCGTGTAGGCGATCCCGCCGGCCAGCGTCAGCGCCACCATCAGAAGCGACGTCGCGATCGGCCGCTGAATGAAGGGTGTGGAAATGCTCATTGTCGTCAGCGCTCCGTCACCGCTCCAGCTGGGGCAGTGACAACTGACCGGCGCCGGCGCCGCGCGCGCGCGAGAACCACGACGCGAGGCGTCCGAAGAACAGGTAGATGACCGGCGTCGTGAAGAGCGTCAGCACCTGGCTGACCAGCAGTCCGCCGATGATGCAGATGCCGAGCGGCTTCCGCAGCTCGGATCCGATGCCGCTGCCGAACGCGAGCGGGACCGCGCCGAGCAGCGCCGCCATCGTCGTCATCATGATCGGGCGAAAGCGAAGGAGGCACGCCTGGTAGATTGCCTCCTCCGGTGACTTGCCCTCGTGGCGCTCCGCCTCGAGCGCAAAGTCGATCATCATGATCGCGTTCTTCTTCACGATGCCGATGAGCAGGATGATGCCGATCAACGCGATGACGTCGAGGTCCTCCTTGAACAGCACGAGCGCCAGAATCGCGCCGACGCCGGCCGACGGCAGCGTGGACAGAATCGTGATGGGATGGATGATGCTCTCGTACAGCATGCCGAGCACGAGGTAGACCGTGACGATGGCCGCCAGGATCAGGATCGATTCGTTGGCCAGGGACGACTCGAAGGCGTGCGCCGTGCCCTGAAAGCTGGCCTCGATGCTGGCCGGCATGCCGAGACCCTGCGTCGCGCTCCGGATGTGGTCGACGGCCGCGCCGAGCGAGGCGCCCGGTGCGAGGTTGAACGACAGCGTCACGACGGGAAACTGGCTCTGGTGGTTGATCGCGATGGGCGACGGGATGAGTGACGCCGTCACGAAACCTTCGAGCGGCGCCGGCGCGATTGCCGCCGCCCCGGTGAGCGCGGCATTCGTGCCCGCGAGCGCGATGGTGGACGCGAGGTTGGCCGAGGCCGATCCGGTCGGCACATACATGCTGGCCAGGGCGCCGATGTCCTGCTGAAACCGGGGCGCCACTTCCAGCACCACGTGGAACTGATTGGTCTGCGTGTAAATGGTCGAGACCTGCCGCTGCCCGAACGAGTCGTACAGCGCATCGTCGACGTTCAGGGGCGTGATCCCCAGCCGGCCGGCCGTGTCGCGATCGATCTTCACGAACAGTCCACGGCCGTTGTTCTGCTGGTCGCTGGCGACGTCGCGCAGCTCGGGGATCTGCTTCATGCGATCCACGAGGCGCGGCGCCCACTGATCCAGGAGCGCCAGGTCGGGCGCATCCAGCGCGTACTGGTATTGCGTGCGGCTGATCCGGTCTTCCACGGCCAGATCCTGCACAGGCTGCATGAACAGCTCGATGCCGGCGACCTGCTGCACCCGGGGGCCCAGCCGGCGGATCACGTCCACTGCCGACACGCCGGCGCGCTCCTCGAGCGGCTTCAGCGTGATCTGAATGCGGCCGCTGTTCATCGTGGTGTTCACCCCGTCGGCGCCGATGAACGACGTGAGGTTGTCCACGGCCGGGTCCTGGCGGATCGCCTCCACCAGGCCCCGTTGCAGCGTGGACATCGCCGTGAACGAGACCGTCTCGGGCGCCTGCGAAATGCCGAGAATGGCGCCGGTATCCTGCACCGGGAAAAAGCCCTTGGGCACGATGGCGTAGAGATAGATCGTGAGGCCGAGCGTGCCGGCCGCAACGAGCAGCGTCGCTGTCTGATGGCGCAGCACGACGCGGACCATCCGGCCGTAGCCCTCGATGGTCTTGACGAAGAGCCACTCCGACCACCGGTACAGGCGGCCCTGCTCGGCTTCGGGACGGTGCCTCAGAATGCGGGCCGCCATCATCGGCGTCAGCGTGAGGGAGACGAACGCCGAGAAGATGATTGTCACCGCCAGCGTGACGGCGAATTCACGGAACAGGCGGCCGACGATGTCCGCCATGAAGAGCAGCGGAATCAGCACCGCAATCAGCGACACGGTCAGCGAGACGATCGTGAATCCGATCTCGGCGGATCCTTTGAGCGCCGCCTCCATCGGCGTGTCACCCATCTCGAGATAGCGCGAGATGTTCTCGATCATCACGATGGCGTCGTCCACGACGAAGCCCGTGGAGATCGTGAGCGCCATCAACGACAGGTTGTCGAGACTGTACCCGAGCAGGTACATCACCGCAAAGGTTCCGACGAGCGACAGCGGCACGGCGATGCCGGGGATGATCGTCGCGGACGGGCTGCGCAGGAAGAGAAAGATGACCGCCACGACGAGGATAGTCGTGAGGATCAGCTCGAACTCGACGTCCTTCACCGACGCCCGGATCGTGGTGGTACGATCGGTGATGACCCGCACGTCGATCCCCGTCGGCAGCGACGCTTCGATCTGGGGCAGCAGCGCCTGCACCGTGTCGACGACGCTGATGATGTTGGTGCCGGGCTGGCGCTGAATATTCAGCACGATGGCGCGGTCGTCGTTCACCCACGCGGCGAGCTTGGTGTTCTCGACGCCGTCGACCACCGTGGCGACGTCGGAGATGCGCACGGGCGCGCCGTTCCGGTAGGCGATGATGATCGGCCCGTACTGCGCGCCGGCCTGCAGCTGGTCGTTGTCGTTGATGGTCCACGCTTGATCCGGCCCGTCGAAGCTGCCCTTGGCCTGGTTCACATTGGCGCTGGTCAACGCGGTCCGAAGCGTCTCGAGGCTGAGGCCGTACGAGGCGAGCGCGGTCGGGTTGGCCCGGACGCGAACGGCCGGGCGCTGCCCGCCGCTGATGCTCACCAGGCCGACGCCTTTCAGCTGCGAGATCCGCTGCGCCATGCGCGTCTCGGCCAGCTCCTCGATTTTCGGCAGCGGCACGGTCGGCGAGGTGAGCGCGAGCGTCAGGATTGGCGCGTCGGCGGGATTGGTCTTGCTGTAAATCGGCGGAACCGGAAGATTCTGCGGCAGGAGGTTCGTGGCCGCGTTGATCGCCGCCTGCACTTCCTGCTCGGCGACGTCGATGCTGAGATCGAGCGAGAACTGCAGCGTGATCAGCGAGCTGCCAAAGGAGCTGATCGACGTCATCTGCGTCAGTCCCGGCACCTGGCCGAATTGCTTCTCGAGCGGCGCCGTAATCGACGACGTCACAACCTCCGGGCTCGCGCCGGGGTAGAACGTCTGAATCTGCATCGTCGGGTAATCGACTTGCGGAAGCGCCGACACCGGCAGCTGCCGGAAGGCGACCGCGCCGACGAGGATGACGCCGGCCATCATCAGCGACGTCGCGACCGGCCTGAGGATGAACGTGCGGGAAATGCTCAAGGGGTGGCGCCCGCGCGCTGGCCCTGGCGGCCGCCGCCGTCGCCCCTCCGTCCGCCGCGACCACCCGGCGCGTTGCCACCGGGGTCACCGCCGGCCGCGTTGTCGAGCTCTCCGGCCTTGCGCACGCGGACCACGGCGCCTTCGACCAGCCGATCGGTGCCGTCGACGACCACGCGGTCGCCGTCCGTGATGCCGCTGAGAATGTCGGACGAAGTCTCGGTGGTGCGCCCCAGCTGCACGGTCTTCAGGTGGACTCTAGAATTCTGGTCCACGACGTAGACGAACGTGCCCTGCTGGCCATTCTGCACGGCGACGTTCGGCACGACGATCTGATTGGTGAGCGAATCCACCAGCAGGTGGACGTTGACGAACTGCTGCGGGAAGAGCGCGTTGTCCTTGTTGTCGAAGACCGCCTTCAGTTTCGAGGTGCCGGTGGTGTTGTCGATCTGGTTGTCGACGGTGACCAGCGTCCCCGATGCGAGCTTCTTGGAGTTGTCGCGGTTGTACGCCTCCACCGTCAGGTGCGCGCCCGAGCGCAGCTTCTGCGTGACCTGCGGCAGGCTGTCCTCGGGGATCGTGAAGAGGACCGCGATCGGCTGGAGCTGCGTGATCACGACCATGCCGTTCTGATCGTTCGCATGGACGATGTTGCCGGGATCGACCAGCCGCAGG
>DASZFS010000052.1:0-15360 GCA_035939575.1 Vicinamibacterales bacterium | reverse complement strand
CTCCATCGCAAGGAAGAGCTCCCCGTTCTCCTCGCCGATGTCGTAGAGCTGGCAGATATTGGGATGATTGAGGCTGGCGGCGGCCCTGGCTTCGCGCCGAAGGCGTTCTTGCGCGCGGCTGTCGGTGGCCTCCCTCCGGATCGTCTTGATCGCCACGCGCCGATTCAGACGCTCGTCGTGAGCGGCATAGACCACACCCATGCCACCCGCCCCGACAAGAGCCTGAATTCGGTACGGCCCGATTCGCCGCCCGATGGCGAATGAGAGGTCCGATGCCGATGGTGCCGAGGACTGTGTTGCGATTTGGGCGGCAACTTCGAGGGCGGGCTCGCTCAGAAATCCTGCTCCGGTGCCGGGCGCCCTGAGCAGCGACTCGATCTCGAGGCGCAGCGCCTCATCTCCCGCACACGCGGCTCGGACGTACGCCGCCCGATCGCTCTCGGGACGATTTCGAGCGGCGTGAAAGAGCGCTTCGATCTCCTGCCAGCGGTCCAGGGCAGGCCGATTTTACGCGATAGCGACTTCGTACCAGCGCCACGCACGCCGATGTGGGGTTGGTATGCAAATCTTACCCGCAGCGTAAACCCGACCTTCGCGGAAGCGCGCGTCATTCGAGTCTGAGCAAAGAGACCGACGGCAATTGCGTCGGCCGCAGCGGCCTCTTCGCAGGCGCAGATTTTGCACGGCACGGCGAATACCTCCCCAGTTCAAGTCTATCCGTGTCAAGTTCTCGTGGAGTTGCCTGGCTTCATCAGTTCATCGAGCGTCTCGAGGTGTCTCTGATCGAGCGTGATGACGGCTACGCCGCGCGGCAGCTGCTCGAGCAGGTTCTGATCGGTCTGCAGGAGCGGGTCGAGCCAACTCGCCCGGCGGCCTTGGGAGGCCGTTACTCGTCGGCGGCGTTCCGCGCCAAAGAGTACCTTGAACGGAACTACAGCACTCCCTGCCGTCTGATCGATGTCGCGAGGAGCGTTGGAGCATCAACGCGGCTGATCACGAAGGACTTTGCGGCGTCGTATGGCCGAACGATTCACCAGCACCTGATTGTCACGAGGCTCAAAGCCGCCCTCGACATGCTCGCGACGTCCGACGAGAAGATCACGACGATCGCGGCCTCAGTCGGCTTCGGCCACGTGTCAGTTCTGTATCGACATCTCCACGCACTCTGTGGCGCACCTCCCGGCGTCTTTCGAGGCGCGCGACAAGAGGCCTCGTTCGCAAAGGCGCGCATCGAGGCTGACTGCCACGCACGTCAGACCCGATAGCCACCGACGCGCGACTGATCTGTCAGCAATTGCCTGAATCACGACACGTTGTGCCGGAAGTGCGGTACACGAGTGCTTGGCGGCCGACGATCGCGGCACTAGGATGTGCCGGAAAAAACGGAGGCTCTTCATGAGAATTCCCACGCTCATTTCCGCGTCGGCATTCGTGGCGACGTTGCTGGCCGCACACGCGGCGTTTGCGCAGAAGGATCCGGGAGTGCAGGCCGCAAACCGTGGCACCGGTGCGGCACTTCCTTCGGTGTTGTCGAACGACAATCCGGGGATTCTCGCGTTCTTCCAGGACGGCCGGAGGCGTTTCCAGGAAGTGGAGGCGGTCTCAAAGAGCCCGACCGGCAACAACGGCCTTGGCCCCCGGTTCAACTCCAACAGCTGCGTGTCATGCCACGGGCAGCCTGCGGTCGGCGGGACGGGCGCGGCGGTCAATCCTCAGTTCCTGTTCACCACGAACGGCGTGGCGCCAGCGGACGACACTCCGTTCTTCATCACGGCTAACGGCCCGACGCGGGAAGCGCGATTCCCGTTCTTCTTCAACGTCGACGGATCGGCGAACCTCAACGCGCCCAATGGCGGCGTCGAGGACCTGTTCACCGTGACCGGCCGGCCCGACGCCGGCGTGTGCGGCCTGAGTCAGCCCAACTTCGACGCGGCACGGGCGGCGAACAACATCATCTTCCGCATTCCGACGCCAGTCTTCGGCGCGGGGCTGATCGAGAACCTCGACGACTCGACCCTGTTGAGCAATCGCCTGGCCAATCTCGCCAACAATTTCGGCGTGTCGGGCGCGTTCAACCGCAACGGCAACGATGGCACGATCACGCGTTTCGGCTGGAAAGCACAGAACAAGTCGCTGCACATCTTTGCCGGCGAGGCCTACAACGTGGAGATGGGTGTCTCCAACCTGCTGTTCACGCAGGATCGTCCGTTACCGGGGGAAGACCAGCACGGAAGCGGGCTTCCGGCCAGTTGCCTGAATCTCAGTGGGAGCGGCTACCCCGAGGACAATTCCAATCCCGCCGCGACGCCGCAGGCAGCGGTCCTGGATGACGTCTCCGCATTCGCCAACTTCATGCGGACTCTGGCGCCGCCGTCAGCCGGGGGCGTCGTCCTGAATGGAGTGGCGGTCACCGCGAGCTCGATCGAGAACGGCCGCATCCTGTTCAACGCCATCGGCTGCGGGACCTGCCACAATCCGACCGTCGGCAGAACGCAGCCGTCGAGCACCACCGCTTCGTTGAGCCGCGCCCTGGTGAACGCGTTCAGCGATCTCGAGATCCATCACATGGGGACAGGGCTGGCGGACAATGTCTCGCAGGGCGGCGCCGGCGGCGATCAGTTCCGCACGGCGCCCTTGTGGGGTCTGGGACAACGAATCTTTCTGCTGCACGATGGCCGCACCAGGGACCTGATCGCGGCGATAGCGGCCCATGGCAGCAACGGCTCGGAAGCGGATATCGCGGCCGACAACTTCCAGTTCAATCTGACGCCGAGCCAACAGCAGGACGTGCTGAACTTCCTGCGGTCGCTGTAGCGATTCGTCAGGCAATGGCGGGCCGCTTCCGGTCTGTCGCCGCTCTCCTGCTATGGCTCGTGACCTGGGACTCACGGGCGAGAGGCGCGCAGCCCAAGGCGACGGTTCCGAATGGAGTCATCCTGGTCAAGGGCGCCTGGTCGAGCGCGAGCGGCCTCGCGGCTCCGCTGCCCGAGGGCGGGAGCATCGCCAACAACGTCTACGCCAATGCGTACTTCGGGATCTCCTATCCCCTGCCGGCAGACTGGTTCCAGAAGTTCGAAGGGCCACCGCCGTCCGATGGCGGCCGCTACGTCCTCGCGCAGCTCACGCCAGCAGATACGTACAAAGGACCAACCCGAGGCAACATCCTGATCACCGCGCAGGACATGTTCTTCACGCCGCTGCCGGCCGCCGATGCGCTGGAGCTCGTGACGTACGCGAAGGAGCATTTACCTGTCGAATACAGATTGGAAAAAGCTCCTGCGCAGAACGAAATCGCGGGAAGATCCTTTGCCCTTTTGGCTTACTGGTCTCCCGCGGCGGATCTGCACTGGTACGTTCTCGCCACTGAAATCCGGTGCCACACGATCGAACTGGTGCTGACCAGCCGTGACCCGATGCTGCTCGAGCATCTGATCCACCAGATGAACGGCATGACCCTGCCGGAAGCGATCGGTCCCACGGCGGGGAGGGGCGGGGGCGCCGTTCCCATGTGCTTCAAGGACTACGCCAGAGACGAGAACGTGATCGAGCGCGTTGAGCCGGTTCTTACCGAGGCCAGAGTCAATCCGGTCCCCGTCCGGATCATCATCAACAAGAACGGCACGGTCCAGCACATTCACTTCCTGAGCGCATTTCCCGATCAAGTCAAAGCGATCACGGATGCGCTGACGCAATGGAGGTTCAGACCCTACCTGCACGACGGGCGGCCAGTCGAGGTTGAAACCGGCATCACGTTCGGGCGGAGGTGACTGACGTCGCGGCTCGGCGTGTGGTACAATTTCGGTGATTTTCAGTCTCCAGGGTTGGATTCTCCATCCGGCCCAGCGCCGTCCCTCCGCCGCGCGTCCCAGCGCCGGTATCCGATCGTCTGTCAGGAGGACGCATGCTCAATGACTCACGCTCTCTCCTTGTGCGGTGTGTAACGCTCGCGATTGCGGCCCTCGTGCCGATGGGGGCGACCGCCGGTCTGACGGCGAGCACTCGCCAGGTATCCGTCGAGAGTCTGATCTACGACCTCAAGAGTCCCGATGCCGTCCGACGTCAGGCCGCGGCGAAAGAACTGGGGGCCGTCAAATATCGGCCGGCGATCCCGCAGCTCGTGCCACTTGCAAAAGACCCCGTCGCCGCAGTTCGGCGCGAGCTCGAGCTGACGCTGGAGAACATGGACGATGCGCAGACGCTGCCGGGATTCATCGCCTTGTCGTCCGACGTCGAGAACGACATTCGCTGGCGAGCGCTGGCGTCACTCGTGAATCTCCATGTGCCGCGCGCGTTCGGCATCGGTGCGGCGCTGATGAACCTTCGCGAACGGATGCTCTTCCGCCCGGATCGCGACCTGGAGATCGTCGTCGAACCAGATGTGCCGGTCGATCCCGAAGTCATCGACACGCTCCGCGCGCGGATCGGCGACTCCGAACGCGGAATCAGGGACACTGCGATCCGCGGGCTCGGCATACTGCGCGCGCGGCCGGCCGTTCCGGATCTCCTCCAGGTCGTCCGCGAGGATCGCGACGACGGCCTCCGATTCGATGGGGTGCGCGCGTTGCGAAAGATTGGCGATGCGTCGATCGCGGGAGAACTGCTCGGGCTGCTCAACATCAACAACGACGACGTCCGCCACGAGTTGATCGCAACGCTCGGCGCGATGCGTTACGGCGGCGCACTCGCCGAGTTGACGCGCATTGTCGAGAGCGAGAAGAAGACCGACCCATCGCGTACCCTCGCGCTCGGCGCCCTTGCCGATCTCGCGGATCCGGCATCTGTCCCGGTGTTCGAGCGGCTGAAAGACGATCGGGACGAAGCCCTGCGGCTCTACGCAAACGAGGGCATCGCGCGCACGGCCAGTCCGGCCATGCAGTCTCAGATTTCGGCGGCGCGGCTCGTCGAGAAGAGCGAGCGCGTACGGCTGGCGCAGGCGTTCGCGCTGCTGCGGCTGGGGCAGGGTGAATATCTCGACGAACTCGTGCGCGGGCTCGAGAAGCGGCCGACGCGCGATCTGGCGAGAGAGTACCTCCTCGAGACGCGCGGGGCGGACCGGCGAGCGCTGTTCGCCCCGAGGTCGGCGAATCCGGCGGCTCGCGCCGAACTGGCAGACGTCATGGGCCTCATGGGCGATCCGGAGGCGCTGCCCACGCTGCGCGAGATGGCTCAGGACGCTGACAAAGACGTCGCTCGCGCTGCCGCGCGCGCCGCTCGGCGCATCACGACGGCCAACGGCAGTCAATAATTCCGTCGGACCTTGAACCCCTAAGCAACCATCGACGAGTCCGCCGCTCAGGTGTAGGATGGCGGCTGATCGGGAACGGTCAATCGGAAAAGCCGGTTGATAACCTGCTAATGGGAGGTCTCGTCATGAAGCGCATTGCCCTGTTCGTCCTCGGTGTCATGGCCGCCGCGAGCAGTCCGTCGGCGCAGGCACCGGCCGACCCCATCGCCACGGCCCTGCTCGGCCTCCCCGCCAATGTGCGTGAAGGCGCGACGGTGATCAAGTGGAAGCCGGACCAGACCTACGACACGCTGCAGAAAGGCGCGAACGGTCTGGTCTGCTACGACCGGTCGGGCTTTGCGCTTCAACAGCCGTTCTCGATTGAATGCACCAGCCTGGGGAACCTGCCTCGCGTCGCTCAGAATCTGAAGGCGGAGGCGCTTGGCGACAAGGCGAAGTCAGAGGCGATGCTCAAGGCCGCGGAGGATGGTGGAACCCGCGTGAAACCTGAGTTCGGGTCGGTGTGGTACCACCTTGCGGGACCGGACAAGGAACACGCACGAGGGCACATGACCATCGCCGTTCCCGGCGCCACGGCGCAGTCGCTGGGGTTGCCCGACAAACGCACGCAGAATTCCATCTGGATCATGAATGCGGGCACAACCACTGCGCATCTCATGGTGCCCGGCGAATAGCATTCGTTTCACGGCCCAGGCGGATTTCGGGGACGGAGAGTTGATGACGCGTCCAGTTGTGATCTTCTTCGCTCTCGCCGCGACGTCCGCCGCGCCCGGCACGCAGACATTCATCGGCGTCATCACTGACAGCATGTGTTCGACGGCCGATCACTCCCAGATGCGGATGGGGCCGACGGACGTGGAATGCGTCACCGCGTGCATCAGCGAGCACGACGCCACGTATGTCCTCTACGACGGCAAGCACATGTACGAGTTGAGCGACCAGAAGACGCCGGAGAAGCTGGCGGCGCAGAAGGTGAGGATTACCGGGACGCTCGACACCGGCGGCAAGACGATTCACGTGGAGTCGATCAGGGCGGCGCGATGAGCCTTGGACGCCTTTCGTTCGACACGCCGTAGAGCAGCAGCTCCGCGATTGACGACGCCCGGTCGGCCAGGCGCGGCGGTTGACGAGTCCTCAGCCATCGATCGAAGGTCGCATGGAGGATGCCCTGCAGAATGCAGGCGAGCTCTTCCACCTCGTGGCCGCCAAGGTCCTCAGGATCTGACGCCTCCTCGAGCCACCTGCTCAATGATTCAAGATACGGATCGGCGAACGTCAGTTGCCGCGAACCGCCGCCCGGCTCCTTCTTGACTTTGGCGGCGAAGATGACCTTGAAGGCCTCGCGCCACTCCTCACCGAACTCGAGCTGCCGTTGGAGCAAGAGCTCGAGCTTCTGAGGAAACGTCAAGCCCGCTGGCATGGGGTCTGAGAACGTGCGAGTGAGTTGCCCGCCCATGCGCTGGAGGAGCGCTTCGATAATGTCCTGCTTGCCGTTGAAATACGCGTAAAGCGAGGGCACCGTGTACCCGGCCTCCCCAGCGATTTCCTGCATGGTCGTGGCCTCGAGCCCGTGGCGCGCCAGGGCGCGTGCCGCCGCATGCAGCATCTCTTCGCGCGTGTGCGCTGCAGTGCGGGCCTGCCGGGTTCGACGCCTGGTCTGAGTGGCGGTCGTCAATGCATCTGCTCGCGGTCGGCTCCTGGATTTTAAGCTGCGTTAAAGTACAGTATACTCACGTTTACAAAATTTGCGTCCCCTGGGCCAATCAGCCTGTGAAGGAGTTGGGTCGATGGAACACTGCACCAGCGCTCAACGGCGGTTCATCACGATGTCCCGGACGTTCGCGCTCGCGGCGCTGACCGCGGCCATGGCGGCGTCGCCGGCACCGGTCTTCGCCGCGCAGGGGGCGACAAGCCCGCCGACATTTACCAAGGACATTGCGCCGATTCTGCAAAAGAGCTGTCAGACCTGCCATCGTCCGAACTCGGTCGCGCCGATGTCGCTCATCACCTACGAAGAGGTGCGGCCGTTTGCGCGCAGCATCAAGTTACGGACGGGACTCGGGATCAAGATGGGCGTCATGCCGCCGTGGTTCATCGACAAGCACGTCGGCATCCAGCAGTACAAGGACGACTTCTCCCTGAGCGAAAAAGAAATCGCGACGATTGCGGAGTGGGTCGATAACGGCACGCCGCGCGGTAATGCCGCGGACATGCCACCAGCGAAAGTGTTCGTCGGCGCGAACGAATGGGCGCTGGGCGAACCCGATCTCATCGTCGACACCCCAGCGATCACGATGAAGGCCAACGCGCCCGATTGGTGGGGCGCGCTGCCACCGGTGCCAACCGGGCTCGCTGAGGATCGGTACGTCGCCGCTGTCGAGATGAAGGAAGTCAACACGGTACAAGGTGGAACCGGCGGGAAGTTCGTCTTCCACCACGCCATTCACGCGATGCTCGGGCCCGACAACCAGCCGAGCGAGCCGATTGGCAGTCCCCACGAAGTCGGTCGTAATGCCGAGTTCTTCGAACCGAAAGCCGGGCGGCTGATGAAGGCGGGGTCTCAACTGGTGTTCCCGTCCGTTCACCTGCACGCGAACTCGCAAAACACGACGGCGCATCTGCGCGTCGCCTACAAATTCCATCCTAAAGGGTACAAGCCCGAACTGCGCGTCGGCGGTCTCACCTTCGGCAACGGCGAGCTCGACCTCCGGCCGATGACGGCGGGCCAGGAAGTCCATCTCTACGCCACGCTGACGCAGAACACGATGCTCACCACATTCGAGCCGCACATGCACGCCGCAGGCGTCCGGATGTGCCTCGAAGCGATTTGGGCCGGTCGGACCGAGACCCTCAGCTGCGCTGGCTACGATCACAACTGGGTGCGCGTCTACAAGTTCGCCGA
This sequence comes from Vicinamibacterales bacterium, assembly GCA_035939575.1. Classification (GTDB taxonomy): domain Bacteria; phylum Acidobacteriota; class Vicinamibacteria; order Vicinamibacterales; family CAVVIG01; genus DATKHR01. Next base: position 7,213 of record DASZFS010000052.1, on the reverse strand, counting down.
CGACGCGGCCCCGCTGCTGCCGAAGGGCACGCTCATCCACATCATTGCGACCTTCGACACAACGCCAGCCAACAAGAACGTCATCGATCCGAGAAACTGGGGCGGCCTCGGACATCGCTCGATCGACAACATGGCGATTCTCATCGCGCCGACGATCGTCCTGAGCGACAAGGAATTTCAGGAGGAGATGACGGCGCGCAAGGCCAGACTGGGACTGACCAAGGGTCAGACCGTGCTCGGATGCCCGCTGTGCGGCTTCGACCAGCTGCCCTCAGTCGGCACACCGACCGCTCCAGCTCGTCCGGGAACGCGGCAGTAACGCCGTGACACGAATCATGTCGGCAGCGCGTTTTTCATCGCGCACGCTTCCCGCCGCCGCTCTCGCGCTTGCGCTGGCGGCCGCAGCGTGGTTTCCGACCCGCATTCGCGCGCAGGCTCCCGCGCGCGGACAGAACGTCGTCCCGGTCTACGAAGGGTTCTGGAGAAACGCGGACGGCACGTTCGATCTGCTCTTCGGCTACTACAACCGCAATTGGGAAGAGGTGATCGATTTGCCCGTGGGTCCGGGCAACACACTGGATCCAGGCGGGCCAGATCAGGGTCAGCCGACGCACTTCTTTCCGCGGCGCAATCAATTCGTCTTCAAGGTCAGAGTGCCGGCCACCTTTGGCAGCAACGAAGTCGTCTGGACGCTGGCGAGCCACGGCGAAACCGAAAAGGCCTATGGCACGCTGCGCCCGGCCTACGCTGTCGACGAGACGGTGATGATGGCCAATTTCGGCGCCGGCGGCCAGACCGGCTTCACACCCGACATGATGGGCAACCAGCCGCCAAAGCTGAAGGTCGAAGGTGAGAAGCGTCGAACCGTGAAAGCCGGCGTACCGGTCACGTTGGACGCGGTGGCGACCGACGACGGCAAGCCGAAACCCCGGCCGATGCCGGCGTTCCTCGTCGGTCAGAGCCACTTCGTGCCGAACTCGGCGACTGGACTGCGGCTATCGTGGTTCGTCTACCGAGGCGCAGGGAAAGTGGACTTCGATCCGCCGCAAACGAAGGTCTGGGAAGATCATCGTGACGGCGGAAATTCGCCATGGTCCGCCGGATGGAGCACGCCGCCCCCTCCGCCGGGCAACAAGTGGACGGTTCACGCGACGTTCAGCGATCCGGGCACCTACGTGCTGCGCGCGCTCGCCCACGACGGCGGGCTGATCGATTACGACGACGTGACGGTGACGGTGACACGGTAGTCGTCACCTAGTCGGACTTGAAGCCACGAGGGATCAACGCTCATCGCGCGGAGCGCCGGCACTGACAACACCACTCGAGACGCTGGACATTCGGAACCGCCGACAGTGGCGGACGTGGCTGGCACGACACCATACATCGAGCGCAGGCGTCTGGCTCGTGTTCTACAAGGCCCACACACGAGTGAAGTCGATCGCCTACGAAGACACCGTGTGCGAGGCGCTGTGCTTCGGATGGATTGACAGCCTCGTCAAACGTCTCGATGACGACCGGTACGCCCTCAAGGTCACACCGCGGAAGCCCACGAGCAAGTGGTCTGATCGCAATCGGAAACGATGGGTGAAACTGAAGGCTGCCGGCCTGCTCACGTCGGCCGGTCTCGAGGCGGCACCAACGAACAACACCTACGCGCCGCGGCCGGTAATCCCCGATCTACCTGCCTACCTCGCCAAAGCGCTGAAGGCGGATTCGAAAGCATGGGAGTTCTTCCGGGAGCTGGCGCCAACCTACCGGCGTGACTTCGTCGTGTGGATTCATACGGCTAAACGATCGGAGACGCGCGAGAGGCGCATTCGCGAGTCGATCGGCCTGCTCGCCGCCGGAAAAAAGTTGGGCTTGAAATAACTCGCGCCGTCGAATTCTCAAGACCCGTTCGCCCAGCGCAACACGCGGAGCGCTCGAAGCGTGTTCCAGCGGCTTGGCTCGCCGGCGCGGCCCTCCATCTCGAAGTGGACCGGGCCAGGATGCGGGTTCTCGAGCGGCCAGCGCCCGTGCTCGTCACGCTTCTTCCCCACCAGATCGACGGCTTCGGCCACGCGCTCGTCGGGTGCAGCGCCCGCCCGGCGCAAGTAGTCGAGCCCCCACAGGATGTCGTAGTGCCACCGCGTTGGGAACGAAATCTGGGTCCAGGCGGCGGGGGCTGCCGTTTTTCGATCGTGGCTGATGACCTGCCCGGTTGATCGCGATCGGAACAGGCGCCGCTCGAGGAGGTACTCCTGTCCGCGAAGGCGAGCGCCGGCGACGTCGGCCCTCGGGCCTTTCGCCGTCTCGTATTCCAGCAGTCCTTCGAGCACGCAGATCGTCGTGTGGAACGACGATCGCCGGCTGCGCGGCGCGTCGCAGTTCCAGCCGCCGTCGCGCAACTGCTCCTGAAGCAGCCGGTCGACGAGACGATCGCTTGCCTGGCCGAAATAGGCGCCGACCGCAAGCACCCGTCCGTTGATGCAGGGCTCGACCTCGCCTTCGAAGAACGGCGAATCGCCGAACTCCTTCCCCCACGTGCAGCGGTCGCGTACCTGGTCGATGGCCCTTCGCGTTCGATCGCTCGTCGGATCGACACCGAGATCTCGCAACAGCTGGAGCGTGTCCTGGGTGGAGATCCAGGCGTGCGGCACGAACGCCGCGCCGCCCCAATGGCCATCCGGTCCTTGAAGGTCCAGCAGCCGAGCCCCCCACCCCTCCACAGCCACGCGCGATCGCTCACGCGACACCATCAGTTCCGACTCGCCCAGCAGGTCGCGCATCACCTGCCAGCGAATCGACGGATCCGAGTCCAGCAACCAGTCGAGAACGGTCATCGGACTTCGCGGTTGAGATACGTTGGATGCACGACGGCTATTGTGGCACTGCCGTTGACGTCGCGTAGCGCCGGCAGTCGAACTGCGCTCGTTACCCGCGGCTCGGATGAAACCGGGATAATGCCTCTGGATCGCGTGACGTCAACACCCGTGGGAGGCATCCATGTGGCTGCGTGTCTATGTCGTCGTTTCGTCCCTGGCGCTGGTGGTGCTCGCCACCGCGGCGTTCCGCCAGGCCGCCCGCCCGCAGAATCTTGGTGAAATCACGGTCGAGCGAATCAACGTCGTCGACAAGGGCTGACATATTCGGGCCGCATCGACGGCGGCCAACGGACGGCGCAGGCCGGCATCACATTTGATCAACTGAAGCAGGATCAGACCATCGGCCTGCGCTACGGCGAGAGCAACGGCCAGCGGACGGCGGCGCTCGAGGTGTGGGATCGATCCGATCGTCCGCTCAGCGAACTGATCGATCAGCTGAACGCCGCGAACCGTATCGGCGATCCCCCAGGTCGAGACGCCGCGATTCGTGCCGCGCGTGCGGCCGCGCCGCCCGGCCCGCGCCGTGTCTTCGTCGGAAAGAACGCCGAGCGCGCGGCGGCGGTGTCGCTGGCGGACGCGAACGGCCAGCCGCGCCTGACCCTGATAGTCGACGCGGCCGGCAACCCGAGGATCGAGTTTCTCGACGAAGCCGGCAAGATCGTTCAGCGACTGCCTGATTAGACCCTGGCCCTGGCGTCATCGCTTCGTCATGAGTTCTTCCAGTTGGAAGGTGTGGCGAATCGGGTGCATGACGGCGTGCTCCAACATCGCGTCGATCGAGTACAACGTCTGCCATCGAGACCGGTACTCGGGAGTGTCGAGCTGTTTGTCGGAGACGTCCTGAAGGGGCGCCCGCCAGCGTTCCAGCAGATGCTCCATATAGCTCTCCGCCTCGTCCGATACGACCGCCGGGTCCGGCGCGGGACGAATTCCGGGGTCGGGCAGCTTCAGCATCTCGCATATCCAGACCATGTAGCCGCGGGCTGCGTATAAGACGTGATGACCCAACGCGTCGAGGGAGGCGTACGAAGGATCAGCTGTCGGCGGCAGGGCCACCTCGGCAGCCTTGGCGCCCCTCCACGTCTGGACGAAACGGCGCAGCTGCTCTTCGTGCAGAAGGACCAGCGCGCGCGCGGCCCGAGAGCGATAGGGCTGACTCGGCAGTGACATGGTCAGACCAATAATAGTTCGTGAACCGGATCGCGCGAAACCCGCGTCAAAGCAGCGTGAACCCCTTGTGGAGACATTTCACGCGCGGCCCGCATGGCGCGCCAAAGGAGCAGGCATGAATCGATTGGTTCTCGGGATCCTGGTCTCGGCCACCATGGCCGTGCCGATGTTCGCGGCGCTGAAGCAGAACGACAAAGCGCCCGACTTCTCGGCGAAGGCTTCCCTCGCGGGCAAGGAATTCGACTTCTCGCTGAAGGCGGCGCTGAAGAAAGGCCCCGTGGTCGTGTACTTCTATCCGTCCGCATTCACCGGCGGCTGCAATATCGAGGCGCACACGTTCGCGGAGAACAAAGAGAAGTTCGATGCGGCCGGAGCGACAATCATCGGCGTCTCGCGCGACAGCGTTGTGCGCCTGAATGCCTTCTCCGCCGATCCGCAATACTGCGCCGGCAAGATCGCCGTGGCTTCCGATCCCGATGGCGCCATCGCCATCTCCTACGGTCTCACGAAAATGGACATCAAGCCTGGCATGAAAGATTCCCGCGGCATGGAAATCGATCACGACTTCACGGAACGCACGACATTCGTGGTCATGCCCGACGGCAAGATCGCGGCGACCTTTTCCACGTCTGACGACAAGATCAGTCCGGCCGATCACGTGCAGAAGTCGCTTGGTGCTGTCCAGCAGCTGGCGACAAGCAAGTCGTCGAAGCAGTAAGCAAGCGGCTCACCGGCGCTGCGTCGACCTCAGCTCGTCGACGCAGCCCTCTCCCGCGTTTCCCCGGTGTTACACTCTCAGACCGTGAGCCGGCGGACCGCTTCGACAACACAGGCCGTTGTGCGGTGAAGACCGCACGAACTGCCCCGATTGTGGCGCGCCCATGCGCCTGGAAGAAGGCAAGGACGCCTTCACCTGCGATTACTGCAAGAGCATCTACTTTCCTGAGAAGAACGAAGACGGCGTGCGCGTGCTCGGCGAGCCGGCGGCGCTGTCGTGTCCGGTGTGCGCGGTCGCGCTGGTGCATGCAGCGCACAGCGGCCGCCGCCTGCTGTACTGCACGCGATGGCGCGGGATGCTCATCCGGATGGAGGTCTTCGTCGATCTGATTCAGGACCTTCGCGCCCGACGTGAAGGGACCGCGGCTGTGCTCGCTCCGGACCGAAAGGATCTCGAGCGCCGGCTCGCCTGCCCCCAGTGCCACCAGCCGATGGATACGCACTTCTACGGCGGCCCCGGCAACATCGTCATCGATGACTGCGACCGTTGCAGCCTGAACTGGTTGGACGCGGGTGAGCTGATGCGAATCGCCCTCGCTCCCGGCGACACGCACGCTCGAGATTGACTATTTTCCGGCGCCCTTTGGCTTTGCCGGCACCGTCGTGAGCTGCGCGTACTGATAGATCGCGGCTGCCGCGTTCTTCTCGGCGTTCGCGAGACCGCCGGCCTTCCCGATCGACTCGACGGTGTAGAACTCGTTGGCGGCGTGCGCGCGTCCACCGCCGCCTCCGCCGCCGCCGCGACCGCCCATCGGGATCGACACGCTGCCGATCTTCTGTCCAACTTCGCCATCCGCGAAGAGATACGACGGCCAGTAGCCACCTGCCGGGTCAGCCGCCGTATCGGAGACGAGAACGTTGGGATCAGTCAACCTGGCCGACGTCGGAAGCACGGGCGCGCCGCCGCGGCCGCCGCCGCCACCGAGGCCGATCGACGCCATCAGCTCCCCGGCTTTCTGATGCGCGTGCGCGATGTCGGTGTCCGGTGACGAACCCCTGGACCACGGCACGTCGCCGATCAGCTTCGCCTCGACGTCCTTGTAGCCGTTGGCGTCAAGCTGCGCGCGCAGCTTCTTGACCAGATCCAGACCGTTCATCCGCGGGACATATCGGAAGTTGTGCTTCGTGGTGAACTTGTTGGGCAGAATCGCGCCGGCGCCGCCCGCGTACATGTTGCCGCCCCAGCCGCCGTCCAGGTTGAACGACACGCCAAAGCGGCCGTCCTTCAGCACCTGAAACGGATCGTCAGACATGAACCGCGCCACGCCGGCGTTCTTCGCCATCACCGCCAGGTCCGTACGCGCCGCCTGCGCTTTCATCTGCTCGACCTCCGCCTTTGTCGGCGGCTCCATGTTCTCGAAGAAGCCCTTGATGAGCGGCGTGTTGCCGTCCTTGGACGTCAGCGACGCCAGCATCTGAATGTGCCGCCACGCCGGACTGTCCGTCGTCCGCTTCATCACGCCGTGGACATCGGACTGGACCGGACCGCGGCCCCAGCTCTTTCCACTGGTCGTCAACTCCACGTAGACACAGCCCTCCGACGGGCCGCCGACAAAGAGCGCATCCGCTTCAGCGAACAGCTCCGAGTGCTCGCCGATGAACTTGCGCAAACCGATGTCCATCCGCTCTTCGTCACCCTCAGCGACGAAGATCAGATTCACCGGCAGCTTGCCCATCACCGACTTCATCGACGTGATGGCGTTCAGCACGGCCATTTCGGGTCCCTTCGAGTTCGTGGCGCCGCGGCCGATGATCACGCGGGACGCGCCGTCGACGTTCGCCGTCGGGCCGTCCACGATTTTTCCCTCGAACGGCGGCGCAATCCACGCGTCGGGCTGGGTCACCGGCATCGTGTCGTACTGCCAGTAGATGGCGAGCGTCTTCGGCGCGCCCTCGTCACACTTGGCGTAGACGACGGGGTTGCCCTGACTGCCGTATTCGGTCAACCCCGTGTCGTAGACCTGAGCGGACTGGCACCCGAGCTTCTCGAAGAACCCCTTCACCATCTCGGCGCTGTCAGGAATGCCTTCCCCGCTGTTCGAGATGCTGGGCTGCTTGATCCATTTCTGAATGTTTTCAGCGTGATCGTCGATGTTCGCGTCGATGTACGTGAAGACCTTCTGCAGGTCTGGAGGCAGCTTGGAATAATCCGGCTTGAAGCTCGGATCGCCGGTGCCGAAGGGGTGAATCCCAATCTTCGGCGCCGCTGGGGCGGCCGCGGCCACCGGCCCGACCTTCTGGTTACAACCCGACGCCGCGATCAACGCACCTGCAAGGCCCAGCGACAGCATCTTCTTCGTCACGGTCATCTCCTCAGGGTCACTCCGGGGGCCCCTGCCACCCTGTCCACTCCGCGGGCCCCTGCCCCCCGGTCCACTCCAGGGGCAATCTAGCCGCGCCGT
>DASZFS010000051.1:0-8765 GCA_035939575.1 Vicinamibacterales bacterium | reverse complement strand
CCGGGGCGTGCACCTGCTGCGGGACCGGTACCCGAACATGAGGCTAGACATCAAGCGAGTCATCGCGGAGGGCGATCTCGTCGCAACCCATTCGTATGTCGATTTCGAACCCGACAATCCAGAAAACCCGGGAGGAGCGTTCATGGACTTCTTCCGCCTCGAGGATGGCAAGATCGTCGAGCACTGGGATGTCATCCAGGAGGTACCGAAGACATCTGCCAACAACAACGGCATGTTCTGAGGCACGACCTCGATCGCGCATCTCCAAGAGAACCTAGCGTTCGGACGTCGAGCTGGACGGGCAGGACATCGGTCGGCTCGCCTGGACCGCCCAGCTTCGCGCCTTGATCTGGCGGCGCTGCCCGGCAACCGGTTTGAGGCGTTGCAGGGCGATCGGAAGGCCCAGTACAGCATCCGTGTCAAAGATCAGTGGCGGATCTGTTTCGCGATCGTTGTGATCCCGAAGATCGGCAAGGAAGCGAAGGAAATCCAGGACGAAGTGCACGGCTACTTGACAAACATCGCCGCAAACGGTCTGGCGTCGAAGACGACGCGAATCGCCGCAATCTTGTCGCCTTTGATGTGATGCCACTCCGCGATGAATGCCGTGCCGGCCGGCGTCTTGGTCACCATGTCGTACAGGAGACACACGTCGTCGCCATCGACGAACATCTTTTTCATGTCGACTCGCTCGATGATGTGATGCAGCTTCTTGAGCGACTCCAGGTACGGTTCCGGCTTCTGAAATGTGTCGATCGGACCCTGAAATGACAAATGGTCGTCCAGGTACTGACGCGCGGCGACGAAGTCGCCCTTTCCCATCGCTCCCATGAACCCCTGTACGATGTCAGCGGGCTTTGCCATTGCGTTCAATCTCCTCCCGACTGACTATCCGTTTTCGTCGCTACCACGCACAACAACCGGCCGTCCTAGCCTTTGTGCCGATCGTTCAGATGTGTTGACCCTTGTCAAGGACGAGGCGAGAATCGAGCCGTTCATGCCACACTGGCATGCCGAACACCTCCTCGAGGATGCCGCCTTGACACTGGATCCGACAAGTTCTTCGTTGAGCGAGGAGCCGGCGCCGTCGGGCCGGTGTCATCGCTTGCCGTACTCGTCGTGGCGGCGCCACCAGACGCCATCCGCTTCATTGCGCCCCTTGGGCGCGCGGTCGAGCCACTGGTACGCGCCCCACAGACCGTCCAGGCCGCGTGCATAGGTGGAATAGGCGTGGTAGACGACGCCGTCCTCGAGCACGAACGCGCTCATGCCCGGCCTCTCGCGCATGTAGGTGGGCGCGTCGGTTCCGCACATCGCTGCGAACCTGGCAACAGTCTCCGGGAACGACGTCGTGACCATCGCGGGACTGCTGGGCCGGTAGTTGTATTCGACGCCTCCCTCGCGCTGCTGCACCTCGGTGAGCCCGACGCTGAAGTCGAAGTTGAAGTCGCCGCCGAACGAGGACGCCCAGGGGAACGTCCAGCCCATGCGCCGGCGGTACGCTTGCAGCTTCGCGAGCGGCGCGCGTGATACCGCCGTTAGCGCAACGTCGTGGCTGGCCAGATGCGCGGTGAAGCCGTTGAAGCCGTCCGCGATCATCGAGCATGAGGGGCAGCCCGCCGTGTACTCCGGCCCGAACATGAAGTGGTAGATGAGCAGTTGCGAGCGCCCTCGGAAGAGGTCCGCCAGTGAAGCGCTCCCTTCTTCGGTGTCGAATCGGTACTCCTTGTCGATCCGCACCCACGGCAGTTCCCGCCGCCGTCGCGCCAGGTCGTCGCTGCGGCGCGTGAGTTCCTTTTCGGCCTTGAGCAGCTCCATCCGCGCGGCCAGCCACTGTTCGCGTGTCCCCGTGAGGTGTGGTGTCATCGCGTTTCTCCCTTCGTTGATGTCCATGAGATAGATGTATCGCCGGACATCGAACGCGTGGGAGTGACAAGTGTGGCGGGATTGCTCAGGGTCGGTTTCGTCATTTCGACGAACAGACGTGTTGCAGTCGCGAGGCCGTGCTACTCCCGGTGGCTGGCGCTCGCGTTCGGGCGGACCTCGATCAAGGCACGACCCGAAACGCGGCGAGCGTTCGTTTGATGCCTTCCGACAGCTCGATCACGTAGTCACCCGGCGCGAGCGGGGTCAGCGCGAGCTGCGCCGTGCACCAGCGCGAGCCGTCGTTGTCGTCGCGCATGGCGGCGGCGACGGGAACCGCGAGCGGCTTTCCGGCGCGATCGAGCAGCCTGGCGCTGGGGGCATCGGACGACACCGTCGGAATCTCCACCCGGATCTGCTCGGTCCGCCGGAACCGCAGGTCCGCGGTCGGTACGTCCCTGTTGCCTGTCGACTGGCCGCGCCGCAGGAAGAGCGCGCCGAACGAATCGGACGCGGGAATCGTGAACCGAAGCGTCTCTCTCGACGGAATCGCCGCGGGTCCCGCGCGCGCGCCGACGCGCAGAACGTACTCGCCGGCGCTCAGCGGCTGCGACGGCGTGAGCGCGATCCGGAATGTCCGCGCCCCTCTCACGACGGACACGCGCCCGGTCGCCATCGTCGTCTCCTCTGGGTTCGTGAGAGTGACGGTGGCGTCGAACCCCTCGTTCCATGTCTCGCCGACGGTGGCGGCGCCGCCGAGCTCGCCCACCACCCACACGGCGGCCGACGCGCTGTCTGCTGGTTTCCAGCCGGCTGCGACCTGCAGCCTGAGAGGCACGTCACGCGCGTATGTCGCCAGTGGCGCAATCGCCGTTTCCAAGGCGACAGTCTCCGCGCTGGCCTTCGCGGGCGCAGCGGAAGCGGCCCGCGCTGCGGCTGCGGCGGTGGTCGCCGCTGGAGTGGAGGCCAGATACCCGCGTCGCGCTCGGACCTGCACGCCGGGCCGTTTCACTCGAACCGTGATCGAATGAAACTTGCCATCCAGCTTCCCCGACGAGTAATAGCCGAGCAGGTAGTACGCGCTCAAATCGGTGACGACCTTCCCAAGGCCACCAGCGAGGTCGTTGCTGTTGACGATCGCGAGGCCGTCAGTCGCCTCCGCGAGCGTGCGCAATGAGGTCAGGCGACTGGCCAGCATCGCCGCGTCGGCGTGCAGCGACACTTGCGGTGCCGGAGCGCCGGGCACGTCCTGGCGGAGAAGGGGCGTGTCGAATCCGACCAGGCCTCGCGGGTCGACCGGATAAAATGACGCGTTCGCCTGGTTGGCCTCATCCAGCAAATCACGAAACGCGCGCTCGTCATCGATCTGAGCCAATGTCGTACGATCGATCTCGCATTTACCAGCTGAGGGGAGTCCGTTGTCCGGATCCTTTGCAGTGAGCTTTCCACTGCGCGGATCGATCCCGATGCCCGGCGGCCCCGGCACGCCGTGACAGTTCAGCTGCCGCTTCAACCGGTCGTTCGGCCGAAACAGCACCCAACCGTCGGTGATGGCGAGAATCGCCTTCCGCTCCTCGCGAACGCCTCGAAGGAAACGCACCAGATCCTGCAACGCGTCGAGCGTGCGCTGCTCGCGGCGTCGATCGATCATCTCCGCGGCGATCCCGTTCTGATCCACGCAACGACCATCAGTCACATTCGGGTAGCAGGCCCCGTACTGCTGCTCCTCCGGATCGGCGTCCTGAATCAGCCGGCTGCGCTGTCCCCACGTCCAGTACCGTGTGAGAACCCCGTCGATAGTCGTCCTCTTTCGCGCGAAGGTGATATCGCTTGCCTTCATCTCCGGCGTCATCACGCCGACGAGATCGTCCTGTCCGATCACGCGATCGAGGGCATCGACCAGCGGTTCTCTGATGTTGTGCGAGCCTTCGACCTCGACGTCATACGTGTCGAGAAACAGCACGAAGACGCGGGCGCGCCGGTCCTCGAGCATCGAGCGCGACTCAGCGACGCTGTTCGGTTCGACGCGCGGGTCTTGCGGTCCGGCGGCACGGATGATGACGTGCTCGAACTGTTCGATCCGCTGTGGCGCGCCGCTTTCAATCACCTCGAAGTCTTCCTGTGTCAAGTCGCCGACCGGGGCGCCATTCCGGGTTGGGAAGACGTCGACGCGGACATAGTTGGCTTCGGTGCGGAAGGTCGGACGCGGCGGTTGATCCGGCGGGCCCTGGGAAGGCCCGAATGCGCCAAAACAAAGGAAGGCAAGAGCTGCAACCCCTGCAACCTGCATCCGCGCCTTCTGGTCTCTCTGCACTGGGGCGCCTGGCGGCCAGTTTATCACTGGCGATGATCATCGAGTTCTTCAGCGGGCGCGCTGCAGAATGCGGAGCGTCCGGCGGAAGCCCAGTCCAAAGCAGAGCAGCGCAGGCAGGAGCACGAACGGCCCTCCGAGTCCAACCGAGACCGCGCCGATGCCTGCGCTGTCGCTATTCATCGAATAGCTCTGGTATGCATGCAGAAGGATCTGAACGGCGAGGGCGATCGCGGCCGCGATCAGCGCGGTAACGGCGCCGACGGCGAGCGCCTTGAGATATATCATCGCCAGCGGCCGGAGACGCCATGCGCGACGCGACGGAACATTCCCGGTATGTTACCGCCAGCCCCGTTGACGTGCGGCCTTCCCGGGCGTCGGCGGCGGCGGCACGCCGAGGCCAAGTCATTTAGAATCAGCGGCATCTGACGATACGTCGGCGCCCGATCGCGCGGCGGTCGAAAAAAATGGAAGAAGACGCCGCGCCAATCCGTCTTACCAGCGGTGATTGATCTGAGTGATCACGAGATCAGCGGGGCGATCATCGAGGCGTGTCGCTCCGGCGATCGGGAGGCGTTCCGTGCGCTCTACGAGCTGTACAAGGATCGCGTCTATTCAATCTCCCTGTACTTCTTCCACGGCGATCACGCTGTGGCCGGCGACGTCACGCAGCAGGTCTTTCTCAAGTTGATGACGAGCCTCGGTCAGTTTCGCGGCGATGCCGCGTTCTCGACCTGGCTCTACAGGCTGGTCGTCAACGCGTGCCTGGACGTGACCAGGCGCCGGACGTCGGAAGCCCTTATTGTGTCCGGCTCGCCTCGGCAAGCGCCTGCCGCGCCGGGCTCGCAGGAGGAAGCGTACGCCCGCGCACAGCTGGCGCATTCGGTACGGGCCGCCGTTTCGACCTTGCCTCGCAAATTCCGGATCGCGGTGTTGTTGCGCTACTTCGACGAGCTCTCGTACGAGCAGATGGCGGAGGCCCTCGGCTGCTCGATGGGCACCGTCGCGTCCAGACTGAGCCGGGGCCACAAGATGCTGGCGGAGCGCCTGAAGCATGTGACGAGCCTCAAGGCATGACGATGTGGAAAGAGCAGTGGAACATGCGGTGGAACAGGCACGTGTCCGCGGAGCTTGCAGCGTACGTCGATGGCGAGCTGACCGAGCGCGCCACGCGGCACATTGAGCGCCACTTGTTGCAGTGCGCGCGCTGCCGGACCGATTGCGACGGTGTCAGATCCGGCATGGCGATGATGGAGGGTCTGCCATCCGTCGAAGCGCCCGCGGCGATCTGGGCAGCGATAGACGCTGAGCTGCGCGAGCCTCGACCAGCCAGGATGCCCGCGATGCGCTCGTGGCGCCTGGTCTTCGCAGCGACGGTCGTGGTTGCCCTGGCCGGGGCGGTGACGTGGCGTCTCACGCATCTGTCCGGTACGCGGTGGGAGGTACGGCGGCTTCAGGGATCGCCCGCCGTGGGTGGGAGCTCAATCGCCGGCGTCGGTCAGGTGGGTGTGGGGGACTGGATCGAGACAGATTCGGGCTCGCGCGTGGCGGTCACGATCGGCGAGATCGGGTCGGTCGAGGTCGCGCCCAATACCCGCGTGCGTGTCCTCGCGACGCGGTGGGACGAGCACCGCCTCGCGCTCGCGCGAGGCGAGATTCGAGCCACCATTTCCGCCCCACCGAGGCTCTTCTTTGTCGACACCGCGTCGGGAACGGCCGTGGATCTCGGGTGTGAATACACACTCCGTACGGCCGAAGACGGCGCGGGCCTGCTCCGCGTCACCAGGGGCTGGGTGTCGTTTCAGTGGAATGGACTGGAGTCACTCGTGCCAGCTGGGGCGAGCTGCCAGACGCGCCCCCAGGCCGGGCCGGGTCTTCCGTACTTCGACGATGCGACTGACGCGATGAAGGAGGCGCTGGCGCGCTTCGGCCTGGAGAAGATCGACGGCGGCGCCCCGGGCATCATCGACATCATCCTTGCCGAGTCTCGCGTCAGGGACACGCTCACGCTGTGGCATCTGATGTGGCGGGTGGACGTCGGCGAGCGCGCGCGTGTGTACGACCGCATCGCGGCCTTGACGCCCATCCCGGCGGGCGTCTCGCGCGAGAAAGCCCTCGCGCTGGACCCGGAGACGCTGACGCATTGGCGGGAAGAATTGGCCTGGACCTGGTGAGACGGGAAGAAAACACGCAGACCTGCGTCTAACGTTCAAGAAAAGGAGTTGTCGATGTGGCAACAGGGCATCGCGACCTCAGCGCTGGCAGCGGTGGCGCTCGGGCAGGGATTTACCTTCACGATCGGCAGCCCGGTCGCATCGCAAGACTCGCGGTCAAAAATGGCTGCATTCGTGTTCCGCATCGAGGGGTGTGCGGAGCCGGCGAAAGCGCAGGTTGGCGGCACAGCTGAAGGACTGGTGGATGGCGCGCGCAAGTCCGCTGCGCTCAAGCTGACTGCCATGTCCACGCCTGGTGTCTATGCCGTGTATCCGAGCTGGGCCACTGATGGCGGCGACTGGGTGGTCAATCTCACCGGCACGTGTGCGGCGGCGAGCGCCGGCGCCCTGATTCCCATGGGGCCGAACGGCTTTCTCAGAGCCGCGTCGAAATTCCTGCCGCGGGCGGCCACGGCTGCGGAAATTGATGCCGCCCTGCGCGCGCTTTCAGAAGGACGACACAAATGAAGTTCACCGTGCGGTCTGGCCTCGCCCTTGCGGCGGTTCTCATGGCGTCGGCGGCCGGGTTCCCGATCGCTGCGGCACATCCGGTGGATCTGACCGTCCACGAGTGGGGAACGTTCACGTCTGTGGCTGGAGAGGACGGATCGCCAGTCGAGTGGGATGCCTTGGGGTGCAAGGATGATCTCCCGGCGTTCGTCAACGACTTCGGCTACCGCGGTTTCAAATGGAGGCTGCAGGGCACGGTGCGCATGGAGACGCCCGTTGTGTACTTCTACAGTCCCCGGGAGCTCGAGGCGCACGTGTCGGTGGCATTTCCCCTGAGCCTCATCACGGAGTGGTATCCCCAGGCTGAATACGAGGTGTTTCAGACGAGCCGGGCGCCGGGTTCACTGCGCCGGCTCGAAGCAAACCTGAACGGAATCGACACCTCGTTGAGGAGCGTCACGGGCGCGATCGAATGGAGCCACATCAAGGTGCAGCCGAACACCGAGCCCTCTCTGCCCACCGAGCCAGGCTCGAGCCGCTATTATGCGGCGCGCGAGACCGATGCGGCTCCGATTGCGGTCGGTGGTCAGCACGAGAAATTTCTCTTCTACCGCGGTGTCGGACGGTTCCCGATTCCTCTTTCCGCGCGCCTCTCCGCAGACGGGAAGGTTCTTGTCGAGAACCGTGGTCACGAGACTGTTCCGACCGTGATCCTTTTCGAGAATCGAGGAGGGTGGCTCGGCTACCGCAACGGCGGCGCGATCGAGGACACCATGACGCTCGATCCGCCGGTACTGGACGTCAGGCTGGAGGCGTCCGATGGGCTCTCCCTCCTGCAGTACGATCTTGAAACGGCCCTCGTTGAGCAGGGTCTCTTTCTGAGAGAGGCCCAGGCCATGGTCCAGACGTGGCGCGATTCCTGGTTCGAGGAGGGTGCCCGCGTGATTTATGTGTTGCCCTCGCGCGCGGTTGACGCGGTTCTTCCGCTTCGGGTCGAGCCGTCGCCGTCGCGCACCGCGCGGGTCTTCGTCGGACGAATCGAGTTGGTCACCCCGGACAGCGTGCGATCCGTGGAGGACGCCCTGGCCACGGGCGAGTGGTCGACGATCAACCGGTACCGCCGTTTCCTCGGGCCGATCCTGCGCCGCGCCGAACCCGGAAACCTCGACAGGGTGAACCAGGCCGAACGGTTGCTGCAGCAGGGTGACAAGACGAAAGGAGCGGAGCGATGTCGATAAGGAGCGGAGCGATGTTCGTTAAGACCGGAGCGATGTGGAGGCAGATAACCAGATAACCAGATTCACCATTCCCTTCTGTCCCCATCCCCGGTACATCCAGAGGCGACGCTGATCGCAATCGAATCGATCGCGACAACGTGGGTTCGGGGTTAGGATCGAGATATGTCGGTGTTCACGAATCCTGCGTCGCAATCGATCGAACAAGCGAAGACCTACACGAGTGCGGTCCTGGATCTTCTTGGAGCGAGGGATCCTCTGGATGTACTTCGCGCCACCGAAGCCGGCCTCAGGCGGGCAGTCGAAGGGGTGTCCCCGGTGCAGATCGCTGAGCGGGAAGCGCCCGGAAAATGGTCGATGCGGCAGGTCATGCAGCACCTCGCCGATTCAGAGCTCGTGTGGGGCTACCGGCTGCGGCTGGTGCTTGCGCAGGATCGGCCTGAGTTGAAAGGGTACGACCAGGACTTGTGGGCCGATCGACTTCGCTACCACGAGGCCGACGCCGCACGGGCGGTCGACGAGTTCAGTGTGCTGCGCCGCGCGAATCTCCGGCTCCTGCAAAGCGCGTCGGCCGCAGACCTCAAGCGTGTAGGCGTCCACGCCGAACGTGGCGAGGAGAGCGTGGAGCACATGGTTCGACTCTACGCCGGGCACGACCTCCTGCATCTCACGCAGCTCGATCGGATTCGACAG
>DASZFS010000050.1:0-11097 GCA_035939575.1 Vicinamibacterales bacterium | reverse complement strand
CGCCAGCGCCGGCGCACACGCCGTCGACGGCCGCGACGATCGGCTGCGGACAGGCGCGCATGGCCTTGACGAGATCGCCGGTCATGCGCGTGAAGGCCAGCAGTCCTTTCATGTCGCGTGTCAGCAGCGGGCCGATGATGTGGTGCACGTCGCCCCCTGACGAGAAATTGCCGCCGTTCGAGCCGATCACAACGGCCTTGATATCGGGCTCGACCGCCAGCCCCCTGAACCAGTCGCGGAGCTCCGCGTACGAGTCGAACGTGAGCGGATTCTTGCGCTCGGGCCGCGCGAGCGAAATGAGCGCGACGACACCGTCGGCGCGGCAGTTGAAATGCCTGGCGTGAAAGTCTCGCATTGTCATCACACGTTGCCGGGCGGCGCGTCCGACCGCGACGCGAGCCGGTACAACTGATCACGACCGGCGAGATACGGCCTGGGCCAGGTCTCGCCGCGATACCCGAGCTTCGCCGCCGCGTGCAGCGTCCAATACGGATCGGCGAGATGCGGCCGCGCGAGGCAGCATAAGTCCGCGCGTCCCGCCATCAGAATCGAGTTCACGTGGTCGGGCTCGTAGATGTTGCCGACGGCCATCGTGGCCATACCGGTCTCGTTGCGAATGCGATCCGAGAACGGGGTTTGGAACATCCGACCGTACACCGGCCGCGCGCGCGTCGTGGTCTGTCCCGCCGACACGTTGATGACGTCGACCCCCGCGTCGCCAAACAGGCGCGCGATCTCGACGGCGTCTTCCGGTGTGATGCCCTCCTCACCCACCCAGTCGGTGGCGGAAATGCGCACCGAGATCGGCTTCTCCGCCGGCCAGACTGCGCGGACGGCGCGGTAGATGTCGAGCGGAAAGCGCATGCGGTTCTCAAGCGAGCCGCCGTATGAATCCGTGCGGCGGTTGGTCAGCGGCGTGATGAACGCCGACAGGAGGTAGCCGTGCGCGCAGTGCAGCTCCAGCAGGTCGAAACCGGCACGGGCCGCCATCGCCGCCGACTGCACGAACTGGTCGCGGACGGTGTCCATGCCGGCGCGGGTCATCTCTCGCGGTACCTGATTCTGCGGCGACCACGCGATGGGCGACGGTCCGATGACCGGCCAGTTGCCTTCGGTGAGCGGCGCATCGATCGTCTCCCAGCCCAACTGCGTCGATCCTTTCGGCCCTGAGTGTCCGAGCTGCATGCCGATCTTCGCGTCGGTCTCGGCGTGGACGAAGTCGACGATGCGCGTCCACGCGGCCTCGTGCTCGGGGGCGTAGAGGCCCGTGCAGCCAGGCGAGATCCGGCCCTCGGGCGACACGCACGTCATCTCGGTCATGACGAGGCCCGCCCCGCCCTTGGCGCGCTCGGCATAGTGCACCAGATGCCAGTCGCCCGGAGCGCCCTCGATCGCGCGATACTGATCCATCGGCGACACGACGATACGATTCTTGAGACGCAGGTCGCGGAGTTGGAACGGCGTGAACATCGGCGGGCGCGACTGCCGCGGTTTTTCCCGGGTCGCCTGCTCCTCGAACCACATTTCTGCGCTCTCGAGCCAGGTCTTGTCGCGCGCGCGCAGATTCTCGTGGCTGATGCGCTGCGAGCGTGTCAACAACGAGTAGTTGAACTGCACCGGATCGAGATGCAGATAGCGTTCGATGTGCTCGAACCACTCGGTCGAGTTGCGCGCCGCGCTCTGCAGACGCATCACCTCGGTCCTGCGCTCCTCTTCGTAGCGGTGAAACGCCTCCGCCAGCGTCGGCTCACTCTGGAGGTAGCCGGCCAGCGCGATTGCGCTTTCCATCGCGAGCTTCGTGCCCGACCCGACTGAGAAATGCGCCGTCGCGGCGGCGTCCCCCATCAGCACCAGGTTCTCGTGCGACCACTTTTCGCACAGCACGCGGTGGAAATTGAGCCACCCCGATCCTCGAAGATGCCTGGCGTTGGCCGCCAGACGATGGCCGCCGAGGTGCTTCGCGAAGATTCGTTCGCATTCGGCTGTCGCCGCGTCCTGGCTCATGGCGTCGAAGCCGAGCCGTCGCCACGTCGCTTCGGAGCACTCGACGATGAACGTCGCCGTATCGGCATCGAACTGATAGGCGTGCGCCCAGATCCAGCCGCGCTCGGTTTCCTCGAAGATGAACGTGAACGCGTCCTGAAACCGCTGCCGGGTGCCGAGCCAGATGTACTTGCAGGCGCGCACATCGATGTCCGGCTTGAAGACGTGTGCCAGTGCCGTGCGAATCTTCGAGTTCGCGCCGTCGGCCGCGACCACGAGATCGAAGCCGCGATAGCTGCCGGCGTCCTCGAACTCGGTCTCGAACTGCAGGGTGACGCCGAGCGCCCGCGCGCGATCCTGCAGGATGTCGAGCAGGCGCTTGCGGCCGATGCCGCAGAAGCCATGGCCCGACGAGCGCGTGACGCCGCCGCGATAGAAGACGGCGATGTCGTCCCAGTACACGAAGGCGCGGCGAATAGCATCGGCGCTCTCGGGATCGCTGGCGTTCAGATTGACGAGGGTCTCATCCGACAGCACGACGCCCCAGCCGAAGGTGTCGTGGGGCCGATTGCGCTCGACGACGATGATCTCGTCGCGCGGCGATCGGCGCTTCATGGCGATCGCGAAATACAGCCCGGCCGGCCCCCCGCCGAGACACGCAATGCGCATACGGTTTTCGTCCTTTCAAACAGGCTGAACCGTGTCAACCGCAGCACGTACCCTTAAGGTATCAGATCGGTTCAGGTCGGGCCGTTGACGTGGCCGGTCCGCGAACCTGGAGCCGTGTCGACCAGCCGCGGATGTCCGGGGCTGCGGAGTATACTTCGCCATCTGAACGACGGTAGGTGGGTACTCGTCGGCCTGGGCGCTGGTCTGGTCGGTGGTCTGCTGATCGGCGCGTCGCACAACGCGACGCTGATCGGCGCCGCCGATGCGGTGGCGCCCCTCGGCACGCTCTGGGTGAACGCGATCCGGATGACCGTGATCCCCCTGGTGGTGTCGCTGCTGATCACAGGCGTGGCCTCGGCGTCCGATGTGTCGACGATTGGCCGGATCGGCACGCGCACGATCGCGGTATTCATCGCCATGCTGGCGGGCGCGACCGTGCTGGCGCTGCCGCTGGGCATCGGCACCTTTTCGTTGCTCTCGCGTATCGCGACCGTGCGGCCGGAACTGCCGCCGGGCGCCGCAGATGCGACGGCGTCGCTCACGGCGAGCGCGCCGGCGGTGGGCTTTGCCAGCTGGCTGACGTCGCTGATTCCGACCAACCCCGTTGCGGCGGCGGCCACTGGCGCAATGCTGCCGCTTGTGCTGTTCACGTTGCTGCTGGCGCTCGCGATTGCCCGCAGCCCGGGCGAGGCGCGCGACATCCTCGTCGGTTTCTTTCGATCGCTCAGCGAGGCGATGCTGGTGCTGGTGCGGTGGGTCGTCCGGCTGGCGCCGATCGGCGTCTTCGCGTTGATGATGCCGCTTGGCGCGCACGGCGGCGCCGGCCTGGTGGGCGCGATCGGGTTCTACATCCTGGCGTACTCGCTTGCGAGCGTCCTGTTCGTCCTGCTGCTCTACCCGCTGGTCGCACTGGTCGCCCGCGTCCCGATGCGCGACTTCGCGCGCGCGGCGCTGCCCGCCCAGCTCATTGCGTTCTCGTCGAGCTCATCGATTGCGGCGCTGCCTGCGCTCGTGCGCGGTGCTGAAGATGACCTCGGCCTGCGCAACGACGTGACCGGCTTCGTCCTGCCGCTGGCCATTTCGACGTTCAAGTTCGCGGCGCCGGTGTCGTGGACGTTCGGGGCGCTCTTCGTCGCGTGGTTCTATCAGGTGAACCTCGCCCCGACGGCCTACGCGACGATGGCCTTCGCCACGACCTTCCTGGGGTTCGTCTCGCCGGGGGTGCCGCGCGGCGCTTTCCTGATGCTTGCACCGCTGTTTCTCTCGATCGGCTTGCCGATCGAAGGCATCGGGATTCTGATCGCCGTCGACGCCATTCCGGATCTGTTCGCCACCGTGCTCAATGCCAGCGGCGACCTGGCGGCCACCGTCATCGTGGATCGGCGCGTATCACCGACTCAATTCAGTCGCGTTGCAGCGGTCCCGTAGTGAACGTCTACCTTCCGCGGCCCTCTCACCGGCTTTCTCTGACGACCCGTCCGTTCAGTGGTTGCGGCGGGCGAACGTCGTCCGGATACAGCTTTGCGAACGCGGCGATCTGCGTACGTGAGACGTCCACTGGCGTCTTCAACACGAACCACGTGACGCCCTCGGTACACGGCGGCGCCGTGAGCGAGCCTTCGTAGGTGTAGTAGGCGGCGTTCGGCGGCAGCAGATCGGCCGGGTCGACGTCGACGCCAGCGATCGCATGCTCGTCGCCCTGCGTCGAAGGCATGTGATCCCAGAGCTGTTGAACGGCCCGGTTCACACGGCCGGCCTTCACCAGGACCGCCACGCCGGCGACCTTTCCATCGTCCGCCTCGTGCATCAGGTGGATGACCATATCGAAAGGCTTGCCATGAATGTATTCCTCGCTGGGCCGGTGAAAGTGGAATTGGATGAGCTGGTAGCGCTTACCGCCGACGACCAGGGCGCTCCCGGTCCCCTTGGCGTCGTGGTAATTGACCCGGATCGTCTTGCCGTTGTTGATCAGGTACTTCAGTGGCGCGATCGCGTAGTCGAATCGAAGAGGAGGGAGGTCCGCTTTCTCCGCTCTCTGAATGTCGACTGGCGACTGCTGCCTGCCGCTGCAGGCAGCGTACGCCGGATCGAGCGCGCTCCAACGATCGGGGCCGCGCTCACCGTCGTACGACCATGGTGTTCGCCATTGCGCCGCGAGCGCCCCGATGGCTGCAAGGACGATTACGGCGGTCAGGCCCCAGCTTCTTGGCACCGTACACCTCCAGGAAGGACGACTGTACAGGAGGGAGCAGTGACGACACTTCGTCCTTCGTCAAAGCGTTGTTTTCTGCAATGTGTGAGCTCGTTAGCGGGGAGCCAGGACCCGCGCGGCGGCTTCCATTCCGGGGTCGCGCCCGGCCGCATACGACTCGATGGTCCAAGGGGCGGCGATGTCGGGCGCCAGACTCTTCACGGAGATGGGAAAGCGCCTGACGTACGCATGGCAGTCGGCAAATTGGCGGCAGCCGTCGAGGTAGTCGTGGCGGGCGGTGGCCGGCTGGACAAAAGCGCCGGACGAGGGGAGTCGAAACGGCAGTCCTTCAGCCCAGAACTGCAGACGGTCGCCAGGCGCTTCGCCAACCAGCACGACGCGATCGCCCCCGGCCTGTTTCAGATACCCGATGCTGGAAATGGCGGCTGAGAACGTCCAGGGTGACGTGAGGACGACGACGCGTCCGCCCGGCGGCAAGCGGTCCGGCAGCGACGCCATGAATCCACGCGTGAGCTGGAGGTTCCCGCCGCCATTGAAACGCATGTCGAGCACGACGTTCTTGCGGTGCGCGCTCGCCCGTGCGGCTTCGGCGTCGGTCAAGAAGGCCGCGATCGACTCACCCTGCATGTCGTTGTTCGCGTGAAGCTGAATGACGATCGCGTCAAGGTCTGGCGCGTCGCGACGTCGAAACGGCGTCGAGAACTCCTGGAGGGACCACGGCGCGCGGTCGACCGACAGCAGCTTCCGCCAGCCGCTCCCAGCGTCAGCGGGATCGAGCATCATGACGGGCTGGCCACCGCGTGAGTTCGGTTGCTGCTCGAGCGAAACCTCCCGAAGGGCGCCGCTCGGCAACTGCAATCGATACGTCGCGTGTGCAGGCGACCGCGCAAGGTTCAGCGCGTACAGCTGGCCGGGACTCTCGACGAACGACGCCACGAAGCGATCGCGCCAGGATGGGATTCCGCCGCGAAGCGTGTGGGCCGCTTCCCGAAGCCTTTCGGCGTTGACGCCGTCGATGGCCGTCAGCCGGCCACCCAGCAGATCGGCATGATCAGGAACGGCTCGGACGACGAAGAAGTCCGTGCCGAAGACGCTGAAGCGGACGCCGACCCGGGCCATTTCCGGCAGCGTGCCGAGACTGACCATCGCCGTATGCCCGTTGTCCGCGAGCGCGACGACTTTCGCCAGCTCGAGGACGAACTGCACGTTGGAGATGGCGCCGGGATGCTGCCGCAGTCCGGCGATCGCCGCCTCCGCCCGCGTTCGCGCCTCCGCCGAATACGAGCGATCGACGGCGAGAAATTCGCGCTCGAAGACCGCCAGGTCCGCCGCCTGCCATGCGGCATCGCCCCGAGGCGCTGCGGTGCAGCTCAAGCCGGCACAGAGCAGCGCCGTCGCGAGCGGACATGCAACGGTCCTTCCTCGACTGACAGGAGCCGTTCGCAGCCCAAGGGCGGTGTCGAGCCCGGTCGTGATCATCAAGAGTACTATGCGACTACGTTCTTCGAGTCGCCTGCGAGGAATGAAAAGACATTGTCGATTGCCAGCGCGAGGCCTGCCTCCGTCGTTTCCGGCGTGATCCCCGCGGCGTGGGGTGTGAGCACCACGTTGTCCAGCGCGTGCAAATGCGAATCTGCCGGCAACGGCTCGGTTTCGAACACATCCAGGCCGGCTCCAGCAATTCGATTCATCGTCAGCGCGTCGATCAGGTCCGCTTCTCTGACGATCGCCCCGCGGGCGGTGTTCACGAGCACCGCGTGCGGCTTCATCAACTCGAAATGCTCGCGGCGGATCAGCCCGATTGTTTCCGGCGATTGGCGGACGTGGATGCTCACGACGTCGGACCGCCGGAATACATCCTCGAAGGACACATATTCGATCGCAGCGCCGCGCGGCCGAAACGTCCAGGCGATCACGTGCATCCCAACCGCCTTTCCCAGCGCGGCGACTTCCCGGCCGATAGCGCCCGTGCCGATGAGCCCAAGCGTCTTTCCGCGAAGCTGCATCACCATCGCGCGCGGCCACTCGCCGAGGCGCACCTGACGATCGACGACGACGACACGTTTCGCGACCGCCAGGATGAGCGCGATTGTGTGTTCGGCCACGGCGATTGCCGCAACCCCCGGAGTGTTCGTGACGCGAATTCCAGCAGCCTGAGCAGCACTCACATCGACATTGTCGGTTCCGGTTCCCCACATCGAGATCAACCGGAGCTTCGGACACGCGTTCAACACCCCAGCGGTGAACTTCGTGCTCGCTCGGATGTTGATGACTACGGCCGCATCGCCGACGCGGCGCACGAGGTCATCGGCACTCGCGGGGCGATCTGTGAACAACGCAACCTGATATCCATCGAGCTTCCTGTATGCAGCGCTCGGCGACATCACCGGCGGCGCGTCATCGGGTATGACAACGCGCGTGTCGGGCCAACGGGTCATTGGTGACGGCCGATGGCGGAATGCACTTTCGTATCGCGCATCGCGAGTGACACGAGGAGTGCCACGGCGATCACCAGCGTGAGGTAGTACGAGAACCACGCCTCGCGGCCGATCGACTTGAACCAGAGTGCGATTGACTCCGCTGGACCGCCGAAGATGGAGGTCGTGATCGCATACGGCAAGCCGACGCCCGTTGCGCGCACGCTCGTGGGAAAGAGCTCCGCCTTGACGACCGCGTTGACCGATGTATAGCCGGCGACGATCAACCACGCGGCCGCGATCAGCACGAACGCGCCCACGGCGCTCGTTGTCGCCTGAAGAGCACGAAGCAAGGGAATCGTGAAGAGAGTGCCCATCAGACCAAACCAGATCAACAGGGGTTTGCGTCCGATGCGGTCGGATATCGCTCCGAAGATCGGCTGCAGAAGCAAAGCGAAGACGAGCGAGGCGGCGCTGACCATCGTTGTCTGGTTGTCCGACAGCCCCACCGACAGCTTGAGGAACTTCTGCATGTATGTCGTGTAGGTGTAAAAGCACGTCGTTCCTCCGGCGGTGAGACCCACGACAATCAATATCTGGCGCGGATACCTGCGCAGGGCCATCACCGAGCTTTCCCGGCGCTGCGGCGCTTTGGCTTCGATAAAGTCCTCGGTCTCGTGCAGGTTGCGCCGCATCACGAGCGCGGTCATCGCCAGCAGCGCGCCGATCACAAACGGGATCCGCCAACCCCACGCCCTCATCTGCGCCGGCGTCAGAAACACCAGCTGCAGCACGAGCAGCACAAAGAGGGCTCCCAGCTGGCCTCCGATGAGCGTCACGTAGAGGAAACTGACGTAGAAGCCGCGATGTCTCTCGCCGGCCACCTCGGTCAGATACGTTGCGCTTGCGCCGTATTCGCCACCGAGGCTGAGGCCCTGGAGGATGCGAGCCACGCCAAGGACGATTGGCGCTCCGACTCCGA
The DNA here is from genome assembly GCA_035939575.1 of Vicinamibacterales bacterium. GTDB lineage: Bacteria > Acidobacteriota > Vicinamibacteria > Vicinamibacterales > CAVVIG01 > DATKHR01. The sequence goes on along the minus strand of DASZFS010000050.1, from coordinate 2,834 downwards.
TCGCCGCGTACGTCGGCGTGATCGCAATCACGAGCGAGCCGAAGCACATCAGCAACACCGAGAGCATCAGGGCGGTCCGCCGTCCGTGGTGATCGGCGAGTAATCCAAACAGGAGTCCGCCCACAGGCCGCATGATGAAGCCGATGGCGAAGACTATCGCCGCATTCAGCTGCTGTACGACGGGGTCGTTACCAGGGAAGAACGCATTCGCGAAGTACAGCGCAAACGCCGTATACGCGTAGAAGTCGTACCACTCGACGAGGTTGCCAATCGATCCGATGAACATCGCCTGCAGTCTGCGACGTACATCGGCGAGCCCGAGCGCCTCGTCTTCTGCTGCGGCTCGCATTCAGGCGTTGATTCTAGCCGACAGAAAGCCATTCGACATGCGCGTCGAAGGCCACACAAGCGGGATTGGCGGGGAGGCGGGAAACAGCCGTTCCAACCTCCCCGTGCAACCGGATCAGAAATCGAACTGTGCGCCGAACTTCACCAGCCGGGCGTCGAAGGTCGACGTCGGCCGCTGCCACGTCGCCCCGTTGGTGCCGTAGTTGTTGTTGGTCCAGAGCGCGTAGCTGCCGTTCATCACGTTGTAGATGTCGAAGTTCAGCTGCAGCTTACGGCCGCCGCTGCGGATGATCTTGCTCATCCGGAGGTCGAGCTGGTTGATGCGGTAGTTGAAGTACTGCGACAAGGGCTGCAGCAGGTCGAGTTGCACCGTCTGGACGTTGCCCGACAGGTTGCGCCCGAGCGACGGCGCGATCTGCGCGTTGGTCGCGGTGTAGATGGCGCCATAGTTCGGACCGGGAATGCTCTGATAAACCGCCGCGGCCTGGAAACTCCACGGCAGCGGCACCGACCCGTTGACCTTGACAAGATTCTGATACGGGTTCCCTGACTGGCAGCCAGTCGCGACGCCGCTGAGCACCTGATAGTGCAGGTCCTCCGGCGAGTTGACGAGCACGCACTGGTTGGATTTCGACGTTGTCACGCCCGGCCACGTCGAGAGCAGGCTGATCGAGTTCCCGATGTTCCATCCGCCGGTGACCGTGATGCCGCGCGGGAGCCGGGCGACGAGGTTGACGTCGGCGCCGTTGTAGTACTCGCTGGCGTGGCCGAAATTCGACGCGAGCGTGACGACGTTGTTCACGAGGCCGAACTTATCGGGGTTGATGTCGGCCAGCCCGCAAATCTGCTGGCCGCTGACGCTGGCCGGCAGCCGCGGATCGGTCGGCGCCGGGATGCAGTACGAGGTGTAGTCCGCGGGGGTCACCGCGGTATTCCGCGTGACGGTGAAATTGCCGTACGTGGTGCGATAGAAGCCCGCCGTCAGCGCGACGCCGCTCGCCAGCTGGTGATCCAGGCTCACCGACCACGCCCAGCTGAACGGCCGCTTTCCCCACCCCTGGATCCAGTTCGGATCCGCCGTTGTGCTGAAGACCTGCTGGCCGAAGCTCTTGTTCGCCATCGGTCCACACGTATCACCGCCGAAGCCGTTCGCATTCGGATCCCGCAGGTCGCAATTGGGGACGATATCGCCGGTGAATGGCCGGGTCGTGGTCCAGGACCGGCTGGTGCTCGTCACGATCGCGCTCTGCGGATTGAACGTCTTGCTCATCACCCACGAGACGAGACCGACGTAGCGGCCCACTTGCCCCTTGATTGCCGTCTTGCCGTTGCCGAACACATCCCAGACGACGCCGAAGCGAGGATCGATGTCATGCCAGCACGGAATGCAGTCGAGTTCGGGCAGGCTGTGGGAATCGACGAGCGGACCGGCGAACGTCGTCACGGGATCCGCTTTCGTGCGGTGGTATTCGTAGCGGATCCCGAGGTTCAGCGTCACGCGGTGCAGCGTCCACTGATCCTGTGCGAAGAGGCTGAGATCGGGCCGGACCTTGACCTCGCTGTTGGAGTTGGTTGGCGACGCGTATTCCGTGAGCGAGATCGGCTGCCCGGCCTTGAACGTGAACGTATATGGGGTCGGACCGCGATCGACATAGGAGTCGTACGGCAGGCTCTCGTCGGCCGTAACGCCGGTCTTGAGGCGATGTGCGCCGGCCAGATACGTCATCGAAAAGCGCTGCTTGAACGGCCGCTGGCCGGTTCGGAACAGGCTCGGTCCGTTGCCGTTGAACGGGAACAGCAGCGCCGTATCACGGTACAGACGGTTGCTCGGGATGCCGGCGCACGTGTTGTCATACGTGCTCGCCCACGAGTTGAAGAGCAGCACACCGCCTTCGAACAGCAGGTGGCTCGTCGCCGTGTTGTTCCACGTCCCCATGAACAGCTGCGGGTGGTTGCAGTACGGGTTGCCCGACTCCATCGAGGCGACGCCGGCGTTCAGGTACGCGAAGTTGTTCGGCTGATTGTTCCGCTGCCACTCGTAGAACCCGTTCACCTTGTTCTTCTGGTTGATCTGATACGTCACGCGGACATCATCGGAGCGGAGATCCTCGGACGCGTCAGCCGGGTCGAACGGGCGGCCGTTGGTCCCATCGGCCGGCGTGAAGAACGGATCGTTGAGCACGGTGTCGTGGAACAAGTTCGCGATGCGCTCGACGCGGCCCCAGCGGCGGTGAGCCGTCATGAACCACACCTTGTCCTGGACGATCGGCCCTGCGAACACCGCATTCACGTCGTACACCGAACGGGTTCCGCTGTTGGTGATGGCCCCTGCGGCTCTGAGCGCATCGCTCATGTTGTCGGCCTGCAGGTTGTGGTTGGTGCCGCTCGCGAACAGCGTGCCGCTGAAGCGATTGCCGCCCTCGCGCGGAATCACATTGAGCACGACGCCGTTGCTCGTGTATTCGGCCGACGTGCTGCCGGTCGGC
>DASZFS010000049.1:0-87949 GCA_035939575.1 Vicinamibacterales bacterium | reverse complement strand
AGATGCAACGGTTGAAAGCGGGTCGAGGTGCTGACGATCAGGAACGACCGGTAGCCGGCCGCGAGCAGCTGCTCTCGAAGGTCGGGGGGCTCGATGCTCCCGCCGCCGAGTGACTCGCGTGCCAGGTCTCCAATGAGCTTGAACCCGGTGGCGGTCACCTCGTCGGACGCGCCGCCCGTCGCATGTTCGATCCGCGGTCCATCATCGTTCGACGCGACATGAATCTCGTGGTCCCGCGACAGCCACAACGCCAGTCGATCGTGAGGCAGCGCCGTAGCGACAATCTCGGACACACGCGGGAACACGTCCCGGATGTCGAGCACATCCGTCAGGAGACTGAGCAGATCCTGCGACATGCGTCGCACTTCGTCGTCGTGCCGGAGCTTCCGAAACTCGTCAGTAGTCATGAAGCCTCGGGTTCAGCAAAAAACGACCGCAGAGGCTTTTGCAATCTGATGACCGTCACAACGCGGCGATTCACGTCGGCGTCCCCGGGAGCCGCGCGAGCGCGACTGTACGAAAACACACACATTGCGTCGCAGGACGCACTTCCCCGCGCGGACGAGAAACTATCTACGCCCTTCCTTCTCGACGACGAGCTCGTTCTCGACGCCAAACGCTCCCGGCACGCCACGCGCGCGCATGCCGGCGACCGTCTTGTCGCTCTCGTCATTCATGCCGGTGGCCCCAGAGCAGGCCTCCGCCGGGGGCGTACCGTGACAGGAAGGGATCGCGGTAGATCGCGTAGTACGCCTTCCAGCGCAGGTCGTCGTCGAACTGTGAAACGGGCAGCTGCTCGATCTTATCGATCACCTCATCGACGCCTGACGCCCGCCTCCGGATGTTCGTTGGCCGTGCGGACAATCTCGACGAAGGATTCTCATTGGCCCGCCTCATCGTCGGTCTTGAAGCGGGGGCGCTGAAGCCCTGGGCCAATCCGCGCGGCAACATCGAACCACAGCCTGGTCCCGGTGGCGAGCAGTGCGTCGACTTCAAGCGGGGTCAATTCCCACCCCTGTTCACCCAGCTCCGCGAGCGTTCGTCTCGGGTCGCGCGTGAACTTCCGCCGTAGTTCTTCATCCGTCAGGAGGCAGCCGATGATTCGCTCAATGGTCCGATGTGACAAAGTACCAGCCCTCTGAGGCCAGCAAGGGCAAGGATCACGCCAAGCGGAGGCGGCTGCCCTATGGGCCTGAGGGTCAAGCAATTGCGGGACGCAACGCTTGTGCGTCCGGCGCCAGCTCACACGAAGGGGTGCCTGAAGACACCCACATTGCGTGCCGCCAGGCAGGCCGATAGATCGAAAGGCCACTCAGTCCAGGCTTCGATTGGGCTGTTGGACAGTACGGGCGCCGCCCCGTGCAGCGCGGAAGGTCGCAGGAGACTCTCCCAGCCATCGCTTGAACGCGCGGCAGAAACTCGCTTCGGAGTCGTAACCAGCGCGCTCAGCGATGTCGGCAATCGTCGCATCGCTTGACCGCAACGCTCCAGTTGCCTTGTTCATTCGACACCGGGTGACATAGGAGAACGGCGACTCTCCAACGAGCGCCTTGAACCGGCCGGCAAACGCCGTGCGCGACATCGCGACCTGTCGCGCGAGGCCACCGACCTCCCATCGAGCTTCCGGTTGGCGTTGGATGGACACCATGGCGGCGCCGATTCGCGGGTCCCGAAGCGCCGCGGCCAGCCCGCGATTCGGAGTTCCTGGCGCCGAGAAATACGTCCGGAGCGCCTCGATGAACAGCAAGTCCGCGAGGCGTGTCACGGCGACCTCCGCGCCAGGTCGGCCCGCCTCGGCCTCCTCCGACAGGAAAGCGAGCGTCAGCTGCAGCCATGTGTCGACGCCGTGGGCACGCCCTTGAAGGTGGATGATCGGTGGGAGAGAGGCGACGATCGGATTGGTTGCGCGATCCTCCCAGTGAAACCCCCCGCAGACGAGAACGGTCGCTGCCCCACCGCCACCGGTGCGCAACGTGCCGTGCGCGTCTACTCCGCCTTCCGCGACCAGCTCTTCGAGCCGCGTCGCTTGCGAGGATGGGGAGTCGCGGACCGTGTGTGCGCGGCCAGTCGGCAGGATGACCAGGTCGCCTTCCGCCAGCGAGAAACGCTCATCGAGGCCATCGACGTCCAGGCAGCAGCGTCCCCGGGTCACGATATGAAAGGAAGCGAACTCTCGACCCAACACCGAAAAGCCCCACGGCGCACTCAATTCCGACCGGCAAAACAGCGCCCCGCGGAAGCGCACGGTGCTCAAGACTTCGCTCAGATCGTCGCGCTTAATCGAGCCAGCGAGGTTCTTCATCACGGTCGATTCTCGCTTGCGTCAGGGCCGCGATCAATACGCTGGACGATCGGCACAAAGACCAGGACGGGCGGTCGTTGTGCCAGAGCCTGCGAAGCGGCCTTCACTCAGCCGCCCCACTCGAATCGAAACCCCGGAATTTGTGTCCGCGGTCCAGGCGCTCAAACGTCTATAGACCGGAGTGACCTGATTGCGGCTGGCAAAGTCCGTCTCAGCCGCAGCGCCTTTGAAACGTTTCCAGAGTGTATAAGGAGACACAATGACGATTTCCTGCAACATCTGCTTATTGGTGCTGGCCGCCCAGATCGCTGCGAGCGCGCCCGCCGCGGCTCAATCGACGCAGGCCGCCGGGAGCCAGCAGCCGGCGCTCATGGGCCGGCAGAGAGAGATCGCCCTGGCTCTCAGTGCCTGCCCACCATCCTTGGCGAGCAAAGCGGCCGTCTACGCCCTCGAGAAATCCGGCTATGTCAAAGTCCGTGACAGTCAGAACGGCTTCACGGCCATCGTCCAGCACTTGTTGCCCACGAGTGTGGAACCACTCTGCATGAATGCTGAAGCGACACGCACGCACCTGCCGTGGGTGCTCGAGGTGGCCGAGCTGCGCGCACAGGGAAGGAGCCCCGAAGAGATCAAGCGCTTCGTGGACAACGCGTTCGCCGAGGGAGTCTTCCAGCCACCGTCGCGAACGAGCGTTGCCTACATGCTGTCGACGGAGAACGTGGTGCCTACTGACAAAGGCGTCGTGGAGCCGTTCCCGCCGCATGTGATGTTCTACGCTCCGTACCTGACGAACGCTGAGCTCGGCGCCGACATCGGTACCGACGGCAATCCCACCGGGACGGCATTCGTAGCCCGTGAAGGTACGCGTGACGCAGTCATCATCGTTCCCGTCGGGGCGCACACGGGCGCGGGTCACGCCTCCGCCGGCAAGCGCTAGGACGCCCGGTTTTCCACGCTCTGAACGTCTGAATGGCAACGCGACACCCACGGAGGAAGATCATGAGCGAGTTCTTGTACCTGTATCGGGGAGCAGAGAGGGGCGGGTCCCCTCAGCAAATGCAGCAACGGATGCAGAAGTGGCAGGCCTGGATGAAGGCGTTGGGCGAGAAAGGCCATATCAAAGACCAGGGCCACCCGCTGGAACGGACCGGCAAATTGGTGAAAGGCCAGAAGAAGGCGGTGACGGACGGCCCGTTTGCGGAGGCCAAGGACATCGTCGGCGGGTACACGCTGATTCAGGCGCGCGATCTGGACGAGGCGGTGGAGCTTTCGAAGGGCTGCCCGATCTTCGAGGTCGAGAGCGCCGTCCTTGAAGTGCGTCCGATCATGACGTTGAGCGCGTAGTGGACGATTACGACCACCTGTTTCGGCGCGAGGCAGGGCGCATCGTTGCGACCCTGACCCGCATCTTCGGCGTCCACAACCTCGCGCTGGCTGAGGACGTCGTGCAAGATGCGTTCTGCCGCGCGCTCGAAGTGTGGCAATTCCGTGGCGTGCCGGAGAACCCTTCCGCGTGGCTGATGGCCACCGCCAGGAACCGAGCGCTGGATGTGTTGCGCCGCGAGCACACGGCTCGCACGTACGCGCCTGAGCTCAGACGATTGCTCGACAGCGCGTCGACATTCGCGCCCGCGGTCGAAGAGCTCTTCGGCGCAAACGTGATCAAAGACGACGTGCTGCGCATGATGTTCTCCTGCTGTCATCCGCGTTTGCGTGAAGAGGTGCAGGTGGCACTCGTGCTCCATATTCTGTGCGGCTTCAGCGCGGACGAGATCGCGTCCGCGTTCGTGAGCAGGGTCGGAACGATCGAGAAGCGGATCGCGCGTGCGAAGAAAACGCTGGCCGGTTCAAAACGGCTCTTCGATGTCGCGGTGGCGTCGGACTTCTCCACGCGGCTTCCGGCGGTCCACCGCGCCCTCTATCTGCTCTTCAACGAGGGGTACCACGGCGCCTCGTCCGAAGCGGCGGTTCGTGTCGAGCTGTGCCGCGAGGCCATGCGACTGGTCTCGCTGCTGCTCGAACACCCGCTGGGCGCCACGCCCGCCACACTCGCGCTCGCGGCCGTGCTGTATCTCAACGCGTCACGCCTGCCGGCCCGTGTCGACGCGGCAGGAAGGTTGAGCGCGCTCTTCGAACAGGATCGATCCCGGTGGGATCAAGCGCTGGTCGACGAAGGGTTGACGTTCCTGGAGCGTGCCGCCACCGGTCCCGAGCTCACGGAATACCACGTAGAGGCCGCGATTGCCTCCGTTCACGCGACGGCGCCGCGTACCGAGGACACCGATTGGGGAATGATTGTGTCCCTCTACGATACGCTGATGACGATACGTCCGTCGCCGGTTGTCGCCCTGAGCCGGGCCATCGCGGTCGCACAGCGGGATGGCCCCGAGCGCGGGCTCGCGGAGATTCGCAGCATTGCCGATTCGGAACGCCTCGCCGCCTATCCGTTCTACCATGCGGCGCTCGGAGAGCTCGAACTGCGGCGAGGGCGGCATGACGCGGCGCGCGTTCACTTTCAAGCAGCACTGACGCTCGCCCGCAACCCCATGGAGCACCGGTTCCTCGAGGAGCGCGTGACAGCTTGCGTATGAGCAGCATCAATGGCGCTTCCAGGCCTTACGCCGGGTCCTCGTCCCCCACAATAGACCGACTCATTGGATTCCGCTGACGTCATATCGTCATGAGCCTCAACCTATCCTCGGGCACGCCAACGGCTGGGCCGGAGGACTACGACCTCCGGACGACCGACGGGGAGCCACCTCTGCATGAACGACCGCGCCTGTCGGGAGCACCGCCAACGGCGCCGGTGGGCATCTGGATAGCGGTCGCGCTGCTGGCGATTGCGGCGGGGGCTGCTGCCTACGTGCTACTCGGCAGGCGCGCGCCGGCTGCTCCTGTAAAGCCGGCGCCTCTCGCCGCGGCGGACTCGGCGTCGCCCCGATCGCTTGGCGGTGAAGCCGATCGGATCGTGCTTCCACCGCTTGGCGACAGCGACCCGGTCGTCCGCACGCTCGTGCAGCAGCTCTCCAGGCACCCGGCGGTCGCGGCATGGCTCGCGACGAACGGGCTCATCCGCAATTTCGTCGTGGTCGTCGCGAATGCCGCCGAGGGCGTGACGCCCGCGCAGCACCTCCGAGCGCTGCGACCAACGTCCGACTTCGGCGTGGTCGACCGCGAGGGACGGCTGTACATCGATCCGCGCAGCTACGATCGGTACGCCTCGATCGCGGACGCGGTCGCGTCGATCGACGCGGCGGGCGCCGCCCGGCTCTATGCGACGCTGAAACCGCGCATCGAAGAGGCGTATCGCGAGCTCGGGTACCCGGACGGTGAGTTCGATCGGCCGCTCGAGCGCGCCCTCAAGGTGCTCATCGCCACACCCGTCGTCGGGGACCCCATTCGAGTCCGGCCGAAGGGTATCGGCTACGCGTATACCGATGCGCGACTCGAGGATCTGTCGGGTCCGCAGAAACAGCTGCTTCGCATGGGCTCGGCGCACGTTCTGGTCGTCGAGCAGGCGCTCCGCCGAATCGCTGCGGCACTCGGCATTCCAGAGGGCGAGCTCGCGCCGAATCGATAGACCTGCCAAAACGGGAATTCCGATTACAAGCGGCGTGCCCCAGGCATGGCGCGGCGTTGGAACTCGTGGTCCGGAGTGACACATCGACATGGCGCAGCCGTTGCACGGCCCAACTCAGCCGGTTGTGGCGGAGGGGAGGCTGTGCGCGTCATGAAAGCAGCGGCAGCAAGTTCATCGATGTTTCTGGCGGCACTGTTGGCGGCATGCGGGACTCCTTCCGCGCAGAGGGCCACGCCAGCGGAAGGCACGCACGCAACCGACGCCAGGCCAGCGGAGCCTGCCGCGCGGGACGTCGAGCTTCCGTCCGGTGCGATCATCTCGGTTCGTCTCGACCGGGCGCTCTCGACCGTTCGCAACAGGGCGGGAGACTCATTTGTCGCGATTCTCGATGAGCCGATCGCGGTCGACGGCGCGGAAGTCCTCCCGCAGGGTACCAGGTTCACAGGCCACATCACGACATCTCGAGCGTCGGGCCGCTTGAAGGGCCGCGCGGTCCTCAGCCTGACGCTCGATGCGTTCGACGCCAACGGGCGCCACTATCCGATCCACACGTCGCTCAAGACCAGAACCACCGAGGCACACAAGAAGAGGAATCTCGAGATTATCGGGGGCGGCACGGGCCTTGGAGCCCTCGTCGGGGGGTTGACCGGCGGCGGCAAAGGCGCCGGCATTGGTGCGGCGGTCGGCGCCGGGGCCGGAACAGGCGTCGCCGCGGCTACGGGCAAACAGGACGTCGAAATACCGGCGGAGACCCTCTTCCAGTTCTCATTGAAGAGCGCAGTCAAAATCTGAGACTACGCCACGGCCTGCCCCGCTCTGACCTGCGTCCGTCATGGCTTGATCAAGTCGACCCATTCCAGGACGAGGACCACGGACTTGGGATCCGTGGTCTACGGGTAGGCCATCGTCTACGGGTAGAATGACCCGTCCAGTCATTTCCGGAGGACGCGAATATGGTCGATGATCCTGCAAGACGCAACATACTGAAGGCTGGGGCCGCGGCGGCGGCGATGGCGGCGATGCCACGCGTATTTGCTCAGCAGGCAGGCAAGGGAAGAACTGGCGAGTTCTACGAGAAGGGCCCCGTTCGCATCCGCTACGAGGAGGCCGGGGCCGGTTTCCCCCTGATGCTGCTTCCGGGCGGGGGATTGAACGCGACAATCTCGTTCTTCACCGGTAACTCGCCCTTCAACGCGATCGAGGAGTTCAAGGGACAGTATCGCTGCATCACGGCGGACCTGCGCAACGCCACGACCGGCCAGTCCACCGGCCCTGTCGAGGTCGATCGGCCGTGGGAATCGTACGCCGACGATCAACTCGGCCTGATGGATCATCTGGGCATCGACAAGTTCATGGTGATGGGGTTCTGCATCGGCGGCCCGTTCATCTGGAGTCTCCTGAAGCGCGCGCCCAATCGTGTTGTCGCGGCCGTGCTCGCGCAGCCCGTGGGGTGGCGGCCGGAGATGCGCGACCCGAAGTACCCAGGCGTCTTCTGGAAGACCTGGGGTCCGGCACTGACTGCCCGGCGGCCCGAGATCACAACGCCGACGGTCGACAAATTCGTGACCAGGATGTTCGAGACCGACCCCGACTTCGTCTTCACAGTGACACGCGATTTCGTGCGTGGTTGCCAAACACCGATTCTGGTCCTGCCGGACGATGCCCCGGCCCACCCGTACGCCGTTGCCATGGAGAGCGCGATGCTCGCGCCGAAAGCCGAGGTGAGCATGTTCCCATGGAAGGAACCCAAGGAGCGGATTCCCCTGGCGGTGCGCCAGATCCATTCCTTCCTCAAGGCGCATCGGCCTGCTTAGCGACTTACTCGCGCGCAGAGGGACGCGTCGATCGTGAGCGCGCAGCGCGGTGACGGGATCGACCGAGTCGCCTAGCCGCCGACGCGGACGTAGCCCCGCAGCTGCAGGTTGACCATGGTCGTCATCGCCCACAGGTCCACCTGGACGTCGGGCAGCACGTCTTTCGGGTCGACCTTCTTGCCGAGCAGCCCCTGTCCGCAGACGCGGAGCTCCACACCCGCCTGTTTCAGCTCCTGGAGCAGCGCGATGTTCGGATTGCTCGTTCCGTTGTGGCGCGCTTTGTAGACGTCGTTGGCGAGCACGGCGTCGCCGCCGCCCTGATGGAACACGGCTGCGATGTGCCGATGGCCGGCCGGCACGCCGTTATGGGCGAGCGTGTTCAGGTAGAGCGCACGGAATGTCCTTCGCGGCGGCGTAGCCGGCCATCGGCAGCTTCTGATCGGTCTGCGTCCACGCGCGGCCCGAGTATCCGAAGATCACGCCCGCAACGAGCCCCGCAGCAATCAGGATTCTATTCATCGCCCTCTCCTCAGTGACGGGTTTCGCGCATCATACCAGTGCCGTTGAATCAGGAATGTCACCGCCGCGTCGGGCCCGGCCACACCCCTCACGCTTGGAAACCGCAATGAAAATGGCGAATGGGGCGGTGGTTTGCGCGGATAATCATGTGGCAAGGAAGGAGCGGAACATGCCCCAGATGTCCAGCCGACGACGGTTCATGAAACACGCGGGCCTGGCCCTTGCCGGTGTGCAGCTTGCGCCCTGGCTGGAATTGGTCGGCGCCGCGGACTTGGAAAACGCCATCGTGGAGACGTCGGCTGGGAAAGTCCGCGGTGTCGTCGTGGACGGCATGAATGTGTTCAAGGGGATTCCGTACGGGGCATCAACCGGCGGAAAGAATCGCTTCATGCCGCCCGTCAAACCTGCCCCATGGACCGGTACGCGCGACGCGCTCGCCTTCGGCCCCACGGCACCGCAGATCGCGGCCAACTCCGGAACGACTGCGGCGGGTTCGCCCGCGCAGCAGAGCGAAGACTGTCTCGTGCTCAACGTTTACACACCCGGTCTGAGCGATGGGCACAAACGCCCGGTCATGGTCTGGCTGCACGGCGGCGGATTTTCAAGCGGCTCCGGCTCAGGCCGCATCCTCGACGGCACCGCCCTCGCCCAGGCGCGCGACGTCGTCGTCGTGACCATCAATCATCGGCTCAATGTGTTCGGTTACACGTACCTTGGCGATGCGATGGGATCCGACTTCGCGCAGTCAGGCAGCGTGGGCCTGCTGGACATCGTGACCTCGCTCGAGTGGGTGCGCGACAACATCGCCGGCTTTGGTGGCGATCCCAATCTCGTCACGATCTTCGGCCAGTCGGGAGGCGGTCGAAAGGTCGCCACATTGATGTCGATGCCCGGTGCGAAAGGGCTGTTTCATCGGGCCATCATCGAGAGCGGTGCGGTGTTGCGTTTGACAACGCACGAGGATGGCGTGCACGACACGGATCTTCTGCTCAGCGAGTTGGGATTGAAGGCGGGGCAGGCGCGAGAGCTTCAGAGCGTTCCCATGGCGCGGCTGCTCGAGGCGAACGACGCTGTGCAGAAGAAGATCACGTTCCGCGAGCCAGGCGGAACCGCAAACTCACCGATGGTGGACGGCAAGGTGATTCCAGGCCATCCGTGGGATCCCAAGGGGCCCGCCCTGTCGGCGAACGTGCCTTTACTCATCGGCTACGCGCGCACCGAGGAGACGCTCTACGACCGGCCGACGCCCGAGAAGCTGGCCCTCGACGATGCCGGGCTGCGGGAGCGCGCATCGAAGCGACTTGGTGGTGATCCCACGCGCGCCATCGAGGCGTTCCGTCAAGCGCATCCAGAGGCCACGCCCTGGGATCTGTGGATTCTCATGGCAACCGATCATCCGCGAGGCACGTACTCCCGCGAGCTCGCGAAGCGAAAGGCCGATCAGCGCGCGGCGCGGGTGTTCATGTACCGGTACGACTGGGAAACGCCCGAGGGTGGCGGGCACATGCGGTCGCCGCACACGATCGAGATTCAGTTCGTGTTCAACAACATCAAGATCGCCGGGTCGCTGATCTCGAAGATGCCCGAAGCGTACGCGCTGGCGGATAGAACAAGCGCTGCGTGGGCAGCGTTTGCGCGCACCGGCGATCCCAATACGCCGAAGCTGCCGAAGTGGCCGGCCTACTCCGCCACAGCGCGCGAGGTGATGCTGTTCAACAACGACTGCCGGGTGGAATCCGATCCCGATCGCGGACCGCGCCTGGTGATGGAGCACATCCTGAAGCTCTCATAGCATGTCAAGCCAGGCCGGACGGCCGTGGCGCGCTATGCTGCCGTGCCTTGGGAGAAGCGAATGAACGAGCAACCGACCCCCGACAAGATCCTCCAGACCGGCCTGGCGTTCTGGCCCGCGAAGACACTCTTGAGTGCTATCGAAATGGGTGTCTTCACCGAGCTGTCGCACGGCCCGCAGCCATTTGACGCCCTCGCTGGGCGCCTCGGTCTCCACCCGCGCGGGGCTCGCGACTTTCTCGACACCCTGGTGGCGCTCGGCTTCCTGCAGCGCAAGGGTGACAGCTACGGGAACACGCCCGAGACGGACCTGTTCCTCGACCAGAAGAAGGCGTCCTACATCGGCGGCATCCTCGAGATGGCAAACGCGCGGCTGTACCCGTTCTGGGGTCACCTCACCGAAGCGCTGCGCACCGGGCAGCCGCAAAACGAGCTCAAGGCGGGCGGCCCTGGTCTCTTCGAGACGCTCTACGCCGATCCGGCGCGCCTGAAGGGGTTCCTCGCCGCCATGACCGGGATCAGCCGCGGCGCCAACATGAAGATCGCGCGCACCTTTCCATGGAAGGACTACCACACGTTCGCCGATGTCGGCACCGCGCAGGGAGATCTTGCCGTGCAGATTGCCCTGGCGAACCCACATCTTCGCGGCGTCGGATTCGACCTGCCCGAGGTCGCTCCGGTGTTTGAAGAGTATTCGACGGCGGCAGGCGTGGCCGATCGCCTGTCCTTTGTTCCCGGCAGCTTCTTCGATCACGCGCTTCCGAAGGCCGACGTCGTGCTGATGGGACATATCCTGCACGACTGGGACCTGGCCACAAAGCAGATGCTGATCCGGAAAGCGTTCGAGGCGCTTCCCTCTGGCGGCGCGCTGATCGTCTACGAGGCACTCATCGACGACGATCGGTCGAAGAATGCGTTCGGCTTGATGATGAGCCTGAATATGCTTATCGAAACGCCGGGCGGCTTCGACTATACCGGCGCCGATTGCGCGGCCTGGATGACGGGGGCTGGATTCTCCGCAACTCGCGTCGAACCGCTCGTAGGACCCGACTCGATGGTGATCGGGATAAAGCGGTGACAAGCTTTCGAAAAGAACTCTGGTTCGATGTGCCCTCGCGGCGCGCGTTCATCAACATCACGGACCAGGTGGACGCCTGCCTCCGCGAGAGCGGCGTGCGCGAGGGTCTCGCGCTCGTGAACGCCATGCACATCACGGCGTCGGTGTTCATCAACGACGACGAATCGGGGCTCCATCAGGACTACGAGCGCTGGCTGGAACAGCTGGCGCCGCACCAGCCGGTCTCGAACTACGAGCACAATCGCACGGGCGAGGACAACGCGGACGCGCACCTGAAGCGGCAGGTGATGGGTCGCGAGGTCGTCGTGGCCATCACCAACGGCAAGCTCGACTTCGGTCCGTGGGAGCAGATTTTCTACGGCGAGTTCGATGGCCGCCGCCGCAAGCGGGTGCTGGTGAAGATCATCGGGGAGTAGCCTTCACAAGGCGCGGCCAACTCATCCGCTCTCGCCGCCGTCTAATCGGCGGGACTGCTGACAGGGAGGGCGCCGTGCTGAAGGATGTGCAACTCGCCGTTCGCATGCTGCTGAAGCAGCCGGGCTTCACAACGATCGCCGTGCTGACGCTTGCGCTCGGCATCGGCGCCACCGCCGCCGTCTTCAGCCTGGTCGATGGGGTCCTGCTCACACCTCCGGCCTACCGCGATCCCCATCAGCTCGTGCTGATCCCGTCGGTCCGCGCCGACAGCCAGCAGGTCGAGCGGATCGACATGACGCCCGCCGTCCAGTGGATGGACTGGCAGCAGCACGCGACGTCGTTCGACGCCATCGCGGCCTACGGGTGGACGTTCAATTTTCTCGTGGATGCCGAGGGCAGCGTGTCGCTCGAAGGCATGGTCGTCACGCACGATTACTTCCGCGTCGTTGGCCTGCAGCCGATGGTCGGCCGCGCCTTCGTCGCCGCCGATACGGCGGTCGGGGCCACGCCGGTCATCATCCTCGGATACGACTGCTGGCTGCGGCGCTTCAACGGCGATCCCCACGTGGTCGGAACCACGATTCGCATGAGCCGGCGGGACACGCCCCCGACGGTGGTCGGCGTCATGCCGCCGGGCGTGCGCTTCCTCGCCTCGCCCACGGCATCGCAGGAGCCCAACTACAACGAGAATGCCGCGGTCGATTTCTGGATGCCCGGCGCGCCGAACCCGCAGCGGTTGAAGCAGTCGATGTGGGATGTGATCGGCCGGCTGAAACCTGGAGTGTCGCCGGCCCAGGGCCAGGCGGAGCTCGCCATCCTGGCCAGGCGGCAAGCGCAGGACGATCACGATCTGGACGGCCGCACGCCGCGCGTCGAACCGCTCCTGTCGGAAGTGAATCGGGACGGCCGCCGGATTCTGCTGCCGCTCTTCGGCGCCGCGCTGCTCGTGCTCCTCATTGCGTGCGGGAACACGGCGGCGCTTCTGCTGGTGCGCGGCCTGCAGCGTCACCAGGAGTTCGCGGTGCGAAGCGCGTTGGGTGTCAGCCGCATCGCCCTGTTCCGTCAGGCAGCGATCGAAAGCGGGTCGCTCGCCCTTGTGGGCGGCGCCGCCGGCGTCGCGCTGGCCTTCGCCATCGTCCGGATCTTCAAGGCAATCGCCGGCCACGCGATTCCGCGTCTGGACGCCGTCACCGCCGGCTGGCCGCTGCTGGCGTGCGGGTTCGGGGCCGCGCTCGCGGCGGCGCTTCTGGCGGGACTCGTGCCGGCCGTGCGCGCATCCGGCCTGGATCCGATCCACGCACTCAAGGGTGGTGGACCACGCACCAGCGCCGGCCGCGGTGAGCGTCGCATGCTGCGCGCCGTGACGATGATCCAGACGGCGCTGACGCTGGCGCTGCTCGTAGGCGCCGGGCT
This sequence comes from Vicinamibacterales bacterium, assembly GCA_035939575.1. Lineage (GTDB taxonomy): Bacteria > Acidobacteriota > Vicinamibacteria > Vicinamibacterales > CAVVIG01 > DATKHR01. The sequence goes on along the minus strand of DASZFS010000049.1, from coordinate 75,035 downwards.
CCTGATCCGTACGATGCGGAACGTCGCGGCGGTGCAAAGCGGCTACTCGATGGACCGCGTCCTCACCATGACCGTCACCGCCGTGCAAGGCGACTGGTCCGACTTTCATCAGCGCGCGCTGGAGAGCGTCTCGCGGCTGCCCGGGGTCGAACAGGCGGCATTTGCGTGGGGAACGCCGCTGACCGGCAATGACTGGCCGGGGCTCGTGGAGCTGGAGGGCCATCCAGTTGCGAAGCCGAGCGATCGATTCGCGCTGCCGCTCCGCGCGGTCACACCCGGGTACTTCGACCTGCTGGGTCTGCCGATCACCGAGGGGCGTGACTTCCGTTCCACAGACGTCCGGACCGCGCCGCAGGTGGCCGTCGTGAACAAGACGCTCGCGGCCAGGTACTTCGCTGGAACGGCAGTCATCGGCAAGAAGCTGTGGCTCGGCGGACGCGATCGGCCGCCGACGGACATCGTCGGCGTCGTCAGCGACGCGCGCACAGCCGACCTGACCAAGGCGCCGGAACCCGAAATCTACCTGTCGCTCTGGCAGGCAACGGCGTTCTCGAAAGACCTCGTCGTGCGAACAGCGGGCGATCCACGCATGGCCGCCGCGGCGATCCGTCAGGCGCTGCGCAACGTCGATCCTACGGCTGCCGTCGAGCGCGTCCAGACGCTCGAGGACATTCGGACGGATTCGCTCGCGTCGCGGATCTTCGCCAGGCAGCTTCTCGTCGGCTTCTCGATGGTCGGCACACTCCTGACCGTCGTTGGCGTGTACGGTGTTCTCGCGCTATCGGTCGCGTCGCGCCGAAGGGAGATCGCTATTCGCGCCGCGATCGGCGCGCATCGGCGGGATATCCGCAATCTGGTGTTCGGCGAGGGATTCCGGCTCGTCGCCGGCGGCATCGTGCTGGGTATCGTCGGCGCGCTGGCCGTCTCGCAAGTGCTCCAGTCGTTCCTCTTTCAGGTCGCGCCCACCGATCCCGCGACGCTCATCGGAGCGGGACTGCTGTTCGCGGCGGTCACGTGGGTCGCCTGCTGGGTGCCGACGAGACGCGCCGTCACGGTCGATCCGCTCGAAGCGCTGCGGTGCGAGTGAAGCCCACCCGGGAGATCAATTGCTGTAGTCTGGGGCTCGATGTCGAATCTCGAGCTCGTCGCCCTCGTGGTCCGGGACTACGATGCGGCGATCCGCTTTTTCGTCGACGTCCTTCAGTTCGACCTGGTCGAAGACACGCCGTCGCTGACGAACGACGGCCGCCCGAAGCGCTGGGTCGTCGTGCGACCCCCTGGAGGGCAAACGGGCGTTCTCCTTGCCCGCGCCGACGGCGATCGCCAGGCCGACATCGTTGGCCAGCAGTTCGCCGGGCGCGTCGGGCTGTTCCTCCGGGTGGATGACTTCGAGACCGCGTATCGGCGCATGGCCGCTGCGGGCGTCCGATTCGCCTCGCCGCCTCGCGACGAGCCGTACGGGAGGGTCGCGGTGTTCCTCGACGTCGAGGGCAACCGCTGGGATCTCCTGGGTCACGCGCAGGCGGCACATTGACATGCGCGCTTGCCCTACACTGTCCGCGTGCGCGCCATGATGCGCCTCCGGATTGCGCGGATAGGTGTTCTGTCGGCGGCGCTTGCGGCGCCGGCGCAGGTGCCTGCCACCGCGCACTTCGATATCCCGCGCCGCGATGTCCTGATGGACGAGCCGATTCCGATCATCCTGTCCGGGCTGGCTCCGAAGGCGACGGTGACGATCCGCGTGCGCGGCGGCGAGGGCGACGAGTGGACTTCCAACGCGGTCTTCGCGGCCGACGACACCGGCCAGATCGATGTCACGCGAGCGGCGTCGATGCGCGGCTCGTACAAGGGCGTCGACGCGATGGGGCTGTTCTGGGCGATCGAGCGCCGTCGCGGATCCGCTTCTGCGACGCCTGCCGAAAACGATGACGCGGACGAGGAGGTCGCCGGGACGCCCGAGTCCTGGACCTTGACGGCGGAGGCGGGTGGCCAGACCCTCGCGCAGACGACCGTGCGTCGACGCGCGGTCGCCGAAGGGGTGCGGGTCACGCCCGTTCGCGCGGACGGTCTCGTGGGGACGTTCTACGAGCCCCCGGACGCCGGCCGGCACGCCGCCATGCTCGTCCTGGGCGGATCCGAGGGAGGGATCCCGCGGCCCGCCGGGCCCGCCGGCGGCCTGGCGTCGCGCGGCTATGCGGTCCTCGCGCTCGCATATTTCGGCGTCGAAGGCTTGCCGCGCGGGCTCTCGAACATTCCGCTCGAGTATTTCGGGACCGCGATCAATTGGCTGGCGGCGAGGCCTTCCGTGGACGCCAATCGCATCGGTGTTCTCGGCGCCTCGCGCGGCGCCGAGCTCGCGCTGCTGCTCGGCACGGTCGATCCGCGTCTCCGCGGCGTCGTTGCCTACATGCCGAGCCACGTGGTCGTGCGCGGCTGCTGCGACCCTCGAGCATGGCTGTTCGCGTGGACGCTTCGCGGACGCCCGCTCGCCACGATGCCGCCGCCGGGCCGCCCCGATCCGGTCGAGGCCCAGCGTGCGGAGATACAGGTCGAGCGCATCCACGGTCCGATCCTGCTCCTGTCGGGCAAGGACGACGGGGTGTGGCCGTCGGCTGAGAGCGCGACGAAGATCGTCGCGCGGCTGCAGCAGCATCAGTTCCCGTTTGCCTGCGAGTCGCTCGTGTACGACCACACCGGACACGGCATCTCGCGCCCCTACTCGCCGACCACGAACCTGAACGGGAGGCGCAACCCGAGATCGGGGCGCGTGGTCAAGAGAGGCGGGACGCCCAGCGGTACCGCGAAGGCGCGCGAAGACTCGTGGGGGAAGATGCTCGCGTTCGTCGATCGTGCCTTGGCCGCCGGGCCGGGACAGCGTGACTGATGGCTCATGACGCTGCTCATCCGTCCTGCTGACCCCGGGGACCCTACGGATCCCCGGGACTCCGGGGACAACGACGTGACCTGGGCGATCCTCGAGCCCGTGCTCCGCGCCGGTGAGACCTACACGCTGCCTCGAGACATCGGCCGAGAGGCGGCGCTTGCCTATTGGTACCGCGACGGACACGACGTGTTCCTGGCCGAAGACGGGGGACAGGCACTCGGCACCTATTACCTCCGCGCCAACCAGGCCGGCGGCGGCCGTCACGTCGCGAACTGCGGCTACGTGACCGCGCCGGCCGCGCAGGGAAGGGGCGTCGCGCGCGCGATGCTCGAACACTCGTTGTCCCGTGCGCGGACGCGGGGCTTCCGGGCGATGCAGTTCAACTTCGTGGTGAGCACGAACGAGCGCGCGGTCAGGACGTGGCTGGCGTACGGCTTCGAGATTGTCGGCAGACTGCCAGCCGCATTCGAGCATCCGCGTCTCGGGTTCGTCGACGCCCTCGTGATGTACAAGCAGCTCTGAACACGTAGAGTAGAATTCGGCGCGTGAGGAACAACATGTCCAGCCGCATCCATGCCGTCGTCGCCGGCGCGATGGCTCTCGCTGGCGCGGCCGTCTGGATGGCTCGAGCGCCCGCGCAGCAGACGCAGCGTTTCCTGTACGCCGCGCTGCCGGGGGTTGGTGGCGGGAACAATCTCAAGTACGGCGGCGCTGGCATCCTGGTGTTCGACATCGACCATGGCCACAAGTTCGTCCGGCGCATTCCGCTGCAGGGTGCACCGCCTCCGCCGGGAGCCGCGTTGAACCGGAACGGTCCCGGCGGCGCCGGCCAGGAAGCCATCAAGGGCATCGCAGCCAACGCGCAGACGGCACGCCTCTACGTGTCGACCAGCCGCCGCACGGCGGCCTATGATCTGCTCACCGATAAACTGGTCTGGGAGCAGACGTATGAGGGGCACGGCACCGACCGGATCGCGCTCTCTCCGGACGGCAGGACGCTGTATGCGCCGGAGCTCGGTGCACCGAAATGGCTGGTCGCGGATGCGCTCACCGGCGCGCCGCTCACGACCATCGACAAGCCCGGCAACCCGCACAACACCCAATATGCCGACGATGGGAGCCGGGTCTACTTCGAGGCGGAAGGCGACACACGCACGATGTCGGTCGTTGACGCGAAAACCCGCGCCATCATCAAGGAGATCGGTCCGTTCGGTAACATGGTGCGCCCCTTCACGTTCAACGGCCGTCAGACGCTGCTCTTCGCCAACATCAACGACTTTCTCGGCTTCGAGGTCGCCGACCTGGCAACTGGACGGATCGTCCAGCACGTGGCCGTCCCGGGCGTGACCGCCGGGCGATCGCCGACCCACGGCATCCCGAGCCACGGCATCGCGATGACTCAGGACGAGACCGAGATCTGGCTCGCCGACAACGCGAATAACAACCTGCGGATCTTCGACGCGACGGTGATGCCGCCGACGCTGAAGACGAGCGTGCCGGTGCGCGACGAGCCGGGCTGGATCACGTTCGGCATCGACGGGCGGCTGGCCTATCCGTCCACCGGCGACGTGGTGGACGTTCGCACGAAGCAGATTGTGGCGACGCTCCAGGACGAGAACGGCGCGAATGCCGAAAGCGAGAAGATGCTCGAGATTGACTTCGCTGGCGGCAAACCGGCGCTCGCGGGCGATCAGTTCGGCAAGGGCAAGAAGCGTTAGTCCGCTGTGAGGGCGAAGCCCTCGTCGGCCCAACCCGTCACGCCGCCGATCATCTTCTTGACGCCGCGGCCCAGTCGCGCGAGCCGAACGGCGGCGCGGTCCGCGCCGTTGCAATGGGGACCGGCGCAATACACGACGAAGATGGTCTCGGGCGGATACTCCGCGAGGTTTCGTTCGGTGATTCGTCCGTGAGGCAGATTGACGGCGCCGGGGACGCGCCCGCGCCGGAAGTGTTCCGGGCCGCGGACGTCCAGCAGCACGAAATCCTGGGCGTGCGACGCGAGCGCCGCGTGGACATCCCAACAGTCCGTCTCGAACTCGAAGAGGCGTTCGAAGTGTTCACACGCCCGGGCGGGATCTGCGGGCGCGACCTCGGTGACGGACGACTTGCGGGCCAGCGTAGGCATTCCACTCCTCCTGTCCTCGAGTGTGCCCGTTCGACGCCACGAATGCGAGTGGCAGAAACGCCAATATGCGTTAAAATCCTGCCACGGAACCGTCATGAAGCATCAGCCGCTGGTTGTGGCCGTCGTGCACGATGGCCTCGCGATGTTCGAGTTCGGGATCGTCGCGGAAGCGTTTGCCCTGCCACGCCCCGAGCTGGGCGTCCCCTGGTATCGGTTTCAGGTCTGCTCCGCGCAGCCCGGGCCGATCCGGGCGCTGGGCGGCGTGACGGTTCAGGTCAGGAACGGCCTGCGCGCCTTGAACGCCGCCGACACCATCGTCGTCCCGGGTTGGAATGTCGACGAGGCTCCCCCGGCCGCGCTGCTCAGCGCGATCCGCCGTGCGCACTCGCGTGGCGCGCGCGTCGTGTCCATCTGCTCGGGAGTGTTCGTCCTCGCGGCGGCCGGGCTCCTCGACGGAAAGCGGGCGTCCACGCACTGGCGATATGCGGATCGTCTGGCGGGACGCTTTCCACACATCGCGGTGGAACGGGACGTCCTGTACGTCGATGAAGGACGTGTCCTCACGTCGGCCGGAAGCGCCGCCGGCGTTGATCTCTGTCTCCATATCATCAGGAAGGACTACGGCGCCGAGATCGCCAATCGCGTGGCGAAACGGTGGGTCGTGCCGCCACATCGGGACGGAGGCCAATCTCAATACGTCACCGAGGCCATGCACGCTGATTCGGCCGCGGGGCTTGCCCCGCTCCTCGAGTGGGCGCAGGGCAACCTGCATCGCGAGCTGACGATTCGCGAGCTCGCCCGTCGGGCGCATATGTCCGAGCGGAGTTTCGCGCGTCATTTTCGAGCCGCGACCGGAACGACCCCGCATCAGTGGCTCGTCCATCAGCGCGTCATCGCCGCGCAGCAGAGGCTGGAGACCACCAGCGATGGAATCGACCAGGTGGCCGAACGCGTAGGTCTCGGCACGGCCGCCACGCTCCGTCATCATTTTCGACATCTGTTCCGCACGTCCCCGGTCGCCTACCGCAAGCGGTTCACGACCGTCGCGAAGTAGCGTCGACGACGTGCCCTCGCAGGATTGCCCGAATCAGCTGTCGCCGCGCAGCGCGATGATCGGATCCACCATCGCCGCGCGCCGCGTGGGAACCAGAGCGGCGAGCAGCGAGATCAGCGTAAGGAGCACCGCCACCGCCGCAAACGTCCTCCAGTCAAGCGGTGTGACCCCGTAAAGCAGCGACGACATCAGCCGCGTCGTCGCAATCCCGGCGGCCGCGCCGGCGACGACCGCCGTGGCCGTCAGGCGGCCGACGTCGCCGAGCACGCTCAAGACGATGTCGGCGCGGCGCGCGCCCACGGCGAGCCGCAGGCCGATTTCGCGCGTCCGCTGCGAGACCACCAACGACAGCACCGCGTACACACCGAACGCCGCGAGGACGACCGCGAGCGCAGCGAACGTACCAAGCAGCTCGAGCATCTGTGTCCGGTTCGCGAGCTCGGCCTCGACGATGTCGTCCATTGTGCGGAGATTGGAGATTGGCTGGTCCCGGTCGACCGACCAGACCGCCTCCTGGACCTCTTTTGCGATCGTCAACGGCTCGCGCGTCGTGCGGACCGCGAGCTCGGACGGCTGGAAGAACGAGATCGCCGTCTGCGTGTACGGGACGTACACGCCCGCTTTCATCCCGAGATCGAGTCCGCGTTCACGGACATCGGCCACGACGCCGACAATCGTCATCCAGCGCGGCGTTCCGTTGCCGGTGCCGGTGTCGATTCGATGCCCGAGCGCGCTCTGCGCGGGCCAGAACTGACGTGCCAGCGTGTCGTTGACGACGACGACCGGCGTCGAGTCGGCGCGATCGCCCGCGTCGAGAAAACGTCCCTGCACGATCCGCGCGCCGATCGTCTGCAGATAGTCCACGCTGACGAGCCTGAACAGTGCGTCCTGCATCACCCCGGCAGCCGCCGGCTGACCTTCGACCAGGAGCGACATCGTGTCTCCACGCGATGTGTACGGAAGGTCCGACGTGGCGCCCGCCATCGTGACGCCGGGGATCGTCCGAATGCGAGCCAGCGCGTCCGAGTAGAACCGGCCTCGCCGATCCGAATCCTGATACTTCGGCAGCGGCACCGCCGCGGTCGCGGTGAGCATGCCGCCGGACCGGAAGCCGGGATCGACGGCGCGCAGATGCCACAGCGTCCGGACGAGCAGCCCCGCACCGACTACGAGCACGAACGAGACGGCGACCTCGAGGACGATGAGGAGATTCCGGGTTCGACGGTGGCCGCCGCCGATGGCGCCGCGCGTGTCGACCGGCGCGATGCGGGAGAGTTGCCACGCCGGCGCCAATCCGAAAAGGACGCTCGACCCCACCGCTATTGCCGCGGTAAACGCCAGCACGCGCCGATCCACGTGCAGCTCGACGAAGCCCGACAGCGCTGATGGGACCATCTGCTGCAGCGCGGCCAGACTCCAGCGCGCAACGACAAGACCGCCGGCGGCGCCGAGCGCCGCGAGCAACGCCGATTCGGTCAGAATCTCGCCCACCACTCTGCGCGGGGAGGCGCCAAGCGCCATGCGTACCGCCACGTCGGCGCGGCGCGCCGTGGCTCGCGCGAGCTGCAGGTGCGCGACATTCGCGCACGCGATGAGCAGAACACATGCGGCAGCAGCGATCAGAATGATGAGCGCGGTGCGCGTCTCGCCGACCATATCGTCCTTCAGCGGAACGATGGTGATCCCGATCAGCGCGTTCGATGCCGGGTACTCAACGGCCAGCTGCGCCGCAATCGCCGTCATGTCCGCTTCCGCCTGCGCGAGGTGGCGATCGGAAGAGAGGCGGCCGACCACTTTCAGGAAATGACTGTTTCGACGCGTGAGGATGTCCGGCGACAACCCGAGCGGCAGCCAGTAGTCGGTACCGCGATCGGGAAAATCGAACCCGCGCGGCATGACACCGATGACCTGACGCGACTTCCCGCTCATGAGAATCGTCCTGCCCACAACCGCGGGGTCGCCGCCATACTGGCCCTGCCACAAGCCGAAGCCAAGGACGACGGGTCCGTCGGCCTGGTTTTCTTCCTCGGTTGAAAAGGTGCGCCCGAGGAGCGGGTTGACACCGAGCAGCGGAATCAGATTCGCGGTCACGCGCGCGCCGTGGACTTCGCGCGGAGCGCCGTCGCCTGACATCGTTCTGACGTCGAGGCCAAAGGCGCCCATCGCCTCGAAACTGCGATTCTGCGCGCGCCAGTCCAGAAACGTCGCCGGAGACACGCGCTGTTTCGGCCCGCGCCCGAGCGCGGAGAAATCCTCCCAGAGCATGACCAGGCGCTGCGGCTCGCGGAACGGCAGCGGCCGGATGACCGTCTGGTCGAGCGCCGTGAACACCGCGGCGTTCGCTCCAATGCCAAGCGCCATGACGGCCACGACCGCCAACGTGAAGATCGGTGTCCCTGCCAACCGGCGGACCGCGAAGCGGGCGTCGGTCGCGATGGTGTCAAGAAGCATGGCTGTTAGACGGGGCGGCCTCCCGGGCGGTTGTCCGGTGGTATTTTATCCTTAGATAATGAGCGCGCTCGAACTCAAGGACATCGGACCCGACGACGAAGTGGTTCTCTTTCAGCTCTTCACCACCGTGCGTAGCGAGGAGCTGAGGATGGACCATTGGGATCCGGACCTGCGCACGCAGATGCTGCGACTCCAGTTCGACGCGCAGCGGTGTGGTTACCGAGAGCAGTGGCCCGACGTCTGCGAGCGCCTGATCCTCTGCGACGGTTCGCCGGTCGGTTGGCTCGTCGTCGATCGCAGCGGTCCCGTCATGCGCGGGATCGACATCGCGATTGTCCCTGACGCGAGAAACTCGGGTGTCGGTACTCGGGTGATTCGCGCGCTGCAGGCGGAAGTGGCCCGTTCCGCCAGGACGTTCGCCATCTCGGTGCTTCGATCAAATGTTCGCGCTCGTGCGCTCTACGACCGTCTCGGCTTCATCGCGACCGGCGAGACCGATCTGCATACGTTGATGGAATGGCGCCAGGACCGCACGGACCTGGCGCAGGCGGGCGGCGATGACGGCGCAGCGGGCTGGCGATGATGAGTCAGGATCCGGCAACGTACCGGAAACTCATCGGTACGGTCTTCAGCCTCGACGAACCTCACCCGGTCGATCTTCGCCTGGCCGCGATGACCGACGAGCGCGTCAGCGGAGGCGTCCTGCAATTCTCGGTCTTCTTCCACGGGCCGGCCGACCAGATCCTGCCGCAGGGTATGTACTCGTTCCGGCACGACGGACTGGGGTCGCTGACGTTGTTCATCGTCCCCGTTGTCGGCTCGAACGAAGAGCGCGTGGTCTATGAGGCGTGTTTCAGCGTGCCTGTCCAGCAACCGCCGGTTCCGTGAAAGACCGGCTTCGACTGTCGATTCGATTCGATCCGGCGGCCCTGCTGCGCGAGCTCACGCATCTCGACGAACAGGATTGGGTCGAGCACTTCGTCAGACAGAACTACGAGGGAACCTGGAGCATCCTTCCGCTCCGGGCGCCAGCAGGCGCCGTCCATCCGATTAAGATGATTTATCCGGATCCCGGCTGCAACACGTTCGTGGATACGCCGCTCCTGGCTCGGTGCAGATACTTCCAGCAGGTGTTGGAAACGTTTCAGTGTCCGCTCCAATCGGCGCGCTTGATGAAGCTGGGTCCGGGTTCGATCATCAAGCCGCACACCGATCACGACCTTGCGCCCGAGCACGGCACGGTTCGACTGCACATCCCCGTCACGACGAATCCCGAGGTGGAATTCCGGCTGAACGGCATCCAGGTCGACATGCGCGAGGGTGAATGCTGGTACCTTCGCCTCAGCGACCCGCATGACGTGGTCAATCGCGGCCGCACGGACCGCGTGCATCTGGTGCTGGACGCGCTCGTGAACCCCTGGCTCCTCGAGCAGCTGACGGAGAATCACACGGACGGCGGGTGATCTCCTCCCAGGAATCAGACCTCACCGCGTCTTCCTCATCGCGCCATACAGTGCAACGCCGTGTAATTGCAGGGTTTCTGCTGGTCATGCCGACGGCATCCCTGTTATTCTGCCCCCTGCTTCCAGCTGAGCCATTGGAGCCGACTCTCGAGGGAGTTCGCTCGTACGGAGATCGCGTTTGGTGAAGGTCTCGCGGGTCACATTTCTCAGGTCGTGTGGTATGGCGTTGCTCGGCGCTGGTGTGGACCTGCGCGCGCTGACGGGCGCGGCAGACATCCTCTCGCACGAGCCGGCCGCCATCCGGCACGCGGGCCAGCTCCAACTGCAGGACGCCACGGCCCTGCAGTTTCTCCCGCACCTGAACACGTCGTTCGCCGTCCGAACCGCGGCGGGGACTCCAGCTCGATTCGTGCTGGAACAGGTCGTTGAACGTCCCGTCACGAAAAACGTCGAGCAGTTCTCGCTGATGTTCCGCGCGCCGGACGGCAGCGCGCTGCCCGACGGCACGCACGCACTTCAGCACCCGGCGCTCGGAGATTTCAACTTGTTCATCGTGCCAGTAGGCGCCTCGAACAGCCGGCGCCCCTTGTATCAGGCGTGTTTCAGCCGTCATCTCGCCGCGCACGACGTGCGGCGCCAAGAAGCGGCCGAGGGCACGCCGCCCTGCGTGAGGACGTAGCCATGTCACAGCCATTCCTGGGAATGATCATCATCGTTCCGTACAACTTCGCCCCGTTGGGCTGGGCGTTCTGCGCGGGGCAGCTTCTTCCGATTGCGCAGAACACGGCGCTCTTCTCGCTGCTCGGGACGACCTACGGCGGTGACGGCGTGCAGACATTTGCGCTGCCCGACCTGCGCGGCCGGGTACCTGTGGGCGCCGGCCAGGGACCGGGGCTGTCGAACTACAGCCTCGGTCAGACCGCCGGTTCCGAAAACGTCTCGTTGACGGTCAACGAAATGCCGGCGCACACGCATCCGATCGCGCTCAACAACCTGGCCGCGACCGCCAACGCAAGGAACGCGGCCGGAAACTCGCAGACTCCGGTCGGCAACCTGCCGGCAGTCGAAGCGGCTGGCGTGACCGCCACCTACAGCAACGCTCCCGCCAATGCGGTGATGGCGCCCGGCGCGATCTCGGTCACAGGCACGGCGACAGCAGGGGCGATCGGTGGGGGCGTCCCCGTGTCAATTCTTTCACCGTATCAGACGTTCAACTATTGCATCGCGCTTCAGGGCATCTTCCCGAGCCGCAATTGAGCACTCGCATGCGCGACGCGAGACAATTCTTGCGGACCGCGCTCGCCTCCCTGTTCGTGGTGGCGGTGTTCAGTTCCACCGCCTTCGCGACGAATTACGTCGTCACCACGACGGCTGACGTGGCGGGTGCCTGCGGCGTCTCCGGTTGCTCGCTCCGCGCGGCGATTGCGGCGGCCAACGTCGATCCGGCCGCCCACGTCGTGCTCGGAGCCAACCAAACGTACGCCTTGTCGCTCGGTCGCCTCACCATCACCGGCCCGATGACGATCGATGGCAACAGCTCGACGATTGACGGAGGTGCGCTCGATCGCGTTTTCGACGTGGTCGGCAGTTTCGCGCTCACGGTCAACAACCTCACGATCACGAATGGCCTGGCCAGCGGCTTCCTGTCGCTTGGAGGCGCCCTCAACATCCTTGGCGCGACGGTCGTGCTCAACGGCTGCACCGTCACCGGAAACAGCACTGCCCTCGAGGGCGGTTCACGCGACGATGGGGGCGGCATCGCGGTCGTCGGGTCGTACAACGCCGCGGCGGGGACGACCGCGCTCGCCAGCCTGACCCTGAACAACAGTACCGTCTCGAACAACGTCGGCTCGAACGGCGGCGGCATCGTCTGCGTGTTGTGCTCGCTCACGATCTCGAAGAGCACGATTTCCGGCAACACCGCAGGTGGCGGAGACGGTGGCGGGATTGCCGTGGTGGGCGACAGTTCCAGCCTGACAATGACCGGCAGCGCGCTGGTGAGCAATGCCGCGTCGGGCGGCGCGGGGCGGGGCGGCGGCCTGTCCGTCCCGTTCGGTGCGAGTGCATCCACGCTGAGCCGCGACCGGATCGTCGGGAACACGGGAACAACCGGCAGCGCGATCTTCGAGAGCGTCGGGACGGTCGCGGCGACGGACAACTGGTGGGGCTGCAACTTCGGACCGGGCGTTGGAGGAACGGGATGCGCCGGCACGCCGAACGGTGTTTTCGGGCCGGTGACGACGTCTCCACAACTGATCCTGAAGGCCGGCGCCTCCCCCGCCACAATACAGCCGCTGGCGTCGTCGACCGTGACGGCAGATCTGACCTTCGACTCGTCGAATGCGGACACGTCATCCGGCGGGACCATCCCGGACGGAACGAGTGCCGCTTTCACAGGGACCCTCGGAACCTTCGCGACGCCAACGTCGCCGACCGTCAATGGCAAAGCCGTCGACGTCTACACGGCAGGATTCAGCTTCGGCAGCCCGAGTCTCAGCGGCCAGGTGGATGGCCAGATCGTCTCGACGACCATTGCCATCGCGGGTTGTGGAGTGATCACGCTGTCGGGCACGACGTTCCCAATCGGGACGGTCGGCGTCGTGTACCCGGCGACCACGATCACGCAAGTCGGTGGCGTCTCGACGACGACCTTCGCCGTGACCGCTGGAGCGCTGCCGGGCGGCCTGCTGATCTCGAGCGCCGGGACGGTGAGCGGGTTACCCTCGGCGCACGGGACGTTCAACTTCTCCGTCACTGCCACCGACGTGAATGGCTGCACCGGGAGCGCCGGGTATGCGATCACGATCAACCCCGCGCCCACGCCAGCAGAATTGACGACGCCGCGGCCGGGATCGACATTCGCGGGATCCACTGTCGCCTTCCAGTGGACCAGCGGAACGGGTGTGACGGCCTACCGGTTGTCGATAGGGACGACATTCGCCGGCGTCGACCTGTTCAATCACGACGAAGGGACGAGTCTGAGCGCCGTCGTCCCAGGTCTGCCGACTGGCAGTCCGGTGTATGTGCGTCTGTGGTCGCAAATCGCGGGTGTATGGCTCTTCAACGATTACCTGTACAACCGGACCCCGTCAAGCACGCGACGCAGTGCGCCGCATGATTTCGACGGCGACGGCAGAGCGGACATCACCATCTACCGGCCATCGAACGGCGTCTGGTATGTCCTGTTGTCCAGCCAGAACTACCCGGCGAGCGCCGCCTATCAGTGGGGCACAAGCACTGACGTGCCCGTGTCCGGCGACTTCGACGGCGACGGGAAGGCGGACATCGCTATCTATCGGCCCGCCAACGGCACCTGGTACATCCTGCTCTCGAGCACGAATTTCGCCTCGTACGCCAGCTACCAGTGGGGCGTCAGTACAGATGTGCCGGTGCCCGCCGACTACGACGGCGACGGCAAGACCGACATCGCGATCTATCGGCCGTCGACGGGTGCGTGGTTCGTACGCCTGTCGAGCACGAACTTCTCGTCGTCCGTCACCTACCAGTGGGGTGTCAGCACAGACGTGCCCGTGCCCGCCGACTATGACGGCGACGGCAAGACGGATATCGCGATCTATCGGCCTGGCGCCGGCGTCTGGTACGTCCTCCTCTCGAGCACGAACTTCACGACGTATGTGAGTCACCAGTGGGGTGGCAGCGCCGACATTCCAGTGGCGGGCGACTACGACGGCGATGGCATGACCGACGTCGCGGTCTACCGGCCGTCCACAGGCTTCTGGTACGTCCTGCTCTCGAGCACGAACTTCACGACCTACATCAATTACCAGTGGGGTGGTGTGGGGCCGACCGTTACGGTACCTGCCGACTACGACGGCGATGGCAAGACGGACATCGCGATCTATCAGCCTGCCTCGGGCAACTGGTTCGTCCTGATGTCGAGCACGGGTTTCGGGACCTATTTCGGCTCCCAGTGGGGCATCAGCAACGACATTCCGGTGCTCAAGAGTCCGTAGCCCCGCTCGAGGCTGCTCCGGACGGCATGGCGCTTGACTTCCCACCAGACGGCGCTCGAAACTAGTGCGTCGCGCTCGGGAGCGCCCGCGGGTCCGCGCAAAGGACTGAGTCCAACCCCATCAATCTTGTGACTGCACGGCCGTTTTTCCGTGCTGGCCAGCTTGCGGACCGCTGGCGATCAGCATGGAGGTCACATGGCGGCCCTGCAGCTACCCGAACGCCCCAGCCTGGAACAACTCAAGCGGCAGGCAAAAGACCTGCTCCACTCCGCCCGTGCCGGCGAACTCGGCGCCCTCGGGCGCTTCCGAATCCTCCCGGCATTCGCCCGCCGGTCCGACGCCGACCTCGGGCGGGCCGCGATCGCGCTCCACGACGCCCAGTCAGTGATCGCCCGTGAATACGGCCTCGACTCGTGGAACGCCCTTCGCGAGCGCGTCGAGGAGCTCGCCTTCGGATTCGAGACCGCCGTCGACCAGTTCGTTGAAGCCGCGACCGGCGGGCGACGTGACCGGGCCGAGCGGCTGCTCACACTTCATCCCGGAATCGCCAATGCAACGTTCTACACAGCGCTTCTGCTCGGCGATGCCGCCGCGGTCGACGCTCGGCTGGCCGCCGCACCGGCGCTCGCCACTGCGCCCGGCGGGCCGCGCGGTTGGGAACCGTTGCACTACGTCTGCTATTCGGCGGTGGGCCGCGGAACCAGCTCGCGCGAGGCCGGCCTTGTGGCCGTCGCGCGCCGCCTGATCGCGCTCGGCGCCGACGCCAATTTGCGCTTTCCGTGGCTGCATCACGGAGTGCGGCGACCCGTGCTCTGGGGGGCGGTGTGCGCGGTGCGATCGCTGCCGCTCGCCAAAGCGCTGCTCGAGGCCGGCGCCGATCCGAGCGACGGCGTGACGCTTCCGCTCGCCGCGGGCGACGGAGATGTCGCCGCGCTCGCGTTGTTGCACGCGCACGGCGCGAACGTGGATCGTCCGTGGGCGACCGATGGCGCCGCGCCGCTCTACGCGATCCTGCATTGGGCCAAGACGGCGGACGGTCCGCGATGGCTGCTCGAGCACGGGGCAACCCCCGATCCGGTATTCGCCGCCACGGGCGAGACGCCACTGCATGTCGTCGCGGCGAGTTGGGGAACCGAGTTGGCTGAACAGCTCGTGAGCCGCGGGGCCGATGTCGACCGGCGTCGCGCCGACGGCCGCACTCCGTATGCCGTCGCTGAGCTGAACGGCAACCGAGCGGTCGCGGAATGGCTGGAGGCGCACGGCGCCGCCTCGGACACATCCGACGTGGACCGGCTCGTCGCGATGTGCAGTCGCGGCGACGGGGCCGGGGCCAGTGCGATGCTCGAGAGGCACCCGGGACTGCGTGCGGAGATCCGCGCTGAACACTACGGCGCGTTGTACCGGGCTGCAGAGCGGAACGACACCGCCGCGCTCGAGACGATGATGGCGTGCGGGTTCGATCCAAACCGCGGCGACGAGTCGATCGGCAAGACGGCGCTCCACGTCGCCGCCATGGAGGGCTGGCCAGACGCGGTCCGGGTGCTCCTGTCGCACGGCGCATCGGTATCGGTCCGCGACCGCGAGTTCAGAGCGCAGCCGCTCATCTGGGCTGCCGAAGGGTCCCGCACCTCTCGCGAAGGCAGGGATCACGCCGCGGCCGGCCGACTGCTGCTCGATGCCGGTTCACCGACCGAATGGGAGACCGGAGCCGAGCCGTCCGAAGCGATTCTGGAGATCGTGAATGCGTGGCGCGGCGTGGAGACCGAGTGATCGTGGGGCCGGGTCTAGCGGCGCCGAGGGCGTCGACTGGGCCCGGCCTCGCGGCCGAAATGGCCGCGATAGCTGCGAGGAGGCGTGCCGCACCGCCGCATGAAGGCACGCCGAAGCAGGTCGGCACTGCTGAATCCCGATGCAATGGCTATCTCTTCCATGCCCTTGTCGCTGAGCTCCAATTCACGCCGGGCCGCCTCCAACCGAAGCTGTTCGACGTATCTCGCTGGCGTCACACCGAACTCGCGAGTGAACACGCGGGCGAAATTGCGCTCGCTCATCGCAGCAAGAGAGGCCAACGCGCTGACCGAAAGGTCCCCGCCGAGATTGTCAGCCATCCAGACGGCGAGCTCACGAAGCGGCCTGACTTCGGAGGCCTGCGCCGAAAGCGACGTGCTGAATTGCGCCTGTCCGCCCGGTCGCCGGAGGAAGAGCACGAGCATCCGCGCAACACGCAGCGCCATGGCGCCGCCAAGGTCTTCTTCGACCAGCGCGAGCGCCAGATCCATTCCCGCCGTCACGCCGGCAGACGTGTAGATGTTGCCGTCTTTGACGAATATTGGATCGGGATCCACCCTCACCTTGGGGAATCGAGCGGCCATTTCCTCCGCATATTTCCAATGCGTCGTTGCGCGTCGTCCGTCGAGCAGCCCCGCTTCAGCGAGCAGGAACGCGCCGGTGCATATGGACGCCACTCTTCGTGCGCGACGGGCCTTTTGCCGAATCCAGCGGGAGATGGCGCGGTCACGCGACGCGGTTGCGCCGCTGCCGCCCGCCACGACGAGCGTGTCGGGATCGCCGGACACGTTCGTGTAGACCGACTCGGCGACCATCGTCAGCCCTGAATCGCCCCGGAACACTCGTCGCTTTCCGGCCGTGACCAGTTCGATTCTGTACGCGGGGCCGTGGTCACCGAGTGCGCCGTTGGCGCTCGCGAAGACATCCCACGGGCCGACGATGTCCAGCTCCTCCGCCGGCGGGACGACGAACACCATGACACGACGACAATTCAGGCGATGGGATCTTCTGACCGTGGATCGCACCTATGACCGCGTCGGCATTATGGCAGAAATCGTCTGGTAGTTGTCATTCTGCCAGGCGGGCCGTCGAAGGTACGATCGGCCGGTCAGTCCCGAACGGGCACGAACGGGACGGGCGCACGGAGGATGTCATGAGATACGTTGTGGCGTTGTTGATCGGTTGTGCGCTGACCTTCCAGGTTGCCAGGGCGGGAGCCGCCCCGCCGACCGTGGCGGATAGCTTTCGACAACTCCGGTCGCTTGCGGGAGATTGGCGCGGAACGGACGAGCATGGCCAGGCGGTTCGATCTACCTTCCAGCTCATCGCGTCGGGCACGGCGGTGATGGAAACGCTCGCGCCGAGCGGGATGGAAGAGATGGTCACGCTCTACAGCGTCGATCGCGACGCGATCACGCTGGTTCATTTCTGCCCGACCAACAACCGACCACGGATGAGAGCCATCCCTCGTCCCGGCCAACCCGCCAGCCTGGTGTTCGAGTTTCAGGACGCGGGCAATCTGGAGAGTCTCGAGGAGGGCCATGAACACAAGCTGGTGATCGATTTCAAGGATCAGGATCACGTGGACGAACATTGGACGTGGCGGCGAGCTGGCGCCGACACGGAGATGATCTTTCGCCTTGCCAGAACACGGAAGCCGTAACGTCCCGGTGCTCCAGGAGGTTCGCGAGAGCGCCGTCGCGACATTCGCATGCGCGTAGTCTCCCGCGACCCCCTGGCCTGCTCGACCGACCTGACCTCGCCGACCTGTCAGAACAGGAACTTGGCCGCGAACTGCACTTGCCGCGCCGAGCCGGAATCGCCTGTCGGGAATCGCGTGTTGCTGATCACGCCGAACGACGTGCTGCCGAACGCCGCTGTAAATCCCGGCTGACCGAGGTTCGCCTGGTTGAACAGGTTGAATACTTCGAGCCGCAGCTGCACGCGGGCGTTGCCCTGCAACGTCACGTTCTTGATGAGCGACAGGTCTGTGTCACCGAAACCCGGTCCGTAAATCGCGTTCCTCGGAAGGTTTCCGAAATGCGCGACGCCGGACGCTGAGTACGGCAGAGCGAAGGGTGTCGACGAGGTGCACTGGCCGGCCACGCGCGGATCGCAGACAGTGGCGCTCGTGAACCACTGGTAGCTCGTGACCGCCCCGGTGACGGGATCCACGTTCGCCGTCGGGGTAATCGCCGGCAGGCTGCCGACGAGGTCCGGACGCACTGAGGAGACACCGGTGATCGTCGTGATGTTCGTAATGATGTTCAACGGATTGCCCGTCTGGGCCTGCTCGACGACCACCACCTGCCAGCCGTCCTTCAGGCGGTTGCCGTGGAACGGCAGATCGTACGACGCGTTGATGGACACGCGATGGCGAACGTCGAAGTCCGACGGCCCTTCGCTGCCCGCGATATTGGTACTGTCCTGCAGCGAGCCATTGTTGTTGGCGCCCGTGGCATCATACGAATTGGAGTCCGTGGACTTCGATAATGTGTACGAACCTGAGAGCTGCAGCCCGTGCGTCATCCGGCGGTTCGCGGTCACCCACAGGCCCTTGTAATTGGACCAGCCGAGGCTCGTGCTTTCCGTGATGTTCCCGAGCGTCGCGCCCGGGAGAATCGGGCTCGAGGCCGACAGCTTTGGATACGGACGCACGGTGCCGCCGGGCGTCGTGAACTGGTTCAGGTTGATCGGGATGCGCTGCCGGTCGCCGTGCGATCCGAAGTACCCGACCATCACGCCCGTCCCGCCGAGCTCGCGTTCGACGTTGACGTTCCACGTCTGCATCCGGCCCGGCAGGAAATTCGGGTCGGTGAATGACGGCGCCAAGGCCGCCGCGCCCGCGCCGTTGAGTGCGTTGTCGAGCTTGATGTTGCTCGCGGCCGTGCCCGCCGCCTGCCCGGACAGCGGCGTGGTGAGCGGCGGATTGTTCGCCTCTCCCACGAAGTAGCCGGTATTGCTCTGGTTCACCATCACGGCGTACGCGCCGCGAACGGCGAGCTTGCCGTCGCCCGTCGGATTCCAGATGATGCCGAGGCGCGGCTGGAAGTCGCTGCCGTTCTTCGTCACTTGCGTAAAACCGTTCGAGCCGATTTGCATCAGCGACGACGAGCTCGGATCGAACGCGACCAGTTTATTGTCCCCTTCGGTCGGCGACGGGAGGTAGTCGTAGCGCAGGCCGAGATCCAGCTTCACATTCGACCCGAGCGAGACGGAGTCCTGCACGAATGCGCCGACCGCGTTCACGTAGGCGTTGTACGAGAGGCCGCCGAGCGTGATCGAGAACGCGCTGCCGTACCCCTGCTGAAACGCCGCCACGCTCGGATACGTGAACCTTCCGGGATCCCCGTTGACGCTGTTGTGCTTGACTCGACGGACCTCGCCCCCGAACTTGATGATCTGGTTCCCGTGCAGGTAGGTCGCGGTATCGCCGAACGCACCCGTCGTCACCTCGCGGGCGCTCGGAAATCCCGCCGGGCCGCCGATGTTCAACCCCGGACCCGAAATCGTGATCTGCGGCAGTCCAATCGGGAAGTTGACTCCGACGTTGATGCCGAGGTCGGCGGGATTGAGAACCAGGCTCGGATTGAAGCTGATGCTGATACGGTTGTAGCCCGCGCGCACTTCGTTGACGAGCGCCTGGCTGAAGACGTGCGTTTCGTTGACCGTCAACACCTGACGGTGTCCGCCGCGGTTGTCGCCGAATCCCGCCACGGTGTTGCCTTGCGCGTTCGGCTCGTGGCGAAAATCACGCTGAAACGCGTAATAGACATGCAGATCGTCGTTCTGCCGCAGATTCGTCCGCACGTCCCCCGTCGACTGATCGATGCTGACCGGGGCAAGCTCCGATCCGATGTTGCGCAGACCGCTGGAGTCGTTCGCCACCGGCACGTACGTGAGGAGTTTCTTCGCGAGCGGGTCGGTGACCGCGGCGCGCTGCGCGTCGCTCAGCGTGCCGGAGTTCAGATCGACTGCCTGGCGGTGGCGCAGGCCTTCGTAGCTGCCGAAGTAGAACATCTTGTTCTTCACGATTGGTCCGCCGAGGTTGACGCCGAACTGCTTGCGGTTGAAGACGGACTGGGGGGCCGGTGGCGGGTTGAAGTAGTTGCGCGAGTCGAACTTCTGGTCGCGGTAGAAGTCGAACCCTTCGCCGTGCAGCTGGTTGCTGCCCGAGCGTGTTGCGACGTTCACGATCGCGCCCGAGTTGCGCCCATACTCGGCGCTGAACGTCGAGTTGTCCACCTTGAACTCCGACACCGTGTTGATCGACGGCTGGAACGTGACCTGCGAGTTCGACAGGTCGTTCAGGTTGATGCCGTTGACCATGAAGTTCACGGACGTCTCGCGGTTGCCGGCAGTCATGAACGAGAATGCGCCCTGGCCGCGCAGCGGCGCGCTGAGTCCCGCGTTCTGCGGCGACGTGCTGCCGCCTGGCATCAGCGGACCGAGGTCCACGAAGTGGCGGCCGTTCAGCGGAATCTCCTGCACGGTTCGCTCGGCCATGGCAGCACCGACGGCAACGGTGGCCGTGTCGATGATCGGCGCCGACCCGGTGACTGTGACGCTTTCGGCGAGCGATGCGAGACCGAGCTTGAGGTTCAGCACCGCTGTCTGCGCAGGCCCCAGGTCGACTTCGCTCGTCTGATCCCTGAAGCCTTCAAGGTGGGCGACAACCGTGTAGTGGCCTGGCTGGAGCGCGGCCGCGACGTACTCGCCTGCGGCGTCGGTGACCGCCGCGCGCTCGGTGCCGGTGGCCACGTTGCGAATCGTCACCGAGACGCCGGGCATGACAGCCGCCTGGCTGTCGGTGATTGTCCCCTGCAGAGTGGCCGTCGACTGCGCGCGCGCCGGAGCGGCGGCGAACAGCACGGCGGAAAAAACGGTGATGGCGAGCCTCATCAAGCATGCCTCCTTCGAACAACAGCACACGTTCAAACGACAGGCGCACGGAGCACAGGCACGAGTCCCCGGCGATTCGACAGCGGTCGAGTGGAGTGGCGGAACAAGGACAGGCGCCCGCACGCGGGAAGGCGCGGACGCCTAGCTACAGGTGCAGCGCGACTGAAGCTCGAGATCGTCGGTTGACATCAGCGGCGTGAAATTACGACGCTTGTCATCGATTGTCAACGGACAGTGTGCGAACGTGGACAGTTTCACCCGTCTCGAGAACCCAGAGACGCAGTGGTATCCAAATTAATGGACGTAATCGTGACGGGGTTGCGCCAGAATAGGCCGCGCTACCGGGCCCGGGTGGGCTCCTTGAGAAACGTATACTTCTCGAACGCGTCAGGCGCCGAGTGGTCGGCATACAACACGCGCCCCGCACTCAGGCTGTTGCGCGCGATGTGGTACGCGTCTTCGATTTGCTTGAGCCCGGCGCGTACGGTTGCCCGCTCACCGGCTTCGTCAACCTTGAGGACGTCATAGAGGCCATCGGCCCGCTTGAAGATGATGCATTGCCCTGGAACGGGTTTCTGGGTCTCGGATTTCTGCTTCCCGGATTTCTTGGTCTCGGACACTATTGAATCTTCCTTTGTCAGGCTGCGACTCGGCGCCTCACCACACGGACGAGTATCTCACGTCACGCGACGGCCTCAGCGATCCAGACACCGACACCCTTCGAACATCGTTGTCGCTGCCGCTGGCGGGCCCGATGACCGTCCGGAGCGCCGGCGAAACGCCACCGCCAAACTAAGGACCGTTGCGCGTGAGCATCCACCACATGCTCGCTTGATCCTGCACGGTCCATCCCCGCGAGCCCAGCGAGTGGCCCGTTGTTGCTCTGTGCCGCTCCTGGTTTCGTCGCGCCTTTGCAACCCGCGGATACTGAGCTTCGAGCAACACTCTCGTCTCGTCGTCAGGCATTTCGGCAATCGAGAATATCCAATCGACCTTCATGCGGCGAGGATCGCGTCCGGATGAGGCCGCGACCGCCTCCAGGCGAGCCTGCAATTCCCGACGGTCTGCCTGCCAAGCTTCGCGCAGGTCCTCAGCGAGTTTCTCGCACTCGTGGCATTCACAGGTTGGGTGACACATGGAGCTCTCTCCAGACAGTGGTCGGCTCTTTGAAATTCATGAGCTAGTGCCGTTCTTCGAGTCCAGCCTCGGCATCCTCTGCAGCCGACAGGATCGCATATGCCAGTAAGCGCGCCTGACTGGCCGGCAAAGAAGCGTTCTGGGTCCCGATTCTGAGTTCGACGACGGCCTGTTTCGCGCTAACAATTACTGGTTGCGAGCCGCCAGTAATTCCCCTGACTGTTGTCATGATGGTTCTCCGTCATGCCCCTTGAAGACATCATTTCGCCCATTCAAGTGTCGGTCGGTAGTAAAAGACCAGCACGCCCACTAGTGACAGACCGACGAGGAGCAGGCCGCCGATTATCCAGATGGCTGTCCTGATGGGTCGCCTCATGCTGCCTTCGCGCTCGGTAGTAGTTCGGTAGTGGCTCGGTTGAGATTGTCCGGTACACGCCGAGAAGACGCCAACTCTCAAAGGCGACGAGCCTTGGTCCTTCGACCGTTCGTTCTAATGCGAGACGGCGAGATCGCGCACGAGCTGATAGATGAACTCGACTCCATCGTAGAACTCTTTCACGATGATCCGCTCGTCGCGCCCGTGCGCCCGGTTGTCGTCGATGTCGATGAACACGCCGCTCACGCCGTAG
Organism: Vicinamibacterales bacterium; assembly: GCA_035939575.1. GTDB lineage: Bacteria > Acidobacteriota > Vicinamibacteria > Vicinamibacterales > CAVVIG01 > DATKHR01. The sequence goes on along the minus strand of DASZFS010000049.1, from coordinate 52,628 downwards.
GTCGGGATACCGGCCGCACGGAGAAAGGCGCCGTCGGTCGCACCGGTTTCCATCTGCGGAACGACGGGCACACCGGGAACCAGCCGCTTACTCACGCGCTCCACAGGATCCATGATCGCTGGCGACAGCCGTGAAGGCTCGCTCGGCCCTGGTGCCTGTGCCGGCGTAACATGGACTGCCGGATCGGCGACGATGCGGACGAGGGTTTCCTGAATCTGCGCGGGGGTTTCCTCGGGCAGGATTGCGGCAGTTGACGGTGGCACGGGCAGTCTGCGGCAGCGCGTTCTCCGCGTGCCCTGCCTCGAGCATTGTCGCCACGCACGTCGTGCGCAGCTGCGCGTTGTAGAAGGGCGATGCAGACAGCCGGCGCGCCGCCGCGTCGTCATGATCGTCAATCGCGATAGTCCGCATGTCGGTGGCCGTCTGCCCCGTCTCGAGGGCCGCGTACTTCGCGAAATAGGCGCGCGTTGTCTCGTTCAGGTGGACCGGGAATTCGTAGGCCGCGAGGCGATCCAGGCCGGCCGCCAGATGGTAAATCGCGTTGTCGCGCGAGGGCATGGAGCTGTGGCCCCCGGCGTTGGTGACCTCCAGCCTGAACGACAGAAACAGCTTTTCGCTCGACTGCACCGAACGCAGCACACGCTTCCCGTTCTTGATGAGCGGGTCTCCGCCGTCGACGTTGAGGCACAGCTCCGCGTCGATGAGATCGCGGTGATTGGCGATGAGCCACGACACGCCGTTGTACCCGCCGCCGCCTTCTTCGCCCGCGGTCAAGGCCAGAATCAGCGTGCGAGTCGGGGTCACCCGTTCGCGTTTGAGGCGCAGGAGGGCGGCGATGAGCGTCGCGGCGCCGTCCTTGATATCGGCGGTGCCACGCCCGTAGAAGAACCCGTCGCGCTCATTGAGCGTGTACGGATCCATCGACCAGTCCGCCCGAAGCGCTTCGACGACGTCGAGGTGAGCAAGGAGCAGGAGCGGCCGTTCCGCCGACGAGCCTGCCATTCGGATCACGAGATTCGGATCCTTGTCACCCTGAGGACCCACGATGCTCACATCCTTGGCGGGAAAGCCGGCGGCGAGGAAGCGATCGGCTATCGCGCGCACCGCCGGCGCGGTGCTCCCGCCTTTGTAAGAGGTATTGATCTCGATCAGCTCTCGAAGGATGTCCCGCGCGGCCTGTTGATCGGCCGTGAGGCCGGCGGTCTGGGCCAGTGCACGCAGCGGCCAGATCGAGCAGATGACGATTACCAGCACGACGCGCAATCTCATGATTCGGCCATGACGCAGTGCAACCAGGAACTCACCGTGGATCTACACTATATCCCTGGTCGCCGTAGTCGTCAGAGGGGACGTGCGGCTTTCAACGGCCTAGCGATCGCTTCAGTCCTTGGAGTCGGATGAAGCTCACTTCATCCGCGTCGCCCATCTCGCCAGGTTCGACGCCGCTGCCAGCAAACGAGCAGTTCAGCATACCGTTCGACTGGTCGCGGTAACAGTACGCGATCTCGCCAGTCGGACCGAGGACCGCCGCCGGCGCGCTCGCGGTGATCGTCCATTGATCGTATGCACTGCGCTCGAGCCAGCCGCCGTTGAAGTGCTTGTCGGCGACCTGCATGCTGAAAAACACGGGCAGGCCCGGGTTCGACGCCGCATAGTACGCATACACCCGACCCGCCGGGCCCGCATCGCGAGACGTGTCGACGAGCACGGCGGGACGAGCGATCGTGGCGTTCCCGCCGTCTTTTCCGCCGATCCAATCGTCATCGCCTGTGGCATCGATCAGCCCATCCTTGACACCGCGGAAGTACACGGCCATCCGTCCTTTCACATTCGTATTCATCGTCGCGACGATCACCGCCTTGTGCTGGATCGGGTGCCACGCGGCACCGACCGTCGTAAGGCTCTTGATGCCGGTGTCGTGCTCCTGCCCCCAGGTACGGCCGGATCCCGAGTACGGCAGGGCGAGCACTCGATTGGTGCCGAGCTCGTGAAGGAAGAGGACGAGGCGCGTGTCCAGCACAGCTAGCGTCGGCTGACGGGCCGGCCGCGTCGCCGGAAGTGTCGCGCTCAGGTTGCCGTCGACGCGAGCTCCGTCGCCTGTCGCCTGGAGCGCCACGACATCGACGCCCGTGGGAGTCTGGCTCGCAACCCACAACACACCGCGGTCGGCGACGAGCGTCGGATCACCAACGGCGGTGATCAGACCCGTGGCGACACGCGGCCCCCAACGGTTGCCGCCCAGAAACTTGCGGAGGACAATCGCGCGGAGTCGCCCAGCCGGCACCCCGTACGCGACGTAGAAGTCTTTGTTGACATACGCGCCGGCCGGCGCCGTCAGGCTCGCTTCGATCTTGATGCGGTCACCGAGCCACGAGCTCGGCTGGTAGTTGATGTCGGCGCGGACGCCTTTTTCGCCAAAGATCCCGTTGCGGTTCCAGTCAACTTGCGTGCGTGACCCCACGGCCTTCATCGCGAATCGATAGGGATCGTTGGCGAGAAACTGGAGGGACGCGATCGGAAACGGCAGCGTCTCGTCGAGGCTGGTTTCCGTCATGCGGAGCGACGCGAAGCGGCCATCGCTGAACTGGATCGCATTCTCGTTGCCGTTGAAGCCGTCGAGGTAGGCATAGTTCATCAGACTCGCGTGCACCGGACTCTGGACCTTGAAGCCGATCGCTTCGTGATTGAGCCCGAGCTGGTGGCCGAGTTCGTGCACGAACGAGTTCCAACCGAACTCCGCGACGCCGGAGATGCTCGCATTGCCGTTGGTCTGGCCGCCAGGATCGTTGCTGAAGACATTAAAGTGCGCACGGCCCTTGAGGGACGCCGGCAGATACGTCTTCGCCAGATCGGAATAGCTGGAGTTCTGGTCGGTAGTCTTCGGCCCGCGAATGACGTGCAGACGGATGCCGCGCTGGCCGTCCGGATTGCCGACATTCAGCGCATTGAAGAACGCCGTGGCGTGGTTGATCGTGTCGGTCACCTTGTCGGTCATCGTTGAGCGCTCGATGGTGTAGACAAGGAGATCCGCGTGTCGCGGGTCGCAGCCGTACGCCCGGCCGGCCGACGTTTCCCACGCGTCGGGCAGCCCGTCACCATCGGTATCCGTGTCCGGCGCGGTGGCCGACGGTGGGATGGCGGCGAGCAACACGATCAGAAGCACCGCGGCGGAGACGACTTTACGAGTCAGGGAATTCATCGACCAGCCACGTGTTGGGTTTGACCTCAACGACGACGAGGCGCGCCGGCCTGCGCCGTGATCCGTGGAAGTTCATGTTCGTCAGGTACTCGTATTGGATGACGTCGAATGCGTACTTGGTCGGCGACAAGGCGTGCCCGGGTCCAATCTCGAACGATTCGTGATGGGGGCTGGACACACCCTGGAAAAGCATCGCGATCTGTTCGGCCGAGTAGCGCGCGATCGCGGCCGGCGTCAGGGTCGTGCGCCCTGCGTCCGCGTCCCGCGTGGCCCACGCGTGCAGAAAGTGGTCAGCCGTCGACAGAGCCAGGATGTAGTGGTCGTCCACGGGAATGGACGGGGCCGGCGGGCGCTGCGCCCAGGCGGACGAACTCGCGGCGAGCACCAGAGCGAGTCCGTATGCGTGTAGGGCTTGAATCGATCTCTTCATTTGATAGCGCACACGTCTAACTATCGACTGAACGCGGTCGACCCTCCAGGGTCGTCTCCGCCTCCTCTGCCTTCCGCGGCTCCTTGACAGATTCGGTGAATGTCTGGCATTGTCGGCCCCGGACTTCACCCGAATGTCTAGTGAACGAAACGGGCGCGTCGAACTTCTCCAAGGCACCCTGGATCTGATCGTCCTGCGAGCCCTTGTCACGATGGGACCGCAGCACGCTTATGCGCTGGCAGCCCGTCTCGAGCAAGTGGCCGCGCCGTCGCTGACGCTCAATCAGGGGTCTTTGTATCCAGCCCTCGTGCGCCTGGAACAGAAGGGTTGGATTAAAGGCTCATGGCAGCGCACTGAGAACAACCGCGAGGCCAAGTACTACGCGATTACGAAACCCGGCCTCCGAGGGCTCCGTGAGGAGACCGATCGTTGGCGTCGACTCGTGGGCCTTGTCGACAAGCTTCTCGTGGGTGAGTCGTCATGATCTCGCGGTCGAGACAATGGCTGTTCAGGCTGAAGAACGCCATGTGGCCGGGACAAGCTGAGTCCGAACTTGGCCGCGAGGTGAGGTCACATCTCGACTTGCTGGAAGATGAGTTCCGGCGGCGCGGCCTGGCGCCTGCGGACGCTCGCGCTGCCGCTCACCGCGCGTTCGGCGGCATCGCCCAGGCGAAAGAACTTCATCGCGATGCAAGATCGTTCGTTTGGATTGACGATGCCGTCCGTGACCTGCGGCAAGCTACGCGACTCCTGAGGCGGAGCCCGTTGTTCACGATGACTGCCGTGCTGTCGCTTGCGATTGGGATCGGCGCCAACACCACGGTTTTCACATTGGCCAATGCACTCCTGTTCGCTGCGCCAATCGGCGTGGCCAGCCCCAATCGCTTGATCGATATCGGTCGGGATGATCGCGGCAGTTTCAACAACCTGTCGTACCCCAACTATCTCGACATTCGTGACAGGGCGACGACGCTCGAGGGCATATATGCCTATCTGCCCGCGGGCACGCCCATGAGCCTGGGGAATAGCGGCATCGTGGCCGAGCGCATTTTCGGCAATCTGGTCACGAGCAATTACTTCACAGTGCTCGGCGTCCGGCCAGCCGTCGGCCGACTGCTCGATGTGCGCGATAACGAACAACCGGGCGCGAGTCCGCTCGTGGTGTTGAGCTATGGCTTCTGGGTAAGGCGGTTCAACGCCGATCCCGCCATCGTCGGACGGCAGGTCCAACTGAACGGCCAGGCATTTACGGTCATCGGTGTGACGCCGGCGGGCTTCCAGGGCACGAATGTCATTCGCGTCGACCTGTGGACATCCGCGAGTATGGCCGGCGTTGTCGTGCCGAAGGCGGGCAACCTCTCACTGCTCAACAATCGCGCGATCAACTCGTTCTTCCTGGGTGCGCGCCTGAAGCCGGGCGTTTCCGTGTCCCAGGCTGCAGCGGAGCTCGAGACGATCGCCGGTGACCTCGCCCGTGAATATCCCAGCGAAAACCGCGGCGAACGGTTGCGTGTCATGGCTTCCGCACCGATTCCAGGCAACCTGTTGCCGGTAACGGGATTTCTCGTTCTCTTGCTCGGCATTGTGTCGCTCGTCCTCCTGGTCGCGTGCGCAAATGTCGCGGGTATCCTCCTGGCCCGTGCGGCTGCGCGGCGACGAGAGATTGCAGTGCGGTTGGCCATGGGGGCGGGTCGGGCACGATTGGTGCGGCAGCTTCTCACCGAGACGATCCTCCTGTTCGGCCTCGGTGCCATCGGCGGCCTGCTGATCGCTCGTGAAATGACGTCACTCCTCGTCTTGTTGATGCCGATTATTCCTATTCCCATTGGCGTCGGGTTGGCACTTGACGGCCGTGTCATCGCGCTGACGGTGGGACTCTCGTTGAGCGCGGCGCTGTTATCCGGCCTGGTACCCGCGCTGCAGGCATCCAGGACCGACGTCCTCTCGACACTGAAAGATGCCGCAGATGGATCGTTGGGTCGCGTGCGGCTTCGGCGCGCCTTCGTGGTTGGCCAAGTGAGCTGCAGCGTGATCCTGGTCCTCGGCGCCGGGTTATTCCTACGGGCGCTGCAACGGGCCGCCACGATCGATCCAGGATTCGATCCACACGGGGTTGAACTGGCGCTCGTTGATCTGTCACTTGCCGGCTATTCGGATACCACGGGGCCGCCGTTCGCGAAGCAATTGGTCGATCGCCTGCGGGCATTACCAGGGGTCCAGGAGGCCACCGTTGCTACGACGCTGCCGATGGGTGGCTCCTGGCGTCTGAGGCTCACGGTTCCCGGCATCCTGCCCCCGGCCGGCCAACGTTTCTGGGAGGTCAACGGCAGCATGGTGGAATCCCGCTACTTTGCCACGCTGCGGATTCCGCTGGTGGCGGGGCGGGACTTCAGCGATGCAGATCGCGGCGGCACGACCTCGGTCGCCATCGTGAGCGAAGCGACCGTCGGGCAATTCTGGCCAGGACAGGACCCTATCGGGAAAGTGCTGATCCTGGAGAATGGCTCGAACACGAGTCCCGGCCGTTCGATGGTCGTCATCGGCGTCGCGCACGATGCGAATTACCGCAGCCTGGGTGAAGCGCCGCACCCGTTCGTGTATGTCCCCCTGCAACAACAGTACAGCCCGCAAATGATGATTGCGGTTCGCACGGCGCATGGCGAGCGCTTTGCAGCCGAAATCCGTTCACTGGTCACGTCGCTCAATCCAGCCTTGCCCATCATTACAGCGCAGACGTTCGCCGATCTGACTGCGGTGGCGCTTGTGCCGCAGCGTATCGCCGCGTCAGTGTCCAGCACGTTGGGACTGGTGGGGTTGCTGTTGGCGGCCATTGGAATCTATGGCGTGAGCGCATACATGGTAACGAGTCGGACGCGAGAGATCGGAATCCGAATCGCCCTGGGTGCTCGGCCCGCGACCGTTGTAGCGATGGTTCTTCGACAAGGCATCTCACTTGCTGTGATCGGGTCTGCCGTCGGGCTGGCGCTTGGTGCCGCGGCAGGTCGATTGATGAGAGCCTTTCTGTTTGGGATCGCTCCCGTCGACCTCGTGACGTTTGTGGCAGTGGCAGGTACGTTTGTGATGGTTGGGCTCGCCGCCTGTTACGTCCCCGCGCGGCGCGCCACGCGGATCGATCCGATAGAGGCACTCAGATATGAGTAGCGGAATGGCTCATGCAAAAGCTTGAGTGCTCCGTCATCGAACGTTCCTCCGAGGACCAAGCAGCATCAGGCCAACAAGAAAAATGGTGATAAGCACCGGCATCGTCAAGCCGTGAAGGCCCATTACCCCAGACATGCAGAAGTCATGGTACGCGAAGGGCAGGCCATCGATGCCATGTCTGGTCGGACTGTCATACTGACCCACGCCCGCCCAGGGGGGCGTAGTGCGTCAGTTTGCGTGCTCATTTCTTGAACACCGTCATAATCACTATGACGACGATTGCCGCAATCCCGACGAGCCACCAGACGTTGATCGAGACGTGCATTCATCGCCTCCATCACGCCGCGAGCGCGTTACGTCTATCCAGCAGGCCGACCAATTCTTCAATACTCCACACGTGGTCGGTCAATCGGGCTTCCATCGCGGGCGTCACGCGTAGCGTCTGATGCACGCGGCAGAAGTTGTGGTACGCGAAGTGTAGCGCGGTCGCGGCCATGTGGTTGTCGATTTTTTTGCTGAACCCATTGGTCAGCCGCGTAAACCGCCGCATGGACATCCGCATCGTGAGGTTCTGGCGCTCCACGTAGCTCGTTGAGATGTGCTTTGGATCCGGGTTGCCTCTTACCACCTCCTTCGTGACGCCGGTGATCTTCGCAGGACTATAGCGAACGGCGGCACTCGGATCGGCAGCGACCTTCCCGAAGATTTTGTTGATCTGCGCGAAGTCCACGTCGATGCCGAAGGCGTGATCAACGGCATCGTGATACCAACGAAGGCCGTCTGTTGAAAGCTGGACGCGGCCCGTCAGGCGCGAGGCAAGATCCTTCATGAACTCGTAGCAGTTGAACGCATTCCGCGAGCCGATTTCATACGAAATGATCAGCTTCGTGTCGGCGTCGATGGCGGTCCACGTCCAGCAATCGCCCCATCCGGCGATCTTCTTTTCGTCCGAGACGTTCTTCGCCTTTGCTCCGACGAATTGCCAGATCTCGTCGCACTGCACGCGCTGTGCGTCGATGTCGCGGATCTTCTCGTCGTGCAGGTCCGCGCAGGCATTGTCAAGTGAGATCTTCAGAGTGGTACAATAATCCTAGGAAACCTCACGAAAGTGAGGCCCACCTATGGGCCGTCCCTTTACTTGCTTAGGGTAGGAGGGACGGCCCTTCGTCTATCTCCCCGGACTCCCGGTGGGCCAGGAGACAGGGACGGGCTACTCTCAGAATGTGCATAGATTTGCCTCCTTTTAGCTCCGAGGCCAACCAGCCTCTCCGGCTGCCCGAGCAAACGAATCTGCGGCCTTAAACAACGTGGCCTTCTCGTGATCGCCAACATCTATGCGCTCCGTCGTCAACACGTCTTGGATGCGAACTCCTGTTTTCTTGGCGTGCTTGGACATTGCGGCCATGACAGGACCGAAGACCTTGGCGTCCCGAAATCCAAGGATCTGCGCCAAGTCGCGTGCGGTCTTTCCATGTTGGCTCTTGACTAGTTCTTGGAGCATTCGTCGCTGAGAATCGGTCAGTCGGCCGATAAAATCTTTAAATCGAGACGCAGGCCAAGGGCCGTCTGGATGCGCCTTTCCGGCCCGATGCGACGGTGAATGGGTTTCTGCAGGCGTCGAATGCGTGCCTGGAAAACGGTCTAGCAGAGCTTCGAGATCATCGAGACTTTCGGCCGTAACTTCACGGCCATTGATCACGACGCGGAAAATGGGCAAAGGGCTAATCTCCTTTAGGATGATCAATATACGATCAGTTGGCGACTACCACAAGGGCTAATCTCGCATTAGCTAATAGCTAATTTATCTAGCGAGGCGCTAATTTCCGCAACTAGCTATATTCGCTTGGGTTATGACGATGTTATAACCTGAGCGGTGTGGGAGGTGGCCAATGGCCTTAGTGAAACGTGTAACCCGCGTCGGCAACTCTGCGGGTTTGACCATCGACCAAGCCGTCATGAAGCAACTGGGATGGGAGATTGGGACGGAAGTCGAACTCACCCCGCATGGGGAGCAGTTGATCCTTACACCGCATCGAGTAGCGAAGGATGACGAAGCCCGTGCGGCTGGAGAACGCGTCGTTCAGACTCGCAGGAAACTGTTGGAGAATCTTGCTGCTGAGCGGCTCACCAAGCGGTGACATCATCGCGTTTGGAGCGATCTACTTAACGTTGGATCAAGTCGTTGAGTATCACAAGATGGCCCTCGCTGTCGGTGGAGGCAGTGAGGGCTTTCGTTCGTACGAGGGGCTAGCATCGGCCGTTGGGCAACCTCGCGCCACATTCGGCGGCGATGATCTCTATCCGACGATTCCTCATAAGGCTGCTTCCTACGCCTTCGGAATAGCTGAAGGCCAACCGTTCTTAGATGGCAATAAGCGCACCGCCGCTATCGCAATGCTTGCGTTTCTCGATCTCAATGCCTACGAGTTTCACCAGACAGATGATGAAATCGAGAAAATGTTTGTGGATCTTGGAGATGAAGCCGGTGGTGTGGATCAGGATCGTTTCTTTTCGTGGGTCTGCGAACATGCTATGCCGAAGCCGGCCGGCGAGTGCTAGGATTTCTTGTGACGACTCCATCGGGCTTGAGCGGCCTTAGATGCACTCTCACTACGCTCACGTTTCGTCAGCTTCGCCGCTCGCGCATGACCACCCTTGAGCCCTCCGAGACGCCCCAGGGCGACCGCTAAGGGGTTCTTCTCGCCTGTTCCTTCCGTCCGTGCGATGATTTGTTGGAGCACATCGAAGGCGGTTTCGTTCTCGTCGCGCTCAAGCTGGTGAGCTTTGCTCACGACTCTGGACGGTTGCTTCGAAGGATGGTGTTCGGACCGTCGTAACGGTGTCGTGCGTGACCGCTTGGGCATACTGAGAGTATCGCATAGCGGCGTTCGGGCGAGACGACTTACAGATTTGCAAACTGAAGCACTGCCCCCCAGGCGTAAGCCTTTACAATTGAGCCACTTCGGTTGTACACTACCCCTTTTCCACAGGTGCCGACTATGTACGCAATCATCCAGACCAGCGGCCATCAATTGAAGGTCACCAAGGGCGCTTACGCCCTCGTGCCGGGCACCGTCGCGGAACCCGGCGCACAGGTCACCCTCGAACAGGTGCTGCTCGTCGAAAAAGACGGCGGCGAGGTCCTGACCGGCGCACCGTTCGTCGCCGACGCGAGAATCGTCGGGATCGTCGAAGGCGAAGCCCGCGGGCCCAAGATTCGCGTCTTCAAGAAGAAGCGCCGCAAGGGGCAGCGCAAGACCAAAGGCCACCGCGCCGTCTACACGCGCGTGCGCATCATGGACATCCTCGCATAGAGACGGGATTTGGGATGGCTCACAAAAAAGGACAAGGCAGTTCACGCAACGGACGCGATTCCAACTCGCAGCGCCTCGGTGTCAAGGCCCACGACGGCAACGTCGTGACCGGCGGCACAATCATCGTCCGCCAGCGCGGGCGTCGCTTCCGCCCGGGCCTCAACGCGGGTCTCGGCAAGGACGATACGATCTTCGCCAAGCTCGACGGACGCGTGCGCTTCGAGGATCACGGCGCCAAGGGCCGCGTCATCAGCATCTTGCCGGTCGAGTGAAGAGACACACGAAATCTGGTAACGACCAGATTTCTTATGTTCGTTGACGAAGTCGACGTCCACGTCGAAGCCGGCCACGGCGGACGCGGCTGCCTGGCGTTCCGGCGCGAGATTCGTGTCCCGCGCGGCGGGCCGAGCGGCGGCGATGGTGGCCACGGCGGCTCGGTCTTCGTCGTCGCCAGCCCGCACATCAACACGCTGATCAACTTCCGCTTTCATCCCGAATTCTCCGCCGACCGCGGCCGCCACGGCGAAGGCTCCAACCGCACCGGCCAGACAGGCGACGACCTCGAGCTCGCCGTGCCGATCGGCACGCTCGTCTACGAGAAGACCGGCGATCCGGACCAGCCAGCGCGCCTGCTCGCCGACCTCGCCGAACCGGGCCAGCGCGTCCTGGTGGCCAAGGGCGGACGCGGCGGCCTCGGCAACGCGCACTTCGCGTCGTCCACGAATCGCGCCCCGCGAAAGGTACAGCCGGGGGAGCCAGGTGAGATCAAAGACCTCCGCCTCGAGCTCAAGCTGCTCGCGGACGTCGGGCTGGTAGGCTTTCCGAACGCCGGCAAGTCCACCCTCATTGCACGCATTTCGGCCGCGCGGCCGAAGATCGCCGACTATCCGTTCACGACCCTCACGCCGAACCTGGGCGTCGTTGGCCTGAGCGACGATCGAAGCTTCGTCGTCGCCGACGTTCCGGGTCTCATCGAAGGGGCACATCGCGGACAGGGCCTCGGCCACCAGTTCCTGCGGCACCTCGAGCGAACCAAAGTCCTCGTGCACCTGGTGGACGTGTCAGGCGTGAGCGGACGCAACCCGGTGGATGACCTCGACACCGTGCGCCAGGAGCTGGCGCTGTTTCGCCCGGACCTCGCAGCCAAGCCCCAACTCGTCGCCGCCAACAAGCTCGATGCGGTCGGTCCGGACGGCGAACCGGCGATTCGGGCGCTCGAGAAGCGCGCAAAGACGCTCGAGCTGCCCTTTTTCCGGATCTCAGGCGCCACCGGCATGGGCGTGCCCGCGCTGCTGGAGGCGATGTGGCGACAGCTGGCGGCGGCGCGTCAATCGGCGGCCTGATCGCGTGCGCCCCAACCCTCGGCGCATCGGCATCCTCGGTGGCACATTCGATCCGGTCCACAACGGGCACCTCGACATCGGCGACGCCGCCGTGCAGGCGTTGGACCTGCAGCGCCTGTTCGTTGTCACGGCGCATGTCCCCCCGCATCGACGCGAGCCGTTCGCCTCGGCCTTCCACCGCTTCGCCATGGTGTCCATGGCGGTCCGCGGACGCGAGCGCTGGAGAGCCACCGACCTCGAGCTGCGGACACCCGCGCCGTCGTACACATCGGTGACGCTCAAGAGATTCCTCGAGCGTGGCTACGCGCCGTGCGAGCTGTTTTTCGTGCTGGGCGCCGACGCCTTCGCCGACATCCGGAGCTGGCGCGACTTTCCGAACTTCTTCAACGACGCGCATTTCGTCGTCGTCTCGCGTCCGGGCTCGCCGGTGGATTCGCTGCCTCGAAGCCTCCCGCGCCTCGCCGACCGCATGGTTCGTCCACCCGTCGATGCGATCTCGCAAATCGAGCCGCTGATCATCCTGGTCGACGCGCCGACCGCCGACGTGTCATCCACGGCGATCCGGCAGCGCTGCGAGGCGGGACAATCGATCGCCGGGCTCGTGCCGTCGACCGTCGAGCAGCATATTGAGCAGCATGGTCTCTACACCTCGATGACGCCCGGACGACGAGGGTCGGACGCGGCCGAGACGACCCAGGCAGGCAGGTTGCATGGCCAAGACTGACAAGCGCAGGAAAACAGGCCGCCTCCCCGCTCAGATCGACCGCGCGGTCCGCGCGGCTGAAGACAAAAAAGCCGAGGAACTCGTCGTCCTCGACCTTCGATCCGCGGCGGGATTCACCGACTACTTCGTGGTCTGCTCCGGGACGAATCCGCGGCAGGTGCGCGCGATCGCCGACGCGGTGACCGAGGCGCTGGCGGTCGAAGGAGTCAAACCCGCCCACGTCGAGGGCTACAAGCGCGCGGAATGGATCCTGCTCGACTATTTCGATTTCATCGTGCACGTCTTCGCGCCGGAGACGCGGATGTTCTACAGCCTGGAACGCCTGTGGGGCAACGCGGAGCGCGTCGAGGTGTCGCCCGCCGGCTGACGTGTCGCGGACGAGCCACTACCCTGTGGTTTCGACCAGCACGAACGTCACGTCGTCGTCGAACCGGGCGGCGCCGCTCCACCGCGTGAGATCCACCAGCGCGGCCTGAGCAACCTCGTCGGCACTCGATCCCTGATTCGTGGACAGCCAGCGAGCCGTCCGTTCCTCGTCGAAGAACTGCCCCGTGCGATCGCGTGCTTCGAGAACACCGTCGGTGTACAGGAGCAATCGATCGCCGCTCCGGAGTCCGTGAATGCACGTGTTGGTGTAGCCGGCCTCCTGAACGAAGCCGAGAATCAGACCGCCGGCATCGTCGATCCTCTGAATCGGCTCCCCGACGCGCTGGAGGAGCGGCGGCGGATGCCCGGCGCGCGCGAGCGTGATCCCGCGCCCGGCGGCATCGATGACCGCATACACGGCCGTCACGTACGCATGCTCGAGATGACGACAGAGAATCCGATTCATCGATGAGAGGACGGCCGCGGGATCGGCCGCGTGGGCTGACTGCGCCCCAAACGCGACCTTCACCATCGATGCGACGAGGGCCGCCGGAATGCCGTGGCCGGACACGTCAGCGACCAGCACGCCGACGGCGGTGGGACCCACCTGAATGACATCGTAGAAATCGCCCGCGACGGCCGTCATGGGTACATAGCGCACGGCCAGGTCGATGCCGGCAACCGACGGCATGTTCCGCGGAAGCAGCGACGATTGAATGCGCCGGGCGGTGTCGAGCTCACGCTGCACGCTCACGAATTCCGCCTCGTTCCGGACGACCGATCGAACGACCGCGTACCCCAGACACAGCATGAACACCAACACACCCAGCGGTTCCAGATTGAGATCCGGGGCGACCAGGGGCCCCAGGTTCTCGTTGGCGACGAAGATCAGGAACACCACCGCGCCGACCATCACGACCGGATCGGTCAAGAGCGTGCTCCGCTGGCCCCGGCGGTAGCGATAGACGAAATTCGCGACACCGATTGCAAAGCCGAGGAGCACGATCGCGCTGTTCGGTCCGTTCGCCGCGCCAGGACGCCCGGCGGCCAGATCGATGGCGATCGCCGCCGCGGCGTACAAGGCCTGGCCGGCGACGACCCCGTGCAGCGTACGCCGCCAGCCGGCTCCGAGCACGCCGACGAAGAACAGCATCGCGGGCACGTTGATGGCGTACGTCGCAAACTGGAGAAAGTACCGCCAGCCCCGCAGGTTGCCGCCGAGCGCGGCCCGAACCGGCGGCTGAAATGCGAGCAATCGAAGGCCGTACAGCACGCAGCAGGCGCCGAGCGACAGCAGGACCAGACCGTCGCGCCGCCCCCGCAGCACCCAGGCAGCCACCGCCAGCGCCCCGGCGCCGATCAGCGTGACGCCGATCCAGATTGCGGCGAATTGCGTCGCGTCCATGCGCGGTCAGGGTATCAGAGGCGGAGGTCGGGTGGCCTAGAGGATACGGGTGGCGGCGGCGAAGACGTCGGCTGCGATCGCGTCTTTCGTCCGCTCGCCGTCGAGCACAGTCCAGCCCCCCGCCTGCGCCTGCCGGTGGTAGCTCTCGCGGACGCGCGCCTGCATCGCGAGATCGCGCTCGTATCGATCACGGTCGACCGCCTTCCGCGTGACCGCGGTCTCCGGGGCGATGTCGAGCAGTATCGTGAGGGCCGGCGCAGGCAGGAACTTCTGCATCTCCGCCAGCCAGGCGGGATCCAGGCCGCACGCCTCGCCGTAGGCAATGCTCGACGCCATGTACCGGTCGCACACGAGAATCAGACCGCCATCGAGCCACCGTTGGAGGTCCGGCTTGCGCTCGTAGCGGTTGGCGACGTACAGGAACTGCATCACGTCGGCGCCGTACTCGCGCTCTCCCTGCAGCGCGCGGGCGATCTCTTCGCCGATTGACGTACCGTAGTCGGGAAACGACACCAGCCGCGATCGGTGTCCTTCCGCCTTCAAGGCGTCGCGGAGCCGCTCGGCTTGCGTCTGCTTGCCGCTCTGGTCCAGGCCCTCGAACGCGATGAGCATGCCTGCGCTCATCACTCGACCGGCCCCTTGGAGCTCGTCGAGCTCGTCGAGCTCATGACTCCAACTCGAGCATGTCGTCGACGGTCTGCCGGCGACGGATCACGCGCCAGGCGCCCGCGTCCACCAGCACTTCCGCCGGCAGCGGTCGACGGTTGTAGTTGGACGCCATCGCCGCACCATAGGCGCCGGCGTCGCGGATCGCCAGCAGATCCCCGACTTCGAGCGGCGCGAGCGTGCGGTCGCGGCCCAGCACGTCGCTGCTCTCGCAGACCGGGCCGACGATCTCGTACTGCCGCGCCGCACCGGCACGTGGCGCCACCGGCTCGATCTCGTGATAGGCGCCGTACAAGGCGGGGCGCATCAGCTCGGTCATGCCGGCGTCGAGGATCGCGAAGTCGCTCACCCCGTTTCGCGGCTTCACGTCCACGACCCGCGCCAGCAGCACGCCCGCCGGAGCCACCAGCGTTCGGCCGGGCTCGAGCACGATCGGCAGCGAGGTGGCCCGGACTTCGTCTATCAGCGCCCTGACGTACTCGGCCGGCGTCGGGACCGGCGATCCGTCGTAGGAGACGCCCAGGCCGCCGCCCAGGTCGATGTACTCGAGCGCCGCGCCACGGTCGGCGAGCTCGCGGCTCAGCGTCGCGGCGAACGCGGCAGCGCGGCGGAGCGGTTCCAGGCTGGTCACTTGCGATCCCACATGCACGTGGATCGCAACCAGGTTCAACGCCGGACGATCCGCCACCGATGCGACGAGCGCCCGCGCCGTCTCGAGCGGCACGCCGAACTTGTTGATCTTGAGGCCCGTGGAGATATGGGGATGGCTCCGTGCGTCGATGTCCGGGTTCACACGGACCGCCACGCGGGCCACGCGATGCATCCGGGCGGCAATGGCCTCGACGCGCGCCAGCTCGCCGGCCGATTCGACGTTGATCGCCTTCACGTCCATGGCGAGCGCGCACTCGAGCTCGGCGGGCGACTTGCCGACGCCGGTGAAGACGATCTCGTGTGGCGCGAATCCCGCGCGGCGGGCGACCTCGATCTCCCACACCGAGTTCGCGTCGGCGGCGCTGCCGAGCGCGCGAAGCACGCGCGCCAGGGCGAGCGTGGAGTTCGCCTTGAGCGCGTAGTGAATCGCGTGTGGATAGCCCGCGAACGCAGCATCGAGATCGCGATAGCGCTCGCGGAGCAGCTCCGCGCTGTAGACATACAGCGGCGTGCCCTCCGCCGCGGCGATTGGCGCCAGGGGCACGCCGTCGCAGACGAGCTCGTGAGATCTTCGCCAGAAGCCTGATGCGTGTAGCAACGTGATACGCTATTCTACTCAATCCTTCATGCCGTCGGATTCGCCGGACGTCATCGAGTCGCTCATTCAACGCTGTCTCACCGGCGATCAGCTCGCCTGGGAGCAGATCGTCAGGCAGTACTGGCGCAAGGTGTTCAACGTCGCTTACAAGTTCGTCGGCAAACACGACGAGGCAGAAGACCTCACGCAGGATATCTTCCTGAAGATCTTCAAGTCGCTCGACACCTTCGACCGGCGCGCGAACTTTCAGACGTGGCTGATCAGCATCAGCCGCAACCTGTGCATCGATCACTACCGCAGCGTCCGCAAGGAGCGCGAGACCATCGACCGCGACGTCGACGCCGGCGAACTGGCGCCGGCCGCCGCCGAAGCCGGCCCGGTGGCGGCGCTCGAGCAGCGCGACCGCGTCCTCCTGCTCCGGCAGGCGCTGGCGGCGCTGCCCGAGACGCTGCGGACGGCCGTGCTCCTGCGCGACATTCAGGAGCTGTCATACCAGGAGATCGCGGACCGGTTGCGCCTGCCCGAGGGCACCGTCAAGTCGCGCATCAACCGCGGACGCACCGAGCTCGCCCGGCAGATTCGGAAGCTGCGCGGCGACGAGTACAGCCCGACCGGCGCGGTCATCAAACGCACGGGAGCCTACTGATGAATGTGAAAACCGAACAACGGGGCGGCGTCTCAATCGTCCGTGTGGGAGAAACGCGCCTGATGTATCCAATCCTGGGTGATTTCTCGAGCGCCGTCGGCGGCCTCGTCGCCTCGGGACAGCACGAGATCCTCATCGACATGACGCCGGTCACCTACGTCGACAGCGCCACGATCGGCTGTCTCATGGACCTGTACCGCCAGGTCCACACGGCCGGCGGGCACCTGAAGCTGTCGGGTGTTCAGAAGCGCGTCGAGACGATGTTGACGATGACCGGCGCGCAGAATTTCATCGAGATACACGCGGACGAACCGAGCGCGGTCAAGAGCTTCGGGGCCTAAGATGCGCACCATCAAAACCACCAGCGGCGCGCCGATCTCGCTCGACGGGGACCTGCTTTCCGTGATGGAAGCGCTCTACCAGGAGGTGACCGCCAGGCGCGAGCTCGAGCGCTCGTTCGACGACATGGTGAAGGAGATTCACCACCTGATCGACCAGATGGACGATCAGGAGCGGCGGACCTATCTCGCCGAGAGCCTGTTTCTGAGCACGGTGAAATACGAGAACGACAAGCTCGAGGCGTACATGAAGAAGCTCACGAAGAAATGAAGAAATGAATGTCTCTGAATTTCCTGGCGACGCGATTCCAGTGCTCATGGCCGTGGAGCACGCTGGTCATGCTCTGCGACGGGAGGATCGTGTGCGGGTGCGCGGATCCCTACGGGCATCGCGTTCTCGGTGACGTCCGGGCGGCGTCGGTGCACGACGTCTGGACAGGTCCGGTCGTCTCCGGGCTGCGCCAGGACCTGAACACCGGCGGCTCGAGGTTCTGCGGCGACTGCCCCCTGAAGCTCCCCCTCAAGAAGGACGAGAGTCCCGCCGCGCGCGCGCTCGACGCCGGCCCCCTCCCGTCGCGCATGTACATCGAGTGCACGGCGGCCTGCAATATCTCGTGCGCGGAGGCCTGCTGCGCGCCGGAAACCGGCATCACCAGGACACGGCAGGCCGGCATGCTCGACTTCGATCTCTTCTGCCGCGTCGTGGACGAAGCGGGTCCATCGCTCGTGCGCATCGACTTCTTCAACTACGGCGAGGCGTTCCTGCACAAGCGCGCCGTGGAGATGTGCGAGTACATCAAGTCGCGCTTTCCCCACATCTACCTCTACACCAGCACCAACGGCCTGGCGCTCTCCGATCCGCAGGCGCGCCGGCTGGTGCACTCCGGGATCGACGAGGTCACCTTCTCACTGGACGGCGCGACCGCGGAGAGCTACGCGTTGTACCGGCGGCGCGGCCGCTTCGACGTCGCGCTCGCCACCCTGCGCGCGATGGCCGACGAGAAGCGCAGATCGGGCCGCGACCTCCCGTTTCTCAACTGGCGCTACATCCTCTTCAAGTGGAACGACAGTGACGCCGAGATGACGCGGGCGCGTGAGCTGGCGGCGGAGGCGGGCGTCGATCGCCTCTGCTGGGAGCTGACGGATCATCCCGAAGATGCCTATTCGCGGCGCTTCGTTCCGGGCTCCCCGGATCTCGAGGCGATCCGGCACGAGGTGTGGGACGACAACAACCTCGGCAACGCCATTCCGGGCGCGACGCCCAGCGCGCGCATCGACGTGCGCACGTTGGTGCCCGGCGTCCCGCTGATCGCGCGCGCCGGCCGCCCGCTCCACGTGCGGACGCGTGTCCATAATCTCTCGACGCGCGCCTTTCCGGCGCAGGCAACCTACGGGCGCCGGCTGGTTCGCCTGGGGGCCCAACTCTGCGCGCCGGACGGCGAGCTGCTCGACCGCGACTACGCGCGGGCGTGGCTGCCCGCAGCGCTCCACCCGGGATCGAGCGCCGACGTGGCGATCGACCTCGCCGCGCCCGGCCAGGCCGGGCGCTACACGTTGAAGTTCGATCTGGTCAGCGAGGGGATCGACTGGTTCGAGCGCTGCGGCTCGAAGACGACGCTGAAGACGCTGCTCGTCAGGTAAGTCAGTTCGCCAGTCGCGGGGCCGCGTCCTTGACTCCGACCGGCAGCGACACGATGGTGTCGACCGGGGCCTCCACGAGCCGCCAGGCCTGCGTTTCCTCGAGAATCTTCGCGGCGAACTCCGTGTGCAGCGCGTGGCCGGCGCGGTGGGCGACCAGGTGGCCAATCACCGGGTATCCAACGAGCGCCAGATCCCCGATCGCGTCCAGTATCTTGTGGCGCACGAACTCGTCCTCGAAGCGCAGCGCGTTGTTGAGGATGCCGGTTTCGCCGAGCACGATGGCGTTCTCGAGCGAGCCGCCGAGCGCGAGGCCGTTCTGGCGCATCATCTCCACGTCCTTCAGGAACGTGAAGGTCCGCGCAGGGGCGACGTCCTCGACGAACGACTCCTCGGTGATGCGCAGGGTGCGTGACTGGTGCCGAAGGAGGGGGTGATCGTAGCTGATGCTGTAGGTCACCTTGAAGTGGTCGGACGGATACAGCGCAATTCGCTTGTCGCCGCGCGAGATCGCAATCGGCCGCACGATCTTCAGATACTTCCGCGCCGCCTGCAGCCGCTTGACGCCCGCTTCGTGAATCAGATAAATGAACGGCGCCGCGCTGCCATCCATGATTGGTACTTCGGGCGAATTCAGCTCCACGAGCACGTTGTCCACGCCGACCGACGTCAGCGCGGCGAGCAGGTGCTCGACCGTTTCCACCGACACCTCGTTGCGCGACAGCCCGGTCGCCAGCTGAATGCCGGCCAGGTTGTGCACGGTCGCGGGAACCTCGTGATCCCCGAGATCGGTCCGGCGGAAGCGAACGCCGAAATCCACCGGCGCCGGCTTGAGTGAAAGATTGACCTTGTTGCCGGAGTGAAGACCGATTCCGACGCAGGATATTTGACGGCGAAGTGTGCGCTGTGCGTCCATGTGCCTCTCAGGCAACGGGGAACTGCGCAGGGCGCTGGAGCAAAGTAGGTGCCCAGACGTCTCGTTCGCGGACAGTCTTCGTAACGTATTGATTCAAAACGGCCTTAGACGAGATCTGAGAGACCCAGCTGGCCGCGCTGAGTACAGTTTTGTGGTACTCGCACCACAGCCACACTCGCTAAAAATGTGGCAATCTTACCACAGTCATCAACCCGCAACCGGCCTGGACGCCGTGATTTGACGGCCGAAAAGGAGATCCGCCAGGAACCGGCCTGTGGCTGAATGCTCGTTCCGGGCGACTTCCTCGGGCGTGCCGGCTGCCACGATTCGTCCGCCGCCTGCCCCGCCCTCCGGTCCAAGATCGACGACGTAGTCAGCCGACTTGATGACGTCCAGGTTGTGCTCGATAACGACAATAGTGTTCCCCTGATCGACAAGCTTGGTCAGCACGTCGAGCAGCTTGTGCGTGTCCTCGAAGTGCAGACCGGTCGTCGGCTCGTCGAGAATATACAGGGTCCGCCCCGTCCCGCGCTTCGACAACTCCTTCGACAGCTTCACCCGCTGCGCCTCGCCGCCCGACAGCGTCGTCGCCGATTGCCCGAGCTCGATGTAGCCGAGGCCCACGTCCTGCAGCGTCCGCAGCTTGTTGGCGATCGCGGGAAAATTCTCCAACAGGGGCAGCGCCTGGTCGACCGTCAGCTCGAGGACGTCGGCGATCGACTTGCCGCGGTATTTGATCTCGAGCGTCTCGCGGTTGTACCGCCGGCCCTTACACTGCTCGCACGTGACGTAGACGTCCGGCAGGAAGTGCATCTCGATGGCGATGACGCCGTCGCCTTGACACGCCTCGCAGCGTCCGCCCTTGACGTTGAACGAGAAGCGCCCGGGCCTGAAGCCACGCTGCTTCGCTTCGGGCATCATGGCGAACAGGTCGCGGATGAAGGTGAAGAGGCCGGTGTAGGTCGCTGGATTCGAGCGCGGCGTGCGGCCGATCGGCGATTGGTCGATCTCAATCACCTTGTCGATCAGGTCGATGCCCTCGATCCGGTCGTGCGCGCCGGGATCGTCGGCTGCCTTGTACAGCGTGCGCGCGAGCGACTTGTAGAGGATGTCGTTCACCAGCGTTGACTTGCCCGAGCCGCTGACGCCCGTCACGGCCGTGAAGACCCCGAGTGGGATGGTCACGTCGATGTTCTTGAGGTTGTTCTCGCGCGCGCCGCGGATGACAAGTTCGCCCTTGAGCGCGGGACGCCGGGCCTTGGGCGTCGGAATCGATCGCGCGCCCGTCAGGTAGGCGCCGGTCAGGCTTACTCCGGGGGCCCCTGCCCCCCGGTCTCCCACTCCGGGGGCCCCTACCCCCCGGTCCGCATTCTCCATGAGCTGCGCCGGCGTGCCCTGGAAGATCACGTGGCCGCCCAGATCGCCCGCGCCGGGGCCGAGGTCAACGACGTAGTCAGCGACCCGGATGGTCTCCTCGTCGTGCTCCACGACAACGACGGTGTTGCCGAGATCGCGCAGCCGGGACAGCGTCGCGAGAAGCTTCCGATTGTCGCGTTGATGCAGGCCGATGGACGGCTCGTCGAGCACGTAGAGGACGCCTGTCAGGTTGGCGCCGATCTGTGTCGCAAGACGGATACGCTGCCCTTCCCCGCCGGAGAGCGTCGCGGCACTGCGCCCGAGCGTGAGATAGCCGACGCCGACGTCGTTGAGGAAGCGCAGCCGCTCCTGAATCTCCCGAAGGATGCGCTCCGCGATGATCGCTTCACGATCGGTCAGCTCGAGTGCGTCGAAGACGTCGAGCGCCTCGGAAATCGGCAGGTTCACGTAGTCGGCGATCGTGCGCCGCTTCACCCTCACCGACAGGCTCTGCGTCTTGAGCCGCTGGCCCCTGCACGTCGGACAGGGCCGAAGCGATCGGTACGGCTCGAGGTCCTCCTGATCGGACCAGCTGCCCTCCTCGAACCGCCGGCGCAGATTCGGGATGAGCCCCTCGAACTTCACGGCTCGCGGCGCCCCATTCCGCTTGAGCGTGCCGGGCACGCCGCTCCCGGCTCCGCCGCCGTTCCCGCTGCCGAAGAGCAGCGTCTCCCTCGCCTTTCGCGGAAGGCGTCCGAACGGCGCGTTGATGTCGATGCCGAAGTCCCGCGCCAGTGACTGCAGCTGATCGCGCACGAGCTTGCGGTCCCCTTTGGACCACGGTGCGATCGCGCCGTCCGCGAGCGGCTTCGATTCGTCCGGCACGATGCGCGCCGGATCGAAATCAATCGTGGCGCCAAGCCCCTGGCAATCCGTGCACGCACCGTGCGGAGAGTTGAACGAAAACGCCCGGGGGGTCATCTCGGGCATGCTCAACCCGCAGTCCACGCACGCCAGGCGGCGGGAGAACAGCCGGTCGCCCCCCTCGTACGTGTTGATGACGACGATGTCCTCGGCCAGGTTCAGGGCGGTCTCGACCGACTCCAGGAGCCGCCGCTCGATGCCGCCGCGAACGATCAGGCGGTCCACGACCACGTCGATCGCATGATTCCGGCGGCGGTCAAGCTTGATGTCGTCGTCGAGCGCGCGGAACTGGCCATCGATGCGCGCTTTCGTGTAGCCGCGCGCGCGCAACGCCGCGAGCTCTTTCTTGAACTCCCCCTTCCGGCCGCGCACCACCGGCGCCAGCACGTTGATGCGCTCGTCCTGCGGGTAGAGCATCACCATGTCGCAGATCCGCTCGAGCGATTGGCTGGAAATTTCCTTCCCGCAGTTCGGGCAATGCGGCACGCCGATATTCGCGAACAGCAGGCGCAGATAGTCGTAGATCTCGGTCACCGTGCCGACCGTGGACCGCGGATTCGATCCGGTCGTCTTCTGCTCGATCGAGATGGCGGGTGACAGCCCCTCGATGAGGTCGACGTCCGGTTTCTCCATTTGCTCGAGAAACTGCCGCGCGTAGGCGGACAGCGACTCCACGTACCGCCGCTGGCCCTCGGCGTAGATCGTGTCGAAGGCGAGCGACGACTTGCCCGATCCGGACAGACCGGTGATGACGACGAGCTTGTGACGCGGCAGGTCGACGTCGATGTTCTTCAGGTTGTGGACGCGCGCGCCGCGGACGGAGATCCAGTCGTGGGCCATTTGATACCGTTTAACCCACAATCGTAGCACGGGCACTCCGCCAGATCGGCCGAGAACCCATTCTCGCTCAGCCGATCGGTCCGGCCGCGCTCATATGACACCCCGCGCGCGCAGCGCAGCGCGCTCGTCGGCCTGGATGCCCAGGGTCTCGAGCACATCGTCTGTGTGCGCGCCGAGTGAGGGCGCGGGCCGGATGAGGCTCGCTCCGGGGACCCCTTCCCCGGCGCTGGGAGGCGATCCGATGTAGGTTACGCCGTCCTGCCGAATGACGCCGCCGCGCGCCGCCACGTGCGGATCGGACAACGCCTCGTCGAGTGAGTAGACCGGCGTCAGGCACGCGTCGATATCGGCAAAGTGCGCCTGCCATTCATCGCGCGTCCTCGTCCGCATGAGCGCACGGACTTCGGCGAGCGCGCGCGACTGATCCTCGCCTGGCACATCGTGCAGCCGCGCCAGATCGGGCCGGCCGACGCGATCGCAGAACGCAACCCAGAACTTCTCCTCGAGCGCGCCCAGCGCCAGCCATCGGCCGTCAGAGGTCTCGTAGACGTTGTAGTGCGCGGCCTCGCCCCTGAGCGGGATCTGCCGCGGGTCTTCCGCAGCCCCGTCCACAAGCCAGCGCGCCGCCGGAAACACCATCCATTGCAGCGCGGCGTCATGAATGGACACGTCGATGACTCCCGGGACTCCCGGGACTCCCGAGCTCGCCGTGGCTTCCGGGACGCCAGTGACCGCCGCCGCTCGGGTCCGCTCGCGCGAGAAGAGCGCCGCCAGGATCTGAGTCGTGGCCTGGTACGCCGCGCCGATGTCGCCGATCAGGAGGCCAGGAACGACCGGCTCGCGACCCGCGAGCGACAGCAGGCCCGCGAGGGCCTCGTAGTTGATGTCATGCGCCGCCCGCTCGGCGTAGGGTCCAGTCTGGCCAAAGCCCGTAATCGACGCGCAGATGACCCGTGGATTTCTGCGCTGCATCGCCCCGGCGTCGACACCAAGCCGGCGCGCCGTCCCGGGTCGGAAGCTGTCGACGACGACGTCGTACGACGGGACGAGCCTGTCCAGGATGCCGGCCGCTTCCGGCGCGCGAAGGTTCAGCGTCATGCTGCGCTTGTTGCGGTTGAGCACCGTGAAGTAAGCGCTTGTGCCGCCGGCAAGCGGCGGCAGCTGGCGCGCGTGATCGCCGCCGCGTGGATCCTCGAGCTTGAGGACGTCCGCGCCGAGATCCGCGAGCATCAACGTCGCGTACGATCCGGGCAGGAGCCGTGTCAGATCGAGCACGCGGGTGCCGTGGAGAGGCCGCTCGCCGCTCACACGCGTTCCCCTACGCGGCCGCCCGCAGACGGCTGTTGCGGAAGCCGTACGAGAGGTACAAGGCCAGGCCGATGACCAGCCACACCGCGAAGCGCTCCCATGCGGTCCGCGGAAGCCCCAGCATGATGTACACGCACCCCGCGGCGGAGAGCACGCAGACGACCCAGACGAACGGCACCTTGAACGGCCGCACCCGGTCGGGCTCTTTGTAGCGCAGCACGAGCACGCCGATGCTCACCAGCATGAAGGCGAACAGCGTGCCGATGTTGGTCAAATCGTAGGTCTCAGCCGCGTCGCCGATGAGCGCCCAGAGGGCGACAAAGACCCCGGTGATGATCGTCGTCG
This sequence comes from Vicinamibacterales bacterium, assembly GCA_035939575.1. Lineage (GTDB taxonomy): Bacteria > Acidobacteriota > Vicinamibacteria > Vicinamibacterales > CAVVIG01 > DATKHR01. The sequence goes on along the minus strand of DASZFS010000049.1, from coordinate 28,459 downwards.
TCGAAGGAACCCTTGTTATCGGGTGGACCTTCGCCGCCCACTGCGGGAGCAGGCCGTCGCGCCCCATGGCAAAGAAGATGCGCGGCTGCCCGTACTGGAACACGAGCAACACGGCCGACATCGACACGGTCGCGCCCAGCGCCACGAACCAGCCGACTGTCTTGAAGCCGGCGAGCTCGAGCGCGTGCGCGAGCGGGTCGGCGACCGCAAGCTCCTTGTACGGCACCATACCCGTGAGGACGGCTCCGACGACGATGTAGATGACCGTGCAGATGGCCAGCCCGCCCAGGATGCCAAGCGGGAGATTGCGCTGCGGGTTTCTTGTCTCTTCGGCCGCCGTCGAGATCGCATCGAACCCGATGTAGGCAAAGAAGACAATCGCGGCCCCCTGGTGAATGCCGGTGAAGCCGTTCGGCGCGAACGGATGGTAGTTGGCGGGATGGAGGTGCGTGGCGCCGACCGCGATGAAGATGGCGAGCGCGATGAGCTTGATGACGACCATGATGTTGTTGGCCGTTGCGCTCTCGCGAGCGCCGCGCAGCAGGAGCCACGTGATGAGCATCACGATACCGAACGCCGGCAGGTGTATCAGAACCGGAATGCCTGCGAGATGTGGAGCCGTGGTGAGCAGGGCGTGGGTCTGGGGATCGGCGCTGAGGAGCGCCGTTCGGTATCCGGTCGTGAGCCACACCGGCAGCTCCGCGCCGAACCCGCGCAGCAGGGTGTTGAAGTAGTCGCCCCACGAGATGGCGACGGCCACGTTGCCTACTGCGTATTCGAGAATCAGGTCCCACCCGATGATCCACGCGACCAGCTCGCCGAGCGTCGCGTACGAATAGGCATAAGCGCTTCCGGCCTGCGGGATCATCGAGGCGAGCTCGGCGTAGCAAAGGGCCGCCAACGCACAGGCGGCGCCGAGCAGGAGGAACGAGAAGACCAACGCCGGACCCGCCCCCATGCGGATGACCTCGCCGTTCGGTCCGATCTGTCCCGCCGCGGCCGTTCCGATCGCCCCGAAGATGCCGGCCCCGATGACGGCGCCGATCGCGAGCATGATCAGGTCGCCCGCACCGAGGGTCCGCTTCAGGGTGTGCGCGCCGTCCACGGTCAGGAGATCCGCGATCGGCTTGCGCTGAAAGAGTTGCGACATCGGCGAATTGTACAGGTAGCCAGCAACTAGTGAGGTGCCAGCCGATAGGCAGTGTCGTTCGACGTCACGACCAGCGCGCCGTCAGGAGCGAACGCAACACCGACGAGGCCGGGCCCCGCGAGCACGAGCTCGGGTTGACAGTCAGGCCGGACGCGATACAGCCCGCTCCTTCCCGCGAGCGCTTCGACCACATGGAGTGCGCCGCGGTTGTCGAAGACGAGACCCTGCGGACGGCCGAAGCCCTCGTGAATCTTCGTCACCAGGCCCTCGGCGTCGATGCGATAGAGCGCGTCATAAGAAGACAGCGTAGGGCCGGTCACGTAGAGCGCGGCATCCGGACCCGGCGGTCCGTACGCCAGGTGAAATGCCGCAACGCTCGCCGGCAGCGAAGCGAACGTCGTCGCGCGCCCCGCACGGTCGACCTTGAAGATCGTGCCCGACCGGTCACCGACGAACAGGGTTCCACCCGCGGCGTCGGGCGCGAACGCGAGGCCGCAGGCAACGCCCAGATCGGTCGCAAAGGGCTCTGTCGAGCCGTCCGCTACGACGCGATAGACGACGCCCTCGAAGCGGCTCGAGACGTAAAGACGGCCGTCCGAGTCGACCGCCATTGACGTCGGGTTGACGATCCCGGAGGAAAACGTCTCGCGTGTGCCGTTTGGGCGGACCCGGAAGATCGAGACTGGCACTTGCTGCCCGCGCGTCCCGCTGTAGGTGACGTAGAGGTTGCCTTCGCGATCGAAGACCGGGTTGTCCACCTGATGGAGCCCCGTGGCAAACGGCGCCGCGACGCCGACGAACGCGGTGACCCCGGAGACGCCGGCGATGCGGATCGGCATCCGACCGCCGTCCAGGCCGGGCGGGAGGATGGCCACCAGCCGTTCGGCCGACGCGAAGACCACGCGGGCCGGGACGTCCCCGATGCGGACCTCCGGAAGCTCTGGTCCGCCAACGGGGAAATCGGCGCCATCGATGGCGACGCGGCCGCCTTCAATGGCCAGCAACGGATGAACGGCGGAAACGCGGGCGGGCATCGGTCAGGAAACTGAGGGTAATCGAGGCAGGTAGCGCCGCCGCCTAGGTGTCATCCAGCTCGACGTTCCAGTACAGGTAATCGCGCCAGCTTTCCGGGGCCTGCCTGAGGCCGACCGTGATGCGGATGGCCGGCGCCGAATCGGGGCGCTTCGGCATCCGCAACAGATGCATGCCGGCTTCAGCCGGCGTGCGCCCACCTTTCTTGCGATTGCAGGTCACGCAGCACGTGACGATGTTGCCCCAGTCCTTCCGGCCGCCTTGCGCGACCGGCAGCACGTGATCGAACGTGAGATCCGCGGTCGCGAACGCGTCGCCGCAATATTGACAGGTATGATCGTCCCGCGCGTAGATGTTCGCGCGCGAGAAGGGGACATAGTCAAACCGCCGCTTGATCTTGATGTACCGGAGAAGACGGATGACAGACGGCAGCTTGAAGCTGAACGATACAGCGCGGATCTCACGGTCGTACTCCCGGATGACTTCGACCTTACCCTGGCATAGGAGCGTGATCGCTTTCTGCCAGTGAACGATCTTCAGGGGCTCGTACGACGCGTTGAGAAGAAGCGTCTGGTTCATTCCTGGTCCGGGGTCCCTTCCCCGTGGCTTATGTGAAAATCTTGCACTACGCCAGTCGAGGTGTCAAGACACGCTGCCCGCAAACTCTTTGAAAACATTGACGGTTAGGGCCTGTGGTACCGTAATCGTCAGTCCGATATCACAACCGAGATCTGAGGATCGGAGGATCTGAGGATTTGAGGATCTGGATTTGATGAAGTGGAGTTGGTTCACGATTGCCCTCCTGAGCTCGGCGTGCGCTTCAACCGGCGCTGTCCCCAGACCGTTCCCCGGTGCACCGGCGATCGGTGGGTCGGAGGCGCCGCCGCCGCAGCACGTGGGGACTTCGACGCCCTCGGCGACTCCTTCAGACGGCACAACCGCGCCGGACATCTCCGGCGGGGTTGACGGTTACGCACTCGTCGGCACCGCGCTGGCCCTTCGCGGCGTCCCCTACCGGAACGGCGGCGCCGATCCAAGCGGCTTTGACTGCAGCGGGTTCACGCAGTACGTCTTCGCGCAGTATGGCGTCGCGCTCTCACGTGAAGTGCGCGAGCAGTATCGCCAGGGGCGGCCAGTCGACCCGCGCGAGCTCGCCCCCGGTGACCTCGTGTTCTTCACGACGACCGAGGCAGGTGCCTCTCACGTCGCGATCGCTGTGGGCGGTGACGAGTTCATCCACGCGCCGAGCTCGACGGGCGTGGTCCGCGTAGAACGCCTGAGCGCGGCGTACTGGTCGCAGCGATACCTCGGCGCGCGGACTATGCGGCCCTGAACGCGCCTTTTCGGATCAGCCTGCGCGAGGTGGTCTTCGTGAACTGGCGGACGTGCAGGTCGTCCTCGGTGTAGCGCGTCGGCTGCCGCGGCGGGCGCAGTGACTCCACGCGCACGCCGTGAACGTCAGCCTCACATGGCAGCTGCTGACTCCACCGCTCGATGTACCGCTGAGGGAACGACGGGAACGTGCGGAACGTGGTCGCGACCACGCCTCCGTGCGACGCTTCGAGCGCAGCAAAGTCTTCGCGGAGGAAGTCAATCGCCTCCGGCGACGGCTTGTTGTCGAGATATGTGTGGACCATCCCGGCGACCTGCTCGAAGAACTGGTGGCCGTGACAGTTGGCGGAGTACGTACCGTCTTCCCGCTCGATTCGGCGGATGCCGGCCGATCGCGGATCAATGTGATAAAGCTCGTGCACGACCGTATCGAGCTTCGCGATCCAGGGGTCGGCGCCCGGATAGAATCGCTCCTTACGCGATCGGTCGAGTGACTGATCGCAGAAGCGAGGCACGGAAAACGAGATCATGTACTTGATCGGCCGCGATCCGATCGTCACCTGGGGAGACTTCGTGACGAACCACTCCGATCGGCGCGTGATCGCCCCGGTGCTTCGATCCCGCCAGAAATAGTAGCCAGGGTCGCTCGCCGGAAGCGTCAGGCAGTGGCACGTGGCAAACGCGCCCTCTGCATTCGATCGACCGCCGCGCGCAAAGACAAGGACATCGGCGACGTCGATGAACGACAACGTCGGCACACGCATGACGATATCCTGCATCAGCAGCGTGAGGCGCTCGGTGTAGTTAATCAATTGTGCCCGTGGGGGAGCCGCCAGGCACTATAGCGTCGCCCTGGAGGGAGTGTCAAGCTGAACTGGCTGTAATGTGTTGTTAACGTTCAAGTTGAGCTGCCGCCTCATCCCTCGGCGCTGACGGTGGCAGCTCGAGCGTATCGAGCACTGGCGGCGTAACAGCGCCCATCCGCCGCAGGATGAGCTGCTGCCGGCGCAGCAGTCGGGGCGTGGGCTTCCCCGGATTCAAGAGCCGCGGGTTGACGATCGCTGCGGCCAGCAGCGCCGACTCGCTCGGCCCGAGCTCGGCCGCCGGCGTGCCGAAATACGCCCGGGACGCGGCTTCCACGCCGTAGATGCCGTCGCCCCACTCAATCACGTTCAAGTACACCTCCAGGATGCGCGCCTTCTTCAGCTCTGCCTCGAGCCGCCGCGCGATGATCAGCTCCCGTATCTTTCGAAGCGGGTCCTTCGACGGCGACAGATAGAGGTTCTTGGCCAGCTGCTGCGTGATGGTGCTGCCGCCACGCACGAATCGGCCGCGCGCCCAGTCGGCTTCCAGCGACTCCTGCAGCTGCTCGAGGTCAATGCCTTCGTGCTGCCAGAACGCATCGTCCTCGGCCACCAGAACGGCGCGCTTCAGCTCGGGAGAAATGCGTGCGTAGGAGACCCAGCGCTGAGCGCGGCGCGGCGCCAGCCCTCGCGCCCGGGCTTCCCGCGCGCGCAGCTCCATGAACGCGGTGCTCGGCGGATTCTGGGTCTTGAGCGGGCGGACGTCGGGAAGCGTGAGCCAGACGTAGGCAAGCAGCGCGAACGCAACCGCCGGAATGGCGGCGAGCACGTGAAGAACGACCGCCTTCACCGTGCGCTCATGCAGGAATTTCCTCGAGCTGCGCGAGCGCGCCGCGGATGGCCGCAACGCCGGTATCGGCCAATGGCGACAGCGGGGGACGCGGTGAGCCGACGTCGTATCCAAGCAGGTTGAGCGCGGCCTTCAGGCCAGGGACGCCGTAAGCCGGGCCGAGCAGACGCGCCAGCGGAAGCAGCTGCCGCTGGAGAGCGAGAGCCTCATCGTGACGACCCGCACGCGTCAACGCGAACAGTCGCACGCACGCATCGGGCACGGCGCACGCAACGGCGAGAATGCCGCCGACGGCACCGACCATCAGCGCCGCGTAGAACGTCGCGGTGGTCCCCGCCAGCACGCTGAACGTTTTCGGCGAGCCGTTGACCAGATCCGCAATCTGGGCGACGTCGCCGCCCGATTCCTTCATGCCGCGGATGTTGGGATGCGTGGAGAGTTGCGATACGGCGGCCGGTGTCAGGTTCACGCCCGTGAGCGCGGTGAAATTGTACAGGAGCACAGGCACCGGCGACGCGTCGGCAACCGCTCTGTAGTGACGGACGAACGCCTCGACGGTCATCTGGTTCTTGAAGAACCCCGGCGTGCGCACCAGCACAGCGTCAGCGCCGTGCTCGGCCGCGCGCTTCGACGCGCGGACGGTCCCCTGCGTGGACTCGCGCCCGGTGCCGACAATGAAGACGCGATCCCGCGGCACCGCTTCGCGCGCAGCGACGATGACCCGATCGGCGTCGACATCGTCGATGAGCACGGCCTCCCCGTTCGAGCCGAGCACGACGAAACCCGTCAACGGTCGAGTGGCCCATTTTGTCAGCGCCGCGCTCAGCCGGCGCGTGTCCACGCGATCCTGATCGTCGAACGGGGTTGGAACGGGGGCAATGACGCCTGTGAGATTCATCGAATTGATTCTACGCCGGTCCGGCGTCCCTGCAGGGCGAGGTTCAGACCGAGGACCACTGCGAACATGGCGAGCGCGGGACTGAGCAGCCACGGAAAGTCGACGAACACCCTGACGTTCGCCGCGTCGTGAAGCATGGTGCCCCAGCTGGCGACCGGGTCGGGAAAGCCGAGGCCGACGTACGACAGCGTCGCTTCGGCCACCACGAAAGCCGGCACGAGCATCGTGATCTCGACGCCGATGAAACCACGGGCCGCGGGCAGCAGGTGACGCACGAGCAGCCGTGCGCGGCTGGCGCCCAACGCTTCGGCCGCGAGCGCATAGTCGAGCCGCCGCTCGCTGCGCACGATCGCGCGGACGCCGCGCGCGACGAACGGCGCCCCGACGGTCGCGAAGATGCCGGTCAGGAGGATGAACACAGTTCGAGACGGCAGCACGAGCGGCAGGACCGACCGCAGAGCGAGGGCGACGTACATCGCCGGCAGAACCATGACGAAATCGGCGCCGCGCATGAGCAGGTCGTCGACCCCACCGCCGGTGACGCCGGCAACACCGCCGATCAGCGCGCCGATCAGCATCGCGCCGATTGCCGCGGTCAGGGCGACGCCAAGCGATGCTCGCGCGCCGAAGAGCAGCCGCGTGAATACGTCGCGGCCGAAACTGTCGGTGCCCAGCAGCATCAATGGCGCCGTCGCCTCGTCCGCGGAGGAGACCAGGCGGCCTCGCGCAAACCACGCGAGCGGCACAGGGCGCGAGCGGTCTTCCTCGTAGCGCTGTTCGAGCTGGTCGACCAGCCGCCAGCGATAGATGAACGGGCGCTGCCAGGTCCCCGCCGAGTCGCGGATGTGCGGCAGGGTTGGAGGCGCATTGAGCCACCTCGAAAAGTGATCGTCGGGCGCGTGCGGCCCGACAAGCGGCGCGAGGATCGCGGCCAGGGCGGTTACCAGGACGATCGCGCCCCCCAACGGATGAACGCCGCGCGCCGCGCGAACGGTCACGCCTCCCTCGTTTCCCGCGACTCCCGCGACTCCCTTGCCCGGGGATCCACCAGCGCCAGGGCCAGGTCCGACAGCAGCGTCCCGGCAGCGAGAAACACCGCGCCAGCGCCGGCGCATCCGGCGACCAGGTACACATCGCGCGTGCGCAGAGCGTCGAGCATCAGGCTGCCAAGCCCGGGCCAGGCCGTGATGACCTCGACCGCGAACGATCCGCTGAACAGCGTGCCGATGATGAGGCCGTACACCGACGCGACCGGCCGCAGCGACGCTTTCAGCGCGTCGCGCCAGATCACGCGGGCCGTCGGCACACCGCGCGCGAACGCCGCCAGGACGAACGGCTCCGCGACCGCTTCGGTCATGGCCTGCGCTTCCAGCCGCTCGAGCATGGCCGCGAGCGGAAGGCCGATGGCCGCCGCAGGCACGACGAGATGATGCAGAAGATCGACCAGGGCGCCTCCCGGCGGCACGACGGCCGACCGCATGCCGGCGATGGGAAACCAACCGGTCCGCGCGGCCAGGAAGACAAGGAACAGTGACGTGAGCAGCGGCGGCGTCGACAGCAGCACCAGCGAGGCCGCGCGAATCGCGCCTGGCAGCAGACCGCTCCGGCGGCTGCCGGCGACGACGCCGAGCGGAAGGCCGACGAGGGTGGCGAGGAGAATGGCGCTGATGGACAGGAGCGCCGTGTTGGCAGCGCGCTCGGGAATCAAATCGCGGACAGGACGATCGTATTGCAGCGACCGTCCGAAGTCGAAGCGCAGGGCGGCGGCAAGCCAGTCGCGGTACTGGGCGATCAGCGGCTTGTTGAGTCCCAGCCGCTCGCGCATCTCGTCAACGGTCTCCCGCCTCGCCTCGAAGCCAAGCGACGTCGCCGCGTAGTCACCTGGCGCGAGACGGGCAAGAACGAGGGAGGCCGACGATACGGCGAAGACCAGGAACAGCGCGAACGCGAGCCGCCGGACGACGTAGCGCGCCACTATCGTCCCGGCGTCGGTTGAGCGCGGACCGCAACCGCGATGGTATCCGGCGACCACAGCGCGGGCCACGGATCCACGGCCGGCGTCAGGATCATGCGGGACGACACGGCGACAAACAGCCTGGGCGCGGCGAAGTAGAGCACCGGCTGGTGCTCGCCGAAGATGCGAAGGACATCGGTGAAAATGCGCCGCCGCTCGTTCTCGTCGAACGACGCTGCCTGCCGCGCCATCAACTCGTCGATGTGCTGCTCCCAGGGGGTGGCGGGCTTGGCCTCCGCCATGTTCCACAGGTGCGCCGTACCGGAGCTGAGCCAGAAGTCCGGGTTTGTCCCCGGGTCCGTGTCCGTCGCCTGAGGGTTGAAGTACACCGCGTCGTACTTGCCCGACACGATGCGCTCGATGACCGCGCCGCCGTCCAGCGCCGCGACGTCCATGACCACGCCGATCTTCCGGAGCTCGTCGCGGACGACCGACGCGCCCCGCTCGAGCCGGGGCCGCCCTTTCTGCGTGAGCAGCGTGAACTGCACGGGCCGCTGACCGGCGTCCATCAGGAGACCGTTCCCGCCGCTGCCGTCGTGATCGTTGAGGCCGATGGACGCCAGCAGCCGCCTGGCTCCGTCGGGGTCGTGGGGCACCTTCGGCACGTCAGGCGAGTACCACTTCTTGTTGGCGGGCGTCTCCGGGCCGTCGACCGGCTCTCCCGCGCCGAAGAACACCGTATCCGCGAAGAGCCTGCGGTCCACCGCCATCGAGATCGCGCGCCGGAACTCGTCCCGCTGAAGCCACGCGGCGCGCGGGTCGCCAGCGAACGTGCCAGGTTTGAGGTTGATCCAGAAGCTGTCGGCGACGAGCGCGACGCCGAGATCGTACAGCTTCAGCGTTCCGGCGTCCGCGGCACGCCTGGTCGCGGCGTACGATTCCGGCGCGACCTCGCTGGTCGTCATATCAAGCTGCCCTGCCTGGAGCCGCAGCAGGTCGGCGTTCTGATCCGGGATGATCTCGACGGTCAGGCGGTCGAGATACGGGAGCGCAGTGCCGCGATCGTCGGTTCGCCAATAGCGCGGGTTGCGATCGAACACCAGCCGTTGACCCGGTGTGTACGCGCTCAGGATGAATGGACCGAGACCGGTGAGGTCCGCGGGCGCGGTCGACACCCCCCACGCCGCCGCGAGCGTCCCCTGGCGGAACGCGCCTTCAAGCTTGTGCCTGGGCAGAATTGGAAGGTTGCTCAAGAGGCGAAGCCCGGGCGCGAACGCGGATGGAAATGTGAGCGCGACGGTGTGCGGATCGAGGGCCGCGACCTCGATTGGCTTGCCCGCAATGGTCAGCGCATCACCGAGTGGGCTTTGCGTTTTCGCGTCGTACAACGCGCGAAACGTGAACACCACGTCGTCGGAGGTGAACGGGTGACCGTCTGAGAAGGCGATCCCTTCGCGCAGGGCCAGGGTGTAGTGGCGGCCGTCCGCATCGGTTTTCCAGCTCTGGGCAAGCCAAGGCTCGAGCTCCTGCGTCACTTTGTTAATGCGAACGAGCTTGGCCTGGGTGAGGGTCGCCACCAGGTCGGTGCTGCTGTCCCGCGCGACCAGGCGGTTGAACGACCGGGGCTCGGTCCGAATGGAGGCAACCGCCGAGCCGCCTCTTGCGGGAATGCCGGCTGCGGCTGCCGGCGCAGCTTCAGATCGGACCCCTGGTGCGTGCGCGACGGGGGTCTGTTCGCACGCCCCTGACGCAACCGCCAGGGCGGTTCCGACGGCAAGCGCGGCAGTGGCCGACACGATGCGCGCCTGTCTGGTCAAAAGCTGCCCAGGTGGCCAAAAACTTGGCCGATCAAAATTGTGTGCAACCCGGCCGTTGGGCGCTATTCTGCGTGCAAAAAGAGACATCTATGGAGGAGACTTCCTGTGACAGGCCAGGTTCTTGGCCAACCGCCTGTCAAACGGCAGCTGAGCCCCCCGACATGCTAGCCCAGCAACTTACTGTTGAGCAACGAGTTAGATACCATCCCCGCGATGCTCCGGTTCGTGGTACCTGCCGTGCCTTTATAGACGGCACCGGACACTACTGAGATGAGCGCAACCGACGCTGACGATCGCGTGCAAACCGACCTCGAAGTCGAACCTCGTATCGGACGGAGCGTCTCGCTGGACCATGCTGCGCAGTTGCTGGGTGTGTCGCGCCGCACGGTCTACAACCGGATTCGGGAAGGGCGGCTTCAGACAATTCGGACGCGCGGCGGGTCGCAGCGGGTGTTGCTCGACTCGGTGCAGGAGTTCCGAGCGTCCGTCGTCGCGGAGCGTCCCTTACATCCTTAGGACCCATGAGACCGCCGATGGCCCACACACATCCGACCGCATCGCATGACTGCCCCGTGGCGCCCGCAGCAAACGTCGCACGCGTCGCGAACGTCGCCACGATCACTCCCCGGGCCCTCCGCGGGCTCGTGTGTGCGATGGCCATGGTCTGCATGGCGGTGCCTGCCCGCGCGCAGCATCACAGCGCGCGCCTGAGCGCGGACCTCGCGGATCACTTATTGGTGCAGTCGCCGCGCATCGACGTCATTGTGCACGGCACCAAGGCGGAAGTGGACGCGCTGGCCGCGCGGTACAACGTCGTGGTCGCGCGCTATCTCAAGACGGGCGCGGTGCTGCGCGTCAACGCCGGTCAGCTCGCGGCGTTGCAGCAGGATGACGCGGTCGATCATCTGTCGGGCGACACCGTCATCCGGTCGGCGGCAGACGTGACGGCGGAGAGCATTGGCGCGGACCAGGTGTGGGCTGGCGAGGGAGACCTGCGGCCGCTGATCGGCACCGGCGTGACGGTCGCGATCATCGACACCGGCATCGACACCCAGCACGCGGCGCTTCGCAATCGCGTGATCTTCACCAAGGACTTCACCGGCGGCGATGGCGTGGACCGGTTCGGCCACGGGACGCATGTGGCGGGCATCATCGCGGGTGCGGCGGGGCGGACCGCCGACACACAGATGTACCGCGGCATCGCGTCGGGGGCGAGTCTCGTCAACCTGCGCGCGCTGGGTGACGACGGCTCGGGCACGGTGAGCAACGTGGTCGACGCGATGGACTGGGCCGTCGATCATCGGGACGAGCTCGGGATTCGCGTGATCAATCTCTCGCTCGGGACGCCGGTTCTTCAACCCTATCGCGACGATCCCCTGTGCGAAGCGGTTGAGCGCGCGGTCACCGCGGGCATCGTGGTGGTGACGGCAGCGGGGAACCTGGGGCTCAGCGCGAATGGCAAGACCGTGATGGGGAGCATCACGTCGCCGGGGAACAGCCCGTATGCGCTGACCGTCGCGGCGCTGGACACCCATGGCACGCCGCAGCGGTCGGACGACACGCTCGCCGCGTTCAGCTCGCGCGGGCCGACGCGGTACGACTTGATCATCAAGCCCGATCTCGCGGCGCCGGGGACGCACATCGTGTCCGCGCAGGCGAGCAACGCGTACCTCGCGACGATGCATCCCGAGCGGCATGTGGCCGGCAGCGGCGACGACGCGTACATGCAGCTGTCGGGGACGAGCATGGCGGCGGCAGTGGTGAGCGGTTCGGTGGCGCTCGTGCTGGAGCAGCGGCCGAACATGAAGCCATATGCAGTAAAGGGAACAGTTCAGGTTAGCGCGTCAGCGGTTCAGACAGAGGGCCTGGTTGGCGTCGGCGCCGGCAGCCTGAATGTCTTGGCAGCTGTCACCCTATCGTCCCGGAGCCTCACGAAACATTCAATTCCAGAAATGTCGATCGGTGGCGAGATTGTGCAGGCGCGAGGCCTGTTGATCGTGCCCAAGGTCGATCCACTTCTCCGTGCCCAGACGATTATTTGGGGGCAAACCATCATCTGGGGCCAGACCATCATTTGGGGTCAAACCCTTGTCCAAGGCCAGACGATTATCTGGGGCCAGTCGGCTGCAGACACCATCATTTGGGGGCAGAGCGCTGGAGACACCATCATCTGGGGGCAAAACGCGAGCGACACCATTATTTGGGGTCAGAACGCTGGTGACACCATCATATGGGGGCAAAGCACCGCAGACACCATCATCTGGGGCCAAAACGTCGAGGCCGACACGATCATCTGGGGCCAAGACCTCGTCAACTAGCACAGTTTTGGTAACTACCTAAGGGAGAGAGTCATGCGCTCACTAATCGTTTGGGGCAACTAGACCGATAACGTTGGGGCCACTTCCATAGAGGAGTGGCCGCCATGCAAGAGTTCCTGAAGTTACGACCGCTTGCCCGAGCCTACGTAGCTGCCGTCGTGCTCCTTGGCGCGGCCACCGTTGCGCGTTCGGTCCAAGTTCTCTACCTGGAACCCATCGGCCGGCAGTGGTTTATCCTGGCTGGTCTCACGCTACTTACGGGATCTTTCACGGTCAAGGTCCCTACGATAAATGCAAGTCTGTCCGTATCTGAGACATTCGTCTTTGCCTCAGTACTGATATTCGGTCCTTCCGCTGGCGCTATAACGGTTCTCTTAGAGTGCCTCATCATTCTCTTTTGGATGAAGCCGGGAAGCCGGCCGGTCCACCGAGTCCTTTTCAATACTGCTGCACCGGCAATCGCAATTTGGGTCTCTGGCAGCGCGTTCTTCCTGATATCCGGCCAACCGCCTTACTCCGAAAAGGTTACCCAGCTTGAGGGCTTATTCCTTCCACTCGTCGTCTTCACCGCTCTGTACTTTCTTCTAAATAGCTGGCTGGTCGCGGTCGCTCTCGGATTCGAGACTAGAAAATCACCGTTTGAAATCTGGTGGAAGAACTTCACTTGGCTCTCCGTCAACTATTTCAGCGGAGCGTCAGTCGCAGCTTTGCTGGTCACATACTCGAACCGATTCAACTACAGCACTCTTGCCATAATCGTCCCATTGCTCGTCGTTTCCTATTTGACATTCCGAACCGCGATGGGGCGCGTTGAAGACGCTAGCAATCATTTGTCTGAGCTCAATACGCTCTACCTCTCGACAATTGAAACCCTTGCGATGGCGATCGACGCCAAAGATCAGGTTACGCACGGGCATATTCGACGAGTGCAGACGTACGCGACTGGTTTAGCCGGCTATGTCGGAATCAAGGAAGAACGTCTGCTCAAGGCAATTGAAGCGGCCGCGCTGCTCCACGACATGGGAAAACTAGCGGTTCCAGAATATATCTTGAACAAGCCAGGCAAACTGACGGCCGCTGAATTCGACAAGATGAAACTGCACGCCAGCGTAGGCGCTGACATCCTCTCGGCGATCGATTTTCCCTACCCAGTCGTGCCTATAGTTCGCCATCACCATGAGAACTGGGATGGCACAGGCTATCCGGCTGGGCTCCGAGGAACCGACATTCCAATAGGAGCGCGCATTCTTTCAGTCGTCGATTGCTTTGACGCACTGACGTCCGACCGTCCGTACCGGCCGAGACTCAGCGACTCAGAAGCCCTCAACATACTGATGCAGCGGCGGGGCGGCATGTACGACCCGCTAGTTGTTGACACCTTCGTCAAAGTCCATGACTTAATCGCGCCGGCACCGTCGGCCAGCGGTCCTTCGCCGCGCGCCCTTGACGAAATCGCCAGCGCTCGCAAGGCGGTGCCGCCGACGCTTGGTGCGCCGATACTCGACGGGATTTCCGCCAGTGTCGACGAAACGCTCACATTGCACGAACTGGCTCGAGACTTGAGCGCCCAGGTTAATGCAATTGACGCCGCCGATATAAGCGCAAGACATCTCAGACGCCTGATCTCATGTTCGCTGTGTGTGTTCTTCGTTGTGGACGAAGGCACTGCTGAACTCGAAGCGAGGCACGCAACTGGGGAAGGGGCATCTCTTGTTAGGGGCCTTCGCGTTCCCCTCGGTCAAAGGCTAAGCGGTTGGGTTGCGGCGAACCGCCAAACCATCATCAATTCCGACCCAGTCCTAGACTTTGGCGACACTGCGAGGCCACACGCGCTCTCTCTCAGGAGTTGTCTGTGCACTCCGCTCGCGACGGACGACGACCTTGTTGGCGTCCTGTCGATTTATTCCACGGAGGTCAGCGGTTTCAACGAGGATCATCGACGAATCATCGAAGCTGTGGCTAGGGAGGCCGCAAGGGCTCTTCGCCGAAGTGTCGCTTTTGATCAGGCGACCAAACGCGACCCTTTGAAGGCGCTTCCCAACTTCAACCGCTTGATTGAGCTCGTTGGAGCAACTTCTCGAGCGAGGTCAGAACACGCACTTCTCCATATTACGATCGATAGTATCGGCAAGGTTGCTGCTCCGCTCGGCAGCGGCGCCGCTTACGACCTTCTCAGCGAGACGGCCGATACAGTTCGAAGGCACCTTCGCCAATCTGATTCTCTCTTCTACCACGGAGGCGAGAGATTCATCGTTCTCCTGCCCGATACGCCAATGCTTAGCGCCAATGCAATCGGCCTTGGGATTCGCGACAGATTGATTCATCAGACGGTTCGTACGGCGAGCGGTATTCTTCTTAAGACAGAGGCGACCGTTTCAGTCGCTTGCAGTCCCATCGACACCACCGCTCTTTCGCAGCTTGCAGCCCCTTCGGGACCTGTGCATCCTTCCTTCGAAACCATGGAGAAAGAGCCGCGTATTCACTGAGTGCTCACAGCTTGGCGCACGGCCCTGGACTAGCTGTTGCACGCTAATCCCGGGATTTGTTCCTCAAAGGGCTCTAAACGTCGTCAACTCTGCAAGAATCCACCTTGTGCGAGACAAAAAAGAGCAGAGCGAACACTTCGCCTCGGTCCTCAGTCTGCAGCGACAGGGTCGTTATTGGGAAGCCCTTAAAAGTCTGGATCAGGGGCTCTCTAAGAACGCGTCCGAGTCAACCGAAGCGCAAATCACGAGAGCCGAACTTCTTGAGATTCTCGGTGACCACCCGCAGGCCCGAGTCATGTCAGAACGACTCCGACATTCTCCCCGACTTACGCCAACGCAGCTAGCAAGTTGTGAGAACATCCTCGGCCGAGTTCTCATTGAGGATGGTTGCACCGATGAAGGGACCGCACGCTTGCAGCGAGCCGCGGCCCTCTCCGCAAAGAGTGGCAATTTGAGGCAGCTTTGCTGGATTCAAAGCAAACTGCTAGCCGTTGTCTCGGACCGTTCAGGCCCCGAAGCAGCAACTCCTCTCTTATATGATCTTCGGCGTTCAACCACGAAGCTGGGCGACCCCGAGACCACCGCTCAACTTCACATGTTTGTCGGGGAGATGGAGGCACGACGTGGACTCCTGAACAGTGCCGTTCGCCATGTCAGACTCGGCCAGCAGCTGATCGCCGGCATTCCAAACCTCTGGCTGGAAGGATTAGCCGAGAACATTTTGCTCGCTGTGTGTGTCTTGCGTTCTCAGCTGGAAGAAGGCAAGTACCACTCTGAACGAGCACTTAGCGTCTCGGAACAATCGGGCTCTGCGGCGTCTCGTCGATCTGCGGCCGCAAATACCGGGAGTCTTCTCTTCATTTCTGGAGAATTCGACCGGGCCGTCGGATATTTTGAGACGGCGCTCAGCATTCTTCCTTCAAAAGGCAACAGACATAATGGAGTCCTCGAAGCATTGGCACAGACCAGGCTGGCGCAGGGGCGATTTGAAGAATGCAACGAATTACTCGTACAGATCGATTCAACAATTCACACGGAGGGCGATCGGGCTTTCTACGCGCACAGGTATGCCGAACACACCAGAGCCAGGCTTCTTGCGCAACAAGGAATGTTCAGCGAGGCACTGTCGGCGATCTGGCAAACCATACATTTGTCGCGCGTGACGGGGGATCACAGCCTTCTTAAATCTGCGCTACTGACAAACGCTGAAATTCTTCAGAGGTTGGACAAGACAGTCAACTGCATCGGCGTTCTGCGGGAAGTCATGAGCAGCGCGGAGGGCCATTCATCAGAGTCTCTTGCGAGATTCGAGTTTGTGGTATCCAGGAGCTCGGCTCATTCGGAGCAACGTGCTAGCGCGAGGCAATATCTGGCACGAGCTAAGAGAATCTGCGAAGCCTCTGGAGATGTTCCCACATTGATGCATCTAGAGGACTTCGCGCCGAGTCGATCGCACCTCGACAAAGAATGCGAAATCTTTGCGGACGGACGGCAGGTTCTCCACTCATTGGCAACGGCGATGCTCCACCCTTCACGACCAGAGCTGGTGGCTGCGGAGTTGGGTGAGCTACTGACAGGAATCGGATGTTGCAGCCTAGCCAGGGTAGAAAAACGCAGTCTGCAGTCTCGTGAGTCTATGATCGAGCCATCATCATCATCGAAGAACGACATAAGACGATTCTTGATAAGCGACGATGGCGAGAAAGCGGTAGAGCTTGTTGTCGTCGCAAATCCTGACATCGAGTCCGAGGCCGCTCTTGCCCTGATGGGAGCAATGATAGAGAAACTTCGCGAACTAGATAAATGGCGCATCGAGCGTGAGAGGCGTTCGAATTTATGGGCACCCGATGAGTTCTTGCCGTTGCCGCACTGTGACGCCGTCTTGTCCGGCCAGATGCGCGAGCTGACCACCTTCGCCCAGCGCGTCGCACGCACAACCGTCAACGTCCTCATCACCGGCGAGAGCGGCACAGGCAAGGAGATCCTCGCGCGCGCCATTCACGACTTCTCCGACCGCGCCCAGAAGCCCTTCGTGCCCTTCAACTGCGCCGCCATCCCCCGCGACCTCCTCGAGAGCCAGCTCTTCGGCCACCGCCGCGGCGCCTTCACCGGCGCCGACCGCGACCAACTCGGCCTGATCCGCAGCGCCGTCGACGGCACCCTCTTCCTCGACGAAATCGGCGAGATGAGCCTCGACCTGCAGCCAAAGCTCCTCCGCTTCCTCGAATCCGGCGAAATCGCCCCGCTCGGGGCGCCCGCCCCCCTCCGCGTCAACGTCCGCGTCGTCGCCGCCACCAACGCCAACCTCGAAGACGCCGTCCGCGACGGGAAATTCCGCGAGGACCTCTTCTACCGCCTCAACGTCGTGCGCCTTGCGATCAAGCCACTGCGCGAACGGCGCGACGAGATCCCCGCCATGATCAAACACTTCGTCACCCTCGCCGCGCGGGACTACGAGAAAGGCCATCTCGACGTCGCCGAAGACACACTGGAGCGCCTGCTGCTGTTTCGCTGGCCCGGCAACGTGCGCCAGCTGCAAAACGAAATCCGACGCATGGTCGCCCTCGCCGAGCCGAACTCCACCCTCGAGCCCGACGCGATCTCCCCCGATATCCTCGGCGCCATGCCCGACCTGCGGCACCCGAGCCCCGGCGGACGCGAGATCGCCATCCCGCTCACTGACAAGCTCGCCCCGACCCTATCGCGCATCGAATGCGAGATGATCAAGGCTGCACTGCGCAGCCACCACGGTCGCCTCGAGCCGGCCGCGAAAGCGCTCGGGATTTCTCGGAAGGGCCTGTATCTGAAACGCCAGCGCCTCGGCCTCTAAGTCGCGCGTCCAGCCCTTCGCGCAGCAACGCCTCGACCGACTCGAGCAAGACGCGCTGCGACCCGCCCAGCGTTCGAACCGTCTTCAGCCGGCCATCGCGAATGCGGTAATACACCGTCCGCCGCGATACCCCAAGCAGAGTCGCCGCCTCCTCGACGAACACCGACCTTCGCATGCCGCAGCGCCCGCACATTCAGTGCCGGATCACACAGCCCGAAGAACCGCCTGTTTTGCTGCCGTAGCCCGCTTGGCAGCGGGAAGTGACTACCCCGTTGGGTAGCCAGTTCCCCGGTGGATCCCGTCCGCCGGTTTCCTTATAGAATCCGCCGCATGCAGGGCCTCATGATGGACTATCCCCTGACGGTCAACGCCATCTTCCGCCGCGCGGAGACAATGGCGGGCCGCCGGGAAATCGTTTCGCGCCTGGCCGATGCGTCGCTCCACAGATACACCTACGCCGACTTCGCGCCCCGCGCGCGCCGGCTCGCGCGCGCTTTGAAGGACCTCGGGCTCCGACCCGGCGATCGCGTCGCCACGCTCGGCTGGAATCACGCGCAGCACCTCGAGGCCTACTTCGGCATTCCCCTCGCCGGTGGCGTGCTCCACACGCTCAATCTGCGCCTGCACGCCGACGAGCTCACCTACATCGTCTCGCACGCAGAAGACCGAATCGTCCTCGTCGACGAGTGTCTCTTGCCCCTCTGGAACAAGGTCAGACCGCACGTGCAGGTGGCAACGACCGTCGTCGTCCAGGCGACGCGCGCAGTGGAGGCCGGCGATCTGGAATACGAATCGATGATCGCGTCGGCGCCGCCGCTGGCCGACGCGGCCGATCCGAGAGAAACCGACGCGGTGGCGATGTGCTACACGACCGGTACGACGGGCAAGCCGAAAGGGGTCGCGTACTCACACCGCGCGATCATGCTGCACACGCTCGGGCTCTGCCTCAATCACTGCATGGGATTCCGCGAGTCGGACGTGATGCTCCCGGTGGTGCCGATGTTCCACGCCAACGCCTGGGGGATGCCGTTCGCGGCTGCGCTGGTCGGCGCGAAGATGGTGCTGCCCGGGCCCCACCTCGACGCAGCGCACATCGTCGATCTCTTTCAGCGGGAACGCGTGACGCTGACCGGCGGGGTCCCGACAATCTGGATGGGAGTGCTGCAGTATCTCGACGCGCACCCTGGGGCGTTCGATCTGTCGAGCATCCGCGCGATGTACGTCGGCGGGTCAGCCGTCCCCCAGTCGATGATCGAAGCCTTCGAGCGGCGGTACGGCCTGCGGATTTTCCAGGCGTGGGGGATGACTGAGATGGCGCCGCTTGGTACTGTCGCCAAGGTGCCCGCCTGGATGGAAAGCTCCCCGGGCTCGGGCCCTGAGTCGAACGATGCCGCGAAGTACCACTACCGCGCCAAACAGGGACGGCCGGCGCCGCTCATCGAGATCCGCGCATCCAACGAGAGCGGCTTCGTCCCCTGGGACGGCCAGACGATGGGTGAGCTCGAGGTGCGCGGGGCGTGGGTCGCGAGCGCGTACTACAACCAGGATGACTCGGCCGATCGGTTCACGGATGACGGCTGGTTCAGGACGGGAGACATTGCGACGATCGATCCGGACGGGACCATCCAGATCCAGGATCGCGCGAAGGATCTCATCAAGTCAGGGGGCGAGTGGATCTCGTCCGTCGCGCTCGAGTGCGCGCTCATGGGTCACCCCGCCGTGGCGGAGGCGGCCGTCATCCCGATGGCCGACGCGACCTGGAGCGAGCGACCGCTCGCCACAGTCGTCTTGAAGCCCGGCGCGTCAGCGTCGCCATCTGAGCTCCGGGACTTTCTCGCCGACCAGTTCCCGAAGTTCTGGCTGCCGGATGCGTTCGAGTTCATCGACGCCATCCCGCGCACGTCGGCAGGCAAGTTCAAGAAGTCCGAGCTGCGCGAACGATTCAAGGACTACACCGCCTCCGCCAAGGCTACGGCGGGTCCGTCGTAGCTCGCGAGCAAAGACACACAGCGAGCGAAGGGGGACAGGTCGACTTATGTTTATGCTATAATTTTGAGTATTCAAAACTCGATCAAGGTGCCTCCAGAAACATCGTCCTCGCCTCTTCCGCGCCCGCAAGGCTGGCGACTGCCCGCCACGAGCGTCAGCCTGCCCGAGGTGCACCGGTCGATTGCCATCCCGCACGGTGCCGGGTTCTGGAGCAAGTTCTTCGCCTTCGCCGGGCCGGGCTATCTCGTCGCGGTTGGCTACATGGACCCAGGCAACTGGGCCACCGACCTCGCCGGCGGTGCGCGCTACGGCTACACGCTCCTCAGCGTGATCATGATCTCCAACCTGATGGCCATCCTGCTCCAGGCATTGGCCGCGCGGCTCGGGATCGCCAGCGGCCGCGACCTCGCGCAAGCGTGCCGCGACAGCTACTCCCGCCCGTTGACCATCGTCTTGTGGATCGTGTGTGAGATCGCGATCGCGGCCTGCGACCTCGCCGAGGTTATCGGCGCCGCCATCGCGCTCAATCTGCTGTTGGGCTTGCCGCTCATCTGGGGCGTGACGCTGACGGCGCTCGACGTGCTGATCGTCCTGTTCCTCCAGCACCGCGGCTTCCGCTACGTCGAGGCGCTGGTCGTTGCGCTCATCGTCCTCGTCGCAGGATCGTTCACCGTCGAGATGCTGCTCTCGCGTCCCGATCTCGGCGCGGTCATGGCCGGATTCGTGCCGCGCGCCGAGATCCTCCGCAACGGCAACATGCTGTACATCGCGATCGGCATCCTCGGCGCCACGGTGATGCCGCACAACCTGTACCTGCATTCGTCAATCGTCCAGACGCGAAAGTACGTGGATACCGCCGAGGGCAAGCGCGAGGCCATCCATTACGCGACGATCGACTCCTCGGTCGCCTTGATGTCCGCGCTCTTCATCAACGCCGCGATCCTGATCATGGCGGCGGCGGTCTTCCACGGAACTGGCCACCAGGACGTTGCCGACATCTCCGATGCGTACCAGCTCCTCTCTCCCCTGCTCGGCACGACGATGGCCAGCGTCTTGTTCGCCGTCGCGCTGCTCTGCAGCGGACAGAATGCGACGCTGACCGGCACGCTGGCCGGCCAGATCGTGATGGAAGGGTTCCTCAACCTGCGCCTCCGCCCCTGGATGAGACGCCTCATCACGCGCCTCATCGCCATCATCCCCGCCGTGATCGTCGTCCTGCTGTACGGTGAGCGCGGGACCGGCCCGCTCCTGATCCTCAGCCAGGTGATTCTGAGCCTCCAGCTGCCCTTCGCGGTGGTCCCCCTTGTGGCCTTCACGAGCGACGTCAGGAAGATGGGCGCCTTCGTGAATCCTGGCTGGGTAAAAGCGCTGGCGTGGTCGGTCGCGGTTATCATCGGGGTGCTCAACGTGTACCTCCTGTACGAGACGTTCGCCGGCGCCATCTGAGAAGCACGATGTACGGGCGCATCCTCGTCGCGGTCGAGCACTCGTCCGCCGACCGCACCATCATCGATCACGTGGCCAAGCTTGCGGAGATGACTGGCGCCGCGCTGCTGCTGGTCCACGTCGCCGACGGTTGGGCAGCGCGGAATTTCGATCAGCTCAAGCTCCGTGAATCGGAGGAGATGAAGAGCGATCGCGCTTACCTCGAACAACTGCGCGGCGAGCTCGTCGCGGCGGGACGCACAGTGGAGACACGGCTCGCGTTGGGGGACCCTGCGGCGGAGCTGGTGAAGATCGCCAACAGCGGCGACGTGGACCTCGTCGCCATGTCCACGCACGGCCACCGCTACCTGGCGGATCTGGTCCACGGCACCACCGTCGATCGCGTGCGCCATCTCGTCAACGTGCCCGTGCTGCTTCTAAAGGTCCAGTAGCAACCAGCAACCAGCAACCAGCAACCAGCAACCAGCAACCAGCAACCAGCAACCAGTTAGACCGCCCCGCCCCAACCGTGCCGGGTGCGGGAGTGTCTATTGTTTGTGTGACCGACGCCGAGCTGGTGGCCCGGGCCCGGGAGGGAGATCCTGCCGCGTTCGGCGAGCTGGTCGATCGGCATCGGGTCGCTGTTTACCGCGCGGCGCTGGCGGCGCTCGGGTCGCACACGGAGGCGGAAGACGCGGCGCAGGAAGCATTTCTGAGCGCGTTTCGCCGTCTTGACAGCTTCCGGGGTGACGCGAGCTTCAAGACGTGGCTGCTTACGATTGCCTGGCACGAGGCGATCAACACCCGACGAGGTCTGAAACGCATGTGGCGGCACATGGTCGAACCGCGACGCGGCGACTACAGCGACCAGGGCTACGACGGCCAGGGCGATGCTCTCGCGTCGATTGCGGCCGGCGCGGCGACCCCTGAGCAACAGGCGGCGTACCAGGGCTTGTCACGCGCGATTCGGCGCATCATCCGCGGACTGCCGCCGAAACTGCGCGATACGCTGCTGCTCGCGCAGTCGGGTGACTACAGTTATGACGAGATCAGCGCGATGCTCGGCGCGCCGCTCGGCACGATCAAGTGGCGTGTATCGGAAGCCCGGCGCCTCGTCCGGTCGAGCCTGAGGGAGGAAGGATTCGGTGACGTCGCCGTTCGACGATAACGCGCTCGATCGCGCCATCGACGACGAGGCGCGGGCGCTGACACGGGGCGCGCCGTCGCCGCAGTTCACCGCGCGCGTGCTGTCGCGGCGCGCGGGACGCCGCGGCGCGGGGCAATCGCCCCGGATGGGGGCGCAGACCGTGGCGCTGGTGTCTCTCGCTGGCGCGGCGGTTCTTTTCCTGATCGCCGAGGTGTTCGGACCCGCGCCGCCAGGGCGCGCCGGCTCTCTGCCGGCGGCGACGGGCCAGGCAGTACTACCACCTGCGGCAAGCGTGGGTGTTGGACGTAGTTCCCAGGGCTCTCCCGCGCCGGCGGTGGTCCGCGCTGCGCGCGCGCCGGCGCCGGCGGTCGGCTCGACGCCGTGGAACGCGTTTCCCTCAGACCTGGACACGTTTGCGATGCCGCCGGGCGCATCGATTGCTTTCGACGACATCACGCCGCCCGTACTCGCCGTGGAGTCCATCGCCGTTCCCGATCTCGATGTCATTGCGCCGATCGCGATTGCGCCGATCGACGAAGGAGCCCGACCATGACCGCTCGCCCATTTGCACTCACGACCTGGCTGGCCGCGTTCGCGTCAGCCGCGATCGCTCCAACCCTCGTCGCCCAGCAGCCGCCACACGCGCCGCGCGCGCAATCGGCAGCCCCGCAGCCCGGTCAACCGGCCGCGCCAGCCGCTCCCGGAGCACCGGCGGCGCCCGCCGCGGCGCGCCGCGAAGGGCAGCCGGTCAACGTAAGAATCGACGTCACCATCGCGGATCAGCGTGGAGGCGGTGCGCCATCGTTGAAGAAAACCGTCAGCGTCGTGGCAGCTGACACCAGGGGAGGCATGATTCGATCGACCGCCTCGTACACGGGTCAGATGGGCGATGTGCCGCTGAACGTCGACGTCGAGCCGACACTGCTCGCCGACGGTAAGATTCGCGCGACGGTGAGCCTCCAGTACGATCTGCCCGTCTCGACCTCCGATCAGCCCGGCCAGGGCCCACAGGGCATCTCGCTTCGCCGAACCTCTATCCGCGAGAACCTCACGCTCGTGCTCGAGAACGGCAAGCCGCTCGTGGCGGCGCAGTCAGCCGACCCGGTCGGCGACCGGCAGGTCACGATAGAGGTCAAGGCAACCGTGTTGAAGTAAAAGGGAAGGCGGAATCTGGTTGGTTACGTGAGCCTCATCCCTTTGAGCCTTTCGAGGACGCGAAGCGGCGAGCGGTCAGGCTGAGACATCGCCGCGACCGGCAGCAGAAACGTCTGCTCGAGCTGATACTGCCCTGCCGTCGCCGCGTGCCCGACCTGATCGGTGAACGCCAGCCACGTCGATCCCGCGGGAAAGTCCATGAGTGTCTGCGGCGTGGTTCGCTGAAAGTCAGCGTCAGCTTTCATGGCGTCGTGCAGCTGAAGCATGAGTGCGTCATACGCTGATCGCGGGGTTTTGGTCACGCGCAGCAGAGCGAGCAGGTGCCCGGCGCCCGGCCACGGGAGGCGGAGCTTGGGCGCGAAGCGCCGCGCAACATCCTCGAATTCGCCACCAATCCGCCAGGATCGCGGCCGGCCCTCGGGGTTGACATTCGTGAACACGCGCAAGATGCGCCGCCCACCCGACGGCGTCGCGGGAAAGCTGTCCACGTGAAGCCGGGTGTCATCCTTCCGCCATGACGACGGTCGCCCGGCGATTTCGGCCGGACGGAAGCTGGCGCGTCCCGGCGTCACATTGCCCTGGTACTGCGGCATCAGACCTTCGACCAAGCTTCGCGCAGCGGAGCTGAAGCGCTCCATGAGGCCCAGGAGAATCTCCGCTTCGGGACCGCGAAGCGTCGTCCCACCAAGCCGCCCTGTACGAGGATCAAAGCTGGTATTCTTGGCGCTCCCAAGGATGGTCGTGCGGAAGATAGGAGCCTCGTCCGGCCTCGTCGAAAACCTGAGCGCTGGCAGGAACAGGACGGATCCGGTCTCCAGAGCCTCGAGCACCGTCGGGGCGGCCGAAAGATTCGAATCAGGCTGCCAGCGGTCTGTTAGGATTTCGTAAAGAGACATCAAATGACGTCCTTGGGGTAAATGCTCCGTAAGACTGTTGCGTATCCCGTTTTGTACCACTACGCAGTGCGACTGCTGAAACTGGAGCTTACGTGCGAAGAGGCGTCTTCATTGTCCATTTAGCCTGTGCGGTCCTAGCGGCCTGCGCGACGGCGTGCAACAACAACACCTCGGCGGCCGGCAGTGGGGCAGCGGGCGGCGGACGCGGGCGTGGCGGGCGGGGCGGAGGCGATGCCCCGGTCGTCACGGCGAAAGCGGGTGAGCGGGATGTCCCGGTGGACATCGCCGCCATCGGCAACGTCGAAGCCTACGCGACGATCTCCATTCGCTCGCAGGTGACCGGTCTGCTCCAGGAAATCTCCTTTCATGAAGGCGACTTCGTGAAAGTTGGCCAACTGCTCTTTTCGCTCGATCGGCGCCCGTTCGAGGCGGCGCTCGCGCAGGCCCAGGCGAACCTGACGAAAGACAAGGCGCTCCTGGCCCAGGCCGAGGCACAGCTCAATCGCGACGCCGCAAACGCGGAATACCAGCAGCTGACGTCGGAGCGGCAGTCGCAGCTCGTCCAGCGCGGCATCATCTCGAAGGATGCCGGCGAACAGGCACGGTCGCAGGCCGACGCGACCGCCGCCGTCGTCAAAGCCGATCGCGCGAACGTCGAAAGCGCGAAAGCGGAGCTCGTCGCGCAGGAAGCCGCGGTCGACACCGCGCGCGTGAACCTGAGCTACACCGTCATCACCTCGCCGATTGACGGACGCACCGGCAACCTCTCCGTCAAGGTCGGCAGCCTGATCACGGCGAATCAGCTCGAGCTCATCACCGTCGCGCGCGTCGAGCCCATCTACGTGACCTTCGCCGTTCCCGCCGTCAACCTGCCGACGATCAAGCAGCACATGGGCGACGCCAAGCTGCCGGTTACGGTTGTACCGCAGGACGCCGATGCGAAGCCCGCCACCGGGACTCTGGCGTTCATCGACAACGCCGTGGACATGACGACCGACACGATCAAGCTCAAGGCCGCGTTTCCCAATACCGATCGGCGCTTGTGGCCTGGACAGTTCGCGCGCGTCACGCTGCGCCTGACCGTCATCCCGCACGCGATCGTCGTGCCTTCACAAGCCGTGCAGACCGGACAGGACGGCCAGTACGTCTTCGTTGTCAAGGCGGATTCCACGGTCGAGCAGCGGCCGGTCGTGACGTCACAGCGCGTCGACCAGGATATGGTCGTCGAGAAAGGCTTGCAGCCCGGCGAGACGGTCGTCACGGAAGGCCAGCTCCGGCTGGAATCGGGCGCACGTGTCTCGACGGACAGCGGCGGCGGGCGCGGCCGCGGCGGACGTGGGCAGGGACAGGGACAAGGTCGTGGAGGCCAGGGCCAGGGGCGCGGAACGCCGTAACGGTCGCCTGACACAACGACCGCGGTTCTCAGTCGAACCGGACAGTTATGAATCTCTCCGAGGTCTTCATCCGCCGCCCGATCGCCACCAGCCTCCTGATGGCGGCGATCGCGCTGTTTGGCGTCGTTGCGTACCGCGTGCTGCCGGTCAGCGATCTGCCGCAGGTCGACTACCCCACGCTCAACGTGAACGCCGGCCTCCCCGGCGGCGATCCAGGGACGATGGCGTCGGCCGTGGCGAGCCCGCTCGAGCGGCAGTTCACGACGATCGCGGGCCTCGACTCGATGACCTCGCGCAGCAGCGCGGGCAGCACGGGTATCACCCTCCAGTTCGATCTCGGCCGCGACATCGACAGCGCGACGGTCGACGTGCAGACGGCCATCGCCGCGGTCATGCCGCTCCTGCCGGCCGGCCTGCCGTCGCCGCCGTCGTTCCGCAAGAACAACCCGAACGACCAGCCCATCCTGATGATCAACCTCACGTCGAACACGCTGCCGCTCTCAGTGCTCGACGACTACGCGGAGACGTTGATCGCGCCGCGCATCTCGATGGTGAGCGGCGTCTCGCAGGTCCAGGTGCAGGGCGCGGCCAAGTACGCGGTCCGGGTGCAGCTGGATCCCGACAAGCTCCACGCGCAGAAGATCGGCATCAACGACATCGACCAGGCACTGCAGAACTGGAACGTCAACCTGCCCACCGGCCAGCTGTTCGGCCCGCACTCGACCTTCAACATCAAGGCCGAGGGCCAGCTGATGAACGCGGAAGCGTTTCGTCCGGTCGTGGTCGCCTACCAGCGTGGCGCCGCCGTGCGCCTCGACCAGGTGGCGAACGTCATCGACAGCGTCGAGAACGTGTTCAACGGGTCGTGGTTCTACACCAAGCCCGGCGGTCCCACGGCGCCGCCCCTGAAGCGCACCGCCATCACCCTTCAAGTGATGCGGCAGCCGGGCAGCAACACCATCGAGGTCACCGATGCCGTGCGGGCGCTCCTGCCGACTTTCGAGGCGCAGCTGCCACCGTCGGTGCAGCTGACCCCGCGCCAGGATCGCTCGCGCACCATCCGCGAGGCCTTCAAGGACGTCCAGGTCACGATGCTGGTGACGCTCGTGCTCGTGGTCGGAGTGATCTTCCTGTTCCTGCACAACGGGTCGGCAACGCTGATCCCGGCGCTGGCGCTGCCCTTCTCCATTCTCGGCACGTTCGCCGTGATGCAGATGCTGCATTTCAGCTTGAACAACCTCTCGATGATGGCGCTCATCCTCTCGATCGGCTTCGTCGTCGACGACGCGATCGTGATGCTCGAGAACATCGTGCGCCACCTCGAGGCCGGGGAATCGCCGTTGCAGGCCTCGCTGAACGGCTCGAAGGAGATCGGCTTCACGATCCTGACGATGACCACATCGCTCGCCGCGGTGTTCATCCCGATCCTGTTCATGAGCGGCATCCTGGGACGCCTGTTCCGCGAGTTCGCCGTCACGATTACGACCGCGATTCTCATCTCGGGCGTCGTGTCGGTCACGCTGACGCCCATGCTGTGCAGCCGCTTCCTGCGCGTGGTGCACAGCAAGACAGGCTTCGCGGGCCTGATGGACCGCTCGTTCGACGCGCTGCTGGCGGGCTACGAGTGGAGCCTCGGCGTGGTCCTGCGTCATCGGTTGACGATGATGGTCGTGTTCGCCGCCGTGTTGGGCGCGACCGTCCACATGTTCAACATCATCCCGACGGGCTTCATCCCCGACCAGGACAACGACTCGATGTTCATCAACCTGCAGGCGGCGCAGGGGACGTCGTATTACGACATGGCCCGCTGGACGCAGCAGGTCGCCGACATCGTCATCCGCAACAAGTACGTCGATTCGTTCCTGGCGAGCGTCGGGGGCGGGCCGGGTGGTGGAGGCGGGAGCGGCGGCGCGAACAACAGCCGCGTCATGGTACAGCTCGTCCCGCGCGCACAGCGCGACGCCTCGGCGCAGGTGATCGCGCAGCAGCTGCGGCCGCAGCTGCTGCGGTTTCCCGGCTTCCGCGGATTCGTCGGCCTGCCGCCGTCCCTGCAGATCGGCGGCCGCATGGGGAACCAGAACTTCAGCATCATGATGCAGGCGATGGACACCGATGCTCTGTACCAGTGGGCGCCGCTGCTGGAACAGGCGCTCGCCAACGAGGTGTCAGAGGTCCAGGACGTCTCCACCGATATGGAGATGAAGAGCCCGCGCATCAACCTGGTGATCAACCGCGACAAGGCGGCGGTGGTCGGGTTGAATGCGACCTCCATTCAGAACGCGCTGTACGACGCGCTCGGCCCCAAGTGGTCCACGACGATCTACGGCAACACGGCGCAGTACCGCGTCCTCGTCGAGCTCGACCCGAAGTATCAGAGCGACGCCGACTCGCTCGAGAAGCTGGCGTTCCGGGCGCCAACCGGGGACCTGGTTCCGCTCGAATCGGTGGTCGACTTCAAGGAGACAGTCGGGCCCCAGTCAATCAACCACTCCGGCCAGCTGCCCTCGGTGTCCATCTCCTTCGGCCTCCGGCCCGGGGTCTCGCTCGGCGCGGCAACGTCGCACGTGAAGCAGGTGGCGGACCGCGTCCTGCCGCCGACCATCTCGACGAGCTTCGAGGGTTCCGCCAGGGTGTTCCAGCAGTCGATGAACAACCTGGGACTGCTGCTCTTCGTCGCGATTGGCGTGGTCTACATCGTGCTCGGCGCGCTCTACGAGAGCTACATCCACCCGATCACGATTCTCTCCGGGCTGCCGTCGGCCGGCCTGGGCGCGCTCATCACGCTCTACCTGTTCGGCAACGAGCTGAATATTTATTCGTTCGTCGGCCTCGTGATGCTCATCGGCATCGTGAAGAAGAACGCGATCATGCAGATCGATTTCGCGCTCGAGGCGGAACGGAAGCACGGCAAGTCGCCGCGCGAGGCGATCTACGAAGGCTGCATCATCCGTTTCCGGCCGATCATGATGACGACGATGGCGGC
>DASZFS010000048.1:0-4623 GCA_035939575.1 Vicinamibacterales bacterium | reverse complement strand
GCCTGGAAACCCGCCCGCCGGATCGCCCGCGTCAAAAACGTGCAGAAGCGAAAATGCGCCGTCAAATGAAATTCTGAAGAGCGTACCAGCCGATCCGGAAGGTCCTCCAGGTCCCCCCTCTTCCGCCGAGCCGTACAGGTTTCCATCGGCGCCCTGAATCACCGGATCTATGACTATGAATCCGTCCACGCGGGCGTCGAAGGAATGCAGCACCGTGACCGCGCCGCCTGGCGTCATCTTGAAGATGGTGCCGTCGTTGCTCGATCCTCCGAACATGGTCGTTCCATAGAAATTTCCGTCAGATGCCTGGATCAACGCAGATGTCGGATATCCGCCATCCGACCCGGAAGAGGTGAAGTCATGCAGAATCGTGACCGTCCCGCCAGGGGAAATCTTGAACGCGATTCCCGCCCCGAACGTACCGCCGCCCGCGGTGCCGTACAGATTGCCGTCCGCGGCTTGAATGACCGGGTTGCAGCAGAGCGATGACTGAGCCAGAGGAAACCTGTGGACGAGATCGAACGGCGTCTGTGCCCGAGCCGGTCTCGCCGCGGCCAGGATCATGGTCGCCAGGCAAACGCCAATGCTTGCGACGTGGCGTCGAGTCAGAACACGGTCTCGGGTCACGCGCCCCATGCGAGCAATAGTATCGCCAGTGCGCTCCGACCGTGGGCCTGGACAAAACGCTGGAGGAGAAACAGGTGTGGTTCTTCAGACACTACGGCATGTGTCCGGGCGACCACAGACGCGAACGACCGCGGCGGAGCGTCCCTAATCGTTCAACTCTTGTTACCGGCACTCAATGGTGTGGCCATTGCAGATCGCCGACGCCGAGCGTGGATCGGAACGGCGGGAGGTGGAGAGTGGGAAGAGTCGCCTGGCGGGCGGCGGGTTCGTTGCTGCTGCAATTGGCGGGCTCAGTGCGCGCCCAGGCACAGGGGCGCAACGTGGAAATCCTGCATTCGTTCAACGGCGCGGATGGATCCCGTCCCCACGGGCTGATCAGGGTCGGCCCGGAGGAACTCTGGGGGGTCACTGACGCTGGCGGTCTCTGGGGTCACGGATCGATCTTCCGGATGACCCGCGGTGGCGCCTTCACGCCGGTGTATTCGTTTCTGGGAGTCACGTCGCCGCTGGCGCTGGTGCTGGGCGGGGACGGCGCGGTCTACGGGACGACGGCAGAGGTGCCCGGCGGGACGGGCCAACCAGGTGTTCACGGGACGCTGTTTCGCGTCGGGCCGTCCGGCGCGTTGGCCACGCTCGTCGTCTTCGATGCCGTAGAGACCGGCTACCGGCCCGGCCCGCTCATGGTGACCCGTGCCGGCGCCGTCTACGGGCAGACGAGTACGGGAGGGCCGAACGGAGGCGGAACGATCTTTCAGCTGGACATGAACGGGTCGCTCACGATCGTCCACGGGTTCACCGCGAACGAACCCTCGTATGGCCTCCTAGATCCGATGGTTGAAACAGCCGACGGTGCTCTCTGGGGAACGAGAAGGTCGGGCCCTGAGGCAACGCTTTTCCAGTTCACGCGGAATGGGGGGTTCACAGCCTTCCCCGTCCCTCAATCCCGCCTGTTCAGCTTCATTCGGGGACTTGTTCCGGCTTTGGACGGCAGCCTGTACGGAACCTTTCACTCCGAGGGATTTCCAGGCTATGGGGAGTCCATGGCGCACATCTCGGCGTCGGGGGCAATTACGTTGGCCTCACCGGAATTTCCCGAGTCGTACGTGACGTTCTGGGCACAGTCCCCCGATAGCACCGTATTCGCCACAACCGCCAACGTGATTCTCCAGGTCCACCCGGATTTCTCGGACGCTATTCTCGCGGTGGCGCCCGGCTTCGTGGTCAACCTGATCGATGGTCACGACGGATACCTCTACGGCATCAGCGCTGACGGCGGCGCGAACGGCCTGGGCACGGTCTTTCGCGTGTTGCCGACGATCACGCACACGCATCCGTTCGGGGATTTCGACGGCGACGGCAGGGCCGACCCGGCCGTGTATCGCCCATCTGATGGTGTCTTTTATGAGGCCGAGTCCCAGGGCTCGAACATCGCCCGTATTCTTGGCGGAGTTGAAGAGATCCCCGTGCCGGCCGACTATGAGGGCGGTGGCCTGTCGGAGCCCGCCGTGTATCGTCCGTCGGACGGGATGTGGTTTGTGGACCTGTTCGGAAACAGACAAGTTTTCCGTCAGTGGGGCGGGCCTCGTGATATTCCGGTGCCTGCCGATTACGACGGTGACGGCAGGGCAGACATCACCGTCTTTCGCCCGTCCACCGGCGAATGGTTCATCATCCAATCGGGCACACAGACCTCGGTCACCTACACGTGGGGCGGTCAAGGGGACATCCCGGTCGCGGGCGACTATGACGGCGATGGCAAGGCCGACCTCGCGGTGTTCCGCCCCTCCACCGGCACGTGGTACGTCTGGCTCTCGGCGACGCAGACGGGCGTGAGCGCCCGGTTCGGCAACGGTGCCGACATCCCGATCCCGCGCGATTACGACGGTGACGGGAAAGCTGATTTCGCGGTCTATCGCCCTTCGACGGGGACGTGGTACATCGCGACGTCGAGCACCCAGTTCACGACGTCGGTCAGCTACACGTTTGGGGGCGGCGCCGATGTCCCGGTGCCGGCCGACTATGACGGCGACGGCAAGGCGGACCTGGCGGTGTTTCGGCCGTCGAACGGCATGTGGTACGTGTGGCAGAGCAGCACGGGATCAGGGACCACCTACGGACCGTTCGGTGGACTCGGTGACGTTCCGTTTTGAGTAACGTCGGGGCGGACGCGTCCTGAGAATTGTCGATCGGTCCTGACCGACGTCGCTCTGAGCGACTCTGGGCCTCGGTCTACAAACCGGGTTTTTTCCTCGCCGCCCAACGCCGACTTGTCGTGAAGCGGCCGTTATGGTGAACTCATCCCGCGGAGGGTGCGTAGTCCGGTGGCTGGGGACGGGGCGTATCTCGACAAGGCCGTTGAGCGGTATCCGCCGGAAGTTGCCGCGATCGCACGGGCGGCGCTCAAGAAGTTGCGCGCGCGGTATCCGGGTGCGCGACAGCTGGTCTACGAGCGACGGCGGTCGCTACCGATCGGCTTTGCGCCGGCGGAGCGCGGCGGTGCGGTGTTTTCGGTCGTCCTCTATCCGCGCTGGGTCAGGTTCTTCTTTCTCGAAGGTGTGGCGGTCGACGATCCGGAAGGGCGCCTCGAAGGGACCGGCAGCCAGGTCCGTTCGATTCGTCTCGACGCGGCCGCGGCTATCCTCGACGATCCGTATATCCAGGGGCTCATGGGGCAGGCTGTGAAAGTGGCGCGCGCGGACCTGAAGACAGGTCGGGGCCAGGTCGTGCTGAAGTCGAGGATCACCAAGTAGCTGTGTCCCATTTGACTCTACTCTCGGTAGCGGATCACGGCATCACCCAAGCTGTCCCTGAGCGAGGCCAGCCATGGTTCGTAATTCTGCCAGTGTCGTAGTCCTTCCCGGAAAAGCGGCCGGCGTACCTGCTGTGAGCTTGCCGTGCCGACTCCGCGTCTTGTCTTGTAAAACTCCATGCATGCGGGTTCGAATTCGAGCCCGCAAAATTCCAGGATGCGCCGCGAGTTTCCGTACAAGTCGTTTACGAGGTCCTCGTACCGGATTCGCATCACGCGCCCCGGTAGCACAGCGTCCCAGTGTCGCATCAGTTTTAGGTATGTCCTGTAGTAGCGAGCGATGTCTTCGATGCTGTAGGTAAACTCCTGCCCACTGGCAAACAGTTGCTTGAAATTGCTAAAACAGCAAGCCATCGGCTCTCGTCGCACATCAATGATTGTTGCATTCGGCAACATGAGATGGATGAGCTCAATGTGGCGGAAGTTATTCGGCATCTTATCGATGAAATACCTTCTGTTTCCGCGATAGACGCGGGTATCACTGATGTAGCGTTCACCGAGAATGCAGAATCCTTCGGGTTCAAGTTCCGCAAGAACTCCAGGATATCGCGGATTCTCAGGATTGGGTCGGGGTCCCGCCAGTTCGCGCACCACGCGCGGAACTTCTGAGAGTTCCCGAGTGCCAGTAACCTGAGAATGTGAGGCGAGAATCTGCTCAACCAGCGTCGAGCCTGAGCGTGGAAGCCCGACGATGAAGATCGGATCCGGGTCCGGCACACCGAAGGTTGCGCGCGCCGCGAAGAATTCCGCTGTGCACACATCAATCAGCTTGCGCGCCTGGATTTCGAACGCCTCTGGGTCATAGAGGTTGTCAGCGCGTTTCAGTGTGTTGCCGTG
Organism: Vicinamibacterales bacterium; assembly: GCA_035939575.1. Lineage (GTDB taxonomy): Bacteria > Acidobacteriota > Vicinamibacteria > Vicinamibacterales > CAVVIG01 > DATKHR01. The sequence continues at coordinate 350 of DASZFS010000048.1, read as the reverse complement.
TTCGTAAAAGTGCCATGATTCCGCGTACTGCATCCTGTCCTCGTATGCTTTGCCGAGCGCAAAGCACAAATGGTACCGATCGACCACGTGAATGCTCCGTTCAGCTTCCTCCGCGAGCATGCGCGCGATCTCGTCCTCGGAAAACCGATAGGTCTTCAGATTCGCGAGGCTCCAGTAGGCATCGCCGAAGCTGGGGCGGATGCTGGCGGCCGCGTGGTAGGACTCGATCGCCTCCTTCTCGCGTCCGATGCTTTGCAACGCATGGCCAAGCGCGACACGCATTTCGGCCGACGCTGGGGAGGCGGCGGCCAGCTGACCATAGACTTCGATCCCTTGCTGATATCGTCCAA
>DASZFS010000047.1:0-6450 GCA_035939575.1 Vicinamibacterales bacterium | reverse complement strand
CCACACGATGGTCGTGAACCCCAGCGACGTCTACGTCCTGGATCCCACCGAACGTCCGACGCTGACCCTCGTCACCTGCTACCCGTTCACGTTCGTCGGCCATGCGCCGCAGCGTTTCATCGTCCGAGCCGAACTGGTGGGTGAAGACGCGCGTTCGCGCTAGAGGCGTGATGCCCCGGTGCCAGGCTCGTGTGCGCTAATTGGACCCGAGCTTGTTCACATCCCGGATGTCGCGCAGGGTGCGCCGCATCTCCTCCACAGCCTTCATGTTTTCGAGGGTCGCTTGGAGCGTTTCAGCGGTTGCGTGCACGGCGTCCATCGCGGCGTGACGGGCCGCCTCGGCTGCGGATCGTGCCTCCTCGCCAGCGCTCCGTGCCGTTTCACCGGCTTGCCGCAGATGCTCCCTTTCTTCACGAAGTACTTCGAGCGCCTCACGATGGCGGTCGCGCATCTCCCGCGCTTCTTCCGCGAATCGTCTGAATTGCTCTGCCTCAGTCCTGGCAGACTCGGCTGAAATGCGGTGTTCTTCGGTGAACCGGCGGGCTTGCTCGGCATCTTGACGTCTGTCTTCAGCCTTCTCGCGCACCTCTTCCTCTTGCTGGCGGTGCTCTTCCGGCGGAAGGCGATCGTTCGGCATGTGGTTCCTTTCCCGGCTGCCCGCCCGAGCGGATCAGTCGTGCAGGACGACGGTGAGGAGGGAGCTGTTGACCTTGAGGCCGCCGTTGTACTCGATGAGCCCGAGCTTCCTGAATTTGTTCATGAAGAAGTTCACGCGTGCACGGGTCGCGCCGATCATTTCCGCGAGCGTTTCCTGCGAGATCTTCGGCAATGTTCGCTGGGGGTTGGTCTGTCCGTACCGCGCCAGCAGCAGGAGCGTTCGGGCGAGCCGCTTTTCGCTTGAGTTGAACAGCTGATCGACGAGGTCCGCTTCGATGCGCATGTTTCGGGCCAGCATATGGGAGAGGAAACGGTCCGCGAACAGAGGCTCCTCGTGGAGCAGCCGGACCATTGCCTCCTTCTCGATGATCAGTACGCTACTCGGTGCTATCGCCGTCGCGGTCTCGATTCGGACCGATTGACCGGCCAGGGCGCCCTCGCCGAAAAAGTCGCCGGGCGCCAGCATGGCAACGACCGCCTCCTTGCCAATACGGGAGAGCACCGAGATCTTGATCGCGCCCTTCTGGACGAACCGGACATCCTTGGCCGTGTCCCCTTGTGCGAATGCGACCTCTCCCTGTCGATACTTCGCAACCTTCCGTGCCGGCCCTGTCGAGGCGAGATACGCCTCCACATCGAACGGACCCCGACGTTTCAGTCCGACGCCACGTGTCTTTGCTTTCATTAAAAGGGACCTGTCAGTCGTACCGGCCATGTTCACGGGACTGGAGGGCCATTTTATCCCGCGCCCGATGAGACACTCGCTCGCGTTCCCGGTCGAACAAAGCACATCGTATGCGCTTTCCCGCGATTCGAAGGCGGGTGTGCAATTTTTGACAGCTTCGATATCGACGAGGTGTCAGAGTCCATGGCTGAGCCCACAGGCGCCGGCTCATCCATTGGTAGCATCGGCCAGCCGCCGCCCGGGCCTTCCCCATCCGTTGACCTTCAGCGCGAACGGTTCGCAGTTCGGAGTCCCTTATCTTGAGCGTGAACTTGAACGAAAAGAATCGCACGGAGCACCCAACCAGCGAGGCTGGCTGCTCCCGCGTGCCGCACGAGGGCGAACTGCCCAAGACCCTCACAGGAATCCGCGGCCTGGACGAGATCACACGCGGCGGCCTGCCCAAAGGCCGGCCGACCCTCGTCTGCGGCGGGCCTGGGTCCGGCAAGACCCTGCTGGCGCTCACTTTTCTTGTGAACGGCTCCCTCCGCTTCGACGAGCCGGGCGTGCTCATGACGTTCGAGGAAAACGAGGAGGAGATTGCCAAGGACGTCGCGTCGCTCGGGTTCGACCTGCCGGAGTTGATCAAGGCGAAGAAGCTCGCGCTCGACTACGTGCGCGTGGAACGCAGCGAGATCGAGGAGACGGGCGAGTACGACCTGGAAGGCCTGTTCGTCCGGCTCGATCACGCGATTCGGACGGTCGGCGCCAGGCGCGTCGTCCTCGATACCATCGAATCGCTGTTTGCGGGCTTGAAGAACGATGCCATCCTCCGGTCCGAGCTGCGGCGGCTGTTCCGATGGCTGAAGGACCAGGGTGTGACGGCGCTGATCACGGGGGAACGCGGCGAGGGTGCCCTCACACGGCAGGGACTCGAGGAGTACATCTCGGATGCGGTCATCCTGCTCGACCACCGCGTCCACGATCAGGTCTCGACGCGCCGCCTGCGCGTGGTCAAGTACCGCGGCTCCTACCACGGAACGAACGAGTACCCGTTCCTCATCAATGCCGATGGCATCAGCGTGCTACCGGTCTCCTCGCTGGCCCTTCAGCATGAGGCGCCGCTGGAGCGCGTGTCCTCGGGCATCGTGCGTCTCGATGAGATGCTCAGCGGGCAGGGGTACTATCGCGGAAGCACCATCCTGGTCTCTGGCACCGCGGGCACCGGGAAGACGAGCCTGGCCGCGCACTTTCTCGACGCGGCGTGCCGCCGGGGCGAACGATGTCTGTGCTTCCTGTTCGAAGAGTCGCCGCGTCAGCTGCTCCGAAACATGCGCTCCATCGGCATCGACCTCGAGCCGTGGGTGGCAGGTGGACTGCTGCAATTCCATGCGGACCGGCCCTCGCGATACGGTCTCGAGACGCACCTCGTGACCATTCACCAGGTCGTGGCGGACTTCAGACCGAGCGTGACCGTCATCGATCCCGTCACCAACCTGATAACCGTAGGGACGTACACCGATGTCGAGGCGATGCTCACTCGCCTGATCGATCACCTGAAGACGGCGAACATCACGGCCATGTTGACGAGCCTCACGACCAGCCAGGCCGACATCGAGCGAACCGAGACCACGATCTCGTCACTGATGGACACCTGGATCGTGCTGGCGAACGATCAGCTCCGCGACCGGCACCGCCGCGGGTTGTACGTGCTCAAGTCTCGTGGCATGGCGCATTCGAACGAGCTGTGCGAGTTCGTGCTGACGGATCACGGGTTGAACCTGCTCGACGCAGCCGGCGCGTCGTACGAGACCTCGGACGACGTCGATCACGGTTCGCGGAAAGGACGAGATCGCCATGCAGTTGTCTGAAGCCGGGCTGACCATGCCGCCGCCGGCGGGCCAGACCTACTCACTTCGACTCTACGTCGCGGGACGGACGGCGAAGTCGGTCCTGGCCTTCAAGAACCTGAAGCAGATCTGTGAGGAGCATCTGCCGGGTCGTTATGAGGTCGAGATCATCGATCTCATGGAGAATCCACAGCTCGCACGCGGTGACCAGATCCTGGCCGTGCCCACGCTCGTGCGACGACTACCGGAACCGATCAAGAAGATCATCGGCGATCTCTCGAACACCGAACGCGTGCTCGTGGGGCTGGATCTTCGTGTACGCCGATGAGGGCTCTGTGCCAATGAAAGCCGAACCGTACTTCCTCCGGCTGTACGTCACAGGCATGACCCCCCGATCCGCTCGTGCGGTGCACAATGTGCGGGCCATCTGCGACGAGTATCTCGACGGGCAGTACGATCTCGAAGTCATCGACATCTACCAGCAACCCGCCCTCACGAAGGGCGAGCAGATTGTCGCGGCACCGACCCTCATCAAGAAGCTTCCGCTGCCGATGCGCCGGATCATCGGCGATATGTCGAACCGCGAGCGCGTGCTTCTCGGACTCGATCTCCACGGCGGGTCTGACGATGCGGAGGAGTGATGACCACACGCCACGGCGATGATAGGGAGACGGAGACGCTGCGCGCGCGCCTCGCCGAAGCCGAGGAGATGCTCCGGGCGATTCGGCAGGGCGATATCGACGCCCTGGTCGTCGAGGGCGTCGGCGGCAATCAGGTCTACACGCTGCACAGCGCCGAGGAGCCCTACCGCAACCTCGTGGAACAGATGCAGGAGGGCGCCGTCGTCTTGAAGAGTCGCGGCGACATCCTGTACGCCAACGCGCGTTTTGCGGCGCTCGTGGGCGAGCCGCTCCAGTCAGTGACTGGCAGCCACTTCGCCCGGTTCGTGGACGCGTCGGACAAGTACGGCGTCGAGACCCTCCTGGGCGTCGGTAACGGCAGGGGGCGCTGCAGGTTGCTCCGGCCGGATTCAGGTGCGTTCGAGGTGAGTCTGTCGCTCACCACGACCAGGTCAACCTACGGCGATCGCCGGAACCTGATCGTGACGGACATGACGGAGCTCCTCGAGGCACACCGCAACCGTGACCGTGCCGAGCGCGACAGCCGCACGAAAGACGAGTTCCTGGCACTGCTGGCCCACGAACTGCGCAGTCCGCTCGGAGCGATCAGTGCTGCCGCCCAGGTGCTCAAAGTGACGCACGCCGCGGGCAGGCCGGAAACCCGCGCGCACGACGTGATCGCGCGGCAGGTCGGCCACATCTCGCGTCTCGTCGATGATCTGCTCGACATTGAGCGCGTAGTCTCGGGAAAGATCCGCCTGAACAGGCAGGCGCTCGACCTGGCCGACGTGGTGCGCGGAGCGGTTGCCACGTTCGCGGCCGACGCTCAGCTGGATCGCCAGATCGACGTCTGCACCGAACCTGCGTGGGTCGACGGGGATGCCGTCCGGATCGAGCAGGTGCTGACCAACTTGCTGACCAACGCGGTCAAGTACACGCCCCCCGGTGGCCGGATTCGAGTGGCGCTGGGCGCCAGCGGCGCCGACGCCGTGCTCAGCGTGGAGGACTCGGGCTTCGGCATCTCGCCGTCGCTGCTGCCCTTCATCTTCGACATGTATGTGCAGGCCGGCCAGACCCTTAACCGGGCGCGGGGCGGCCTCGGAATCGGCCTGGCCCTCGTCCGCCGCCTTGTCGAGCTGCATGGGGGCACGGTGGCGGCATCGAGCGATGGAGAAGGGAAGGGCAGCAGTTTCACGGTTCGGCTGAGGAAGATTCCTCTCCCAGAGACGTCTTCTGGTGTGTCCTTCCCGCGGGAACGCCGTGCGAAGCCGAGGCGCGTGCTTCTGATAGAGGACACCGGGGAGGCACGAGAGATGTTGCGGGTGATGCTCGAGCTCGCGGGGCACGTGGTCTACAAGGCGACCGACGGCGTCCGCGGGATCGAATTGCTGAACGTCGCGCGCCCACAGGTGGCGATCATCGACGTCAGTCTTCCGGGTATCGACGGTTACGAGGTGGCGAGGCGGATTCGTGAAAAGCCGCATGGCCGCGGCATGCTGCTCCTGGCCCTGACGGGCCACGGCTCTCCTGGCGACTCGAAGCATTCATTGGAGCACGGGTTCGATTATCACCTTGTCAAGCCTGTCGACCCGGACTATGTTGCGCGCCTGATCGGCGAAGTGGCCGAAGGCTCGTAGACGCGCCCTGAACGATCGAGGCCATCCATGCCCGTCAGGCTCGTCAGGGCCAGGGACTGGCATTCGCAGTCTTCCCCTCCAAGGGGGCACGGACTACGTTCAACGCGACTTGTCCCGCTGTACTGTTTTGAACAGGCGACTCTTGGGCGAACTAAGACCTACTGTGCCGTAATGCAGTCCGCTTCAGTGAAATCGGGTGGATTCAGGAGGCAATCAGCGGCTACAGTGTACGTACGCTCCGTTGAACGGCCGTTCTCTGAGACGCGCCACGAAGCCGTCGCTGCGACGAAACGGAACTCCCCGATCAATCGGTCAGCACCGAGGGCTTCGTTGTCACGAATGCGCGATTCTTACACCGATGCTCTTCGCCGCTCAATCAACGTTGGGCTCGCGGTCGCGCTCCATCTCTGTGCCGCTCCGGCCTGGTCGCAGATTTCAAATCCCGAGGCTCAGCCGTCAGCGGGAATGATCAGTGGCACGGTTGTCGATGACGCCGGAGCCGGCATCGCCGGGGCCAGGGTCGCTCTGGCGCATGAAGGCATCTCTCCAGGGACCGACGTCCGTTCGCGGGAGGACGGTCAGTTTTTCTTTTCGAACGTCTTGCCGGGCCCATACCGGCTCACGGTGTCAGCACCGGGTTTCGCCGACCGCGCCCTGTCAGGCGCCCTCGATTCCGGCGAAGTCTCGACCCTCCTGCCCATTCGATTGACCCTTGCTGTGGGTGATGTCGCCGTCGACGTGACGCCTACGAGAATGGAACGGGCGGAACGACAGATCAAGGCACAAGAACGGCAGCGTCTTCTTGGTGTGCTGCCGAACTTCTTTGTGACGTATGACGCCGACGCCCTTCCGCTGTCCGCCAAGCAGAAGTTCGAGCTGTCCTGGAAGTCCCGTTTCGATCCCGTCCAGTTCGGCGTGGTCGGCCTTACCGCGGGAGTTCAGCAAGCGCGAAATGATTACAGCGCGTTTGGTCAGGGAGCCGCAGGGTTCGCCAGACGCTACGCCGCCGCCTACGGGAATGT
>DASZFS010000046.1:0-15127 GCA_035939575.1 Vicinamibacterales bacterium | reverse complement strand
CGTTAGTCGTGAAGGACGACGGTCAGGAGGGACTGATTAACCTTGAGGCCGCCGTTGTATTCGATGAAACCCAGCTTCTTGAACTTGTTCATGAAGAAGTTCACGCGCGATCGCGTCGTGCCGACCATTTCTGCGAGCGTCTCTTGAGAGATCCCCGGCAGTATGCGGTCGGTCTGGTCGGGTTTGCCGTACCGCGCGAGCAGCAGCAGCGTGCGCGCCAGCCGCTTCTCGCTGGAGTTGAACAACTGGTCGACCAGGTCTGCCTCGATGCGAGTGTTCCGCGCGAGCATATACGTGATGAACCGGTCCGAGAGGGCGTGTTGGTCGTGGAGCAGGCGGATCATCTGGCGTTTTGGGACGACGAGGACCGTCGCCGCGGTCATGGCGGTCGCGGCCTCCAGGCGAACGGGGTGACCCATCAGCGCCCGCTCACCGAAGAAGTCACCGGGGCCCAGCACCGCCACGACGGCCTCTTTGCCGCCGTGCGAGCGCACCGAGAGCTTGACCGCGCCTTCCTGAATGTACAGAACGCTGTTCGACCTGTCGCCCGGGTGGAAAATAACGTCGGCGGGCCGGTAGGTTACGACTCTTTTCCCCGCCCCTGCGGAACGGAGAAATGCGTCCGCGTCGAACGCCGGCTTCTCCTTGATCTTCATGACCGTTGATTCGCTCCGGGACAGCGCCGGTCGGACCGAGGGATTCGCCGTTTCGTAGACCCGTCGGGTTACATCATAGCATCTCGAATGTTCGTCCTGCGTGATTCGACGGGGCTAGGCCAGCGTGCGACGGCCGCTCAGCAACCCGACAAGGAACAACACGATGGCGATGACGAGGAGCACATGGACGAACGCGCCGATCGTGTAGGTCCCGACGATGCCCAGCAGCCAGGCGATCAGGAGAATGACGGCGAGTGTGTACAGCATGGCGATTTCTCCAATTCAGATATACGTTCGATTCGACGCAACCAGCATGCGGCAATCGCTGACGCCTGTCTGTGCGTTTGAGGACACCGGTGCGCACTGCCCTATTGGACAGCTTCGTGTTCCTTGGTCGACAACCCGGAACCGATGTCGGGTCGGCTAGGTCGTGCGGTCACTGAGTCTCGCCGCCTGCACCATGAGATAGTCCCGTTCCGGGATGCTGCTCGTCCGGCCCGCCGCCAGCCGGTAGTGCGCGATCGCCGCCTGACGATCTCCGGCCAGCTCCAGCAGGTGGGCGCGAACGGCTTCGAGGCGATGGTGCCCGGCGAGCCGGCCATCCGCGTCGAGCGCGGTCAGCAGTGCGAGGCCCTCGGCCGGCCCGTGCACCATGGCCGTGGCGATGGCGTGATTGAGCATCACCATCGGGTTGTCGGACATCTCCTTGAGCACGCCGTACAGCGCCAGGATCTGCGGCCAGTCGGTATCCTCGGCTCGCGGCGCTTCGTCATGCACGGCGGCAATCGCGGCCTGCAACTGGTACGCGCCAACCGTTCCGGTCGACAGGGTCGCCGAAACGAGCGCGATGCCCTCGGAGATGGCCTCCCGATCCCACACGCGCCGATCCTGTTGCGTCAGCGGGATCAGCTCCCCTTCTGGTCCCGTTCGGGCCGCGCGACGCGCATCGGTGAGCAGCATCAGCGCGAGCAACCCCGCAACCTCCCCGTCGTGCGGCAGCAGCTTGTGAACCGCCCGCGTCAGGCGGATGGCTTCCCGTGACAGATCCTGGCGCTGGAGGCCGGGGCCGGCGCTGCTGATGTAGCCCTCGTTGAAGATCAGGTAGAGCACGTGCAGTACGCTGCGAAGGCGCTCGGCCCGCTCCTGGTCGGTGGGCAGGCCGAATGGCGCGCCGGACCCCATGGACGCCTTGATCGTCTGCTTGGCCCGGCTGATTCGTTGCGCCATCGTCGCCTCGGGGACCAGAAACGCGCTGGCGATCTCGGCGGTCGTCAAGCCGCCCACCGCGCGCAGCGTGAGCGCGATTGCCGAAGCCGGCGTCAGGGCGGCATGACAGCACCTGAAAAGCAGCGTGAGCGTGTCGTCCTCCGGCTCCGCGGCTGCGGGCGCAACAGGCTCGACCTGTGCGGCGGCGATGGTTTCACGCCGGCGGCGCGCGACCTCGCTTCGCAGGTGATCGGTCATGCGCCGGGAAGCGACCTGGATCAACCAGCCGCGCGGGTTGTCGGGCAAGCCGTCCCGCGGCCACTGCAGCGCGGCCGCGAGCAGGGCCTCCTGAACGGCGTCTTCGGCTGCGGCAAAGTCATTGAAGCGGCGGAGGATCGCCCCGAGCACCTGCGGCGCGAGCTCCCGCAGGAGCCGCTCGCCACCGGCGTCCAATGAGGGGGCCTTCGTGCTCATTTCAGATTGCGCAGGGCAAGCACTTCCGGGGCCGGCGTGCGGTCTCCTGTGCACGAGATCCGCCGCGGCGCGTCCACACATCGCAGGGTGAACTTCAGCGAGCGGTACAGCTTCATGATGCGCGGCGTGGCTTGATTTGACAGAATCACCGGGCCCTTGTGCCTGGCCAGCCATTCGGCGGCGCGCTCCTGCTCGTCCCAATCAAAACCGCCCTTCGCGTACTGCGTGAACGAGACGTCGTACGGCGGATCGGCGTAGATGAAGTCGCCCGCATCGACCGGCATCTTCTCGAAATCTGAATTCGTGAACGTCCAGGACGCGAAGACCTCTTCATATTCAGAGAACTCGCGCCTGTAGCTGATCGTCTTGTAGGTGCCGAACGGCACGTTGAAACCGCCCTTGCTGTTGAACCGGCAGAGACCGTTGTAGCCGGTTCGATTCAGGTAATAAAAGAGCCCGGCGGCTTCCGCGGATTGCTCGTGGCCGCTCGAGAGCAGGTCGTTGAACCGGCGTCTCGCGCCGTAGTACGTCGCTCGGTCGTTCGCCATCTCGACGGTGATCGACAAACCTTTCTTGAGCCAGTCGTAGAAGTTGATGACGTGTGGATTGATGTCGTTCAGGAGCGCATGCCGCGGCATGAGACCGGTCGCAACCGCGAGGCCGCCGCAGAACGGCTCGACGAGACGCCGGTCGCGGTGACTCCGCCAGATCGGCCGAAGGTGGTCGAGCTGCCAGCGTTTGCCTCCAGCCCACTTGAGCGGCGGGCGAACGGCCTCCCGCTGCGACGCGTCGCGCGATGCCGATGACGTCGATGATGTCGATGATGTCGATGATGTCGATGATGTCGTTACCAGGGACACGTCCGTGCGATCCCGCTCAGCGCGCTGCCGGATCGCGCTCGATCACCATCAGCGCGAAGGACCCCGGCACCATGGGACCCCTCCCCCTGCCGCCGGTCGCGCCGGCAGGCGCCGGTCCAAACTTTGCGGAAACAACGAACACGCGGTGATTGACGGGATCGAGCCCCATGTTCCGCGCCCCTTGTGGTGTCTGCACGGTCCCGGTGACATGGTACTGGTCGGGAGTGTCCTGATGAATCACGGTGAGCGTGCCGTCTGCATTCGAGGCAAACGCGTCGCCGGACGCCGCGTCGAATCCCGTGCCGTCGACGCCCGCGCCGATCGGCACGGTGGCCACGACCTTGCCGGCCTGATAGTCCGAGATCGCCATCACGCCGCTTCGGCATCCGCTGAACAGCCGATGATGGACCGTGTCGACGGCCATGGCGACCGGCTGCTTGCATACTGCGGTGGGCCAGCGCCGGGCCACGGACGCCGTCTTCGCGTCGATCTCGACCACCTCGCTCGTGTCGGTCAGATTCGCGTACACCTTGCCGTCACCGGCAGACGCACCATATTCCGGCTTGCCGCCCAGCGGAATGTTCGTGACAAGGGTCCCGGCCCGCGCATCGATCACCGTCGAGGAGTGCGCATCGCCGTTGAATGTGAAGACGCGGTTCGACGCGCTATCGTAGATGATCGCGTCGGCGTCTTCGGCCGCGGGAATCCGTCCGAGTGCCTTGAACGTCTTGAGATCGAACATGACCACCGACCGATCGTTGCCAGACGTGGCAAATCCATGCCCCGTGCCCTCTGCCACGGCAGTCCCGTGCGCGCCCTGGATGCCGGTGACCTCGCCGATCAGCGTCCCCTTGTCTTCGTCCACGACCATCACGCGGTTCTGCCGGCCGATGAACAGACGGTGATTGGGTGGATCGGGGACGATGTAGTCCCAGCTGCCGTCGCCGCCCAGCGTGTAGGTGTGCGTGACGCGGTAGGAGTTGGGGGCCTGCGCGAGGAGTGGCGTCGCGGTGGCCAGCGTCAGGGCGAGCGCGATGTGGCGCATGAGATGGCTCCTTCTACAAGGAGTCTATCCGAGTCGCGCTCGTTCGTGGCGAGTGAAGGGATGACGACGCGCGCAGCCGGTTGCCGTCCGCGCCGGCATCCCGCTCAGGCGATCAGCGCCGGTCGTGGTCGTCTCTGCAGTCACGGTGATCGTCCTCACGGCGGTCGCCGCACGATGCGACTTCAGTGCCCGGCGTGAACGAGATCCCGCGCAGCACTTCCCCGTACCGCGCCGTCCGAAGAGTCGTGAAGTGCTCGCTGCCCGCGCTCGTCGCAGCCAGCCGGTCGGTGATCGCGACCAGTTGATTCGGATCCGCACCCTGGTCGCCGTTCCCGCTCACCGTGGATGTGATCCCCCACACGGTGACCGTCCCGTCCCGGTTGACGCGACCGGTGATGTTGCGGATGCCGTCCGTCGCCGGCGCCCAGGGGAGCCCGGTCGCCGGATTGTTCCCCGTCGGGTAACCGGCGACCGTGTACGGCACGCCCAGGCCCAACCCCGCCTGCATCGTGTAGGCAAGCGTCCACTGGTGCGTGGTCGTATTCAGCACCCACTTCTGGAGTCCAGCGGCTGTTTGGGCCGCCGCATGGTCGTAGAACGTCGCGGGCGTGGCGCCGCCGGTGCCGTCGCCCTCATCCGCGACGTAGAACGTGTGGTCGTTCGCGAACCACAGACCGAATGGGTTGGTGACGCCGGTGCTGGCGCTCGCGAGGAGCGTCGGGAAGCCGGCCAGAATGCACATATTGGTGGGCGCCACGCCGTTGGCCTGAAGCCCGGCATGGCTCATGTCGTAGGCAAGCGGCATGGTCGGCAGGCTGGCCCCACTGACCGGCAGACCGACGCCGGGCGTCTTGCTTGTCGCCGGGCAGGCCGTGCCGGTGGTATCGACGAAGTACACCGTGTTGACCCCGTTTCCGCCGCTCCCCTTCGAGTAGTACAGCACGTTGTCGAACGCCGTCAGACCGCGGAAGTTCGTATCCTTGCCGATCTTGTCGTGCGGCAGACCGAGCTCAGTGATATTGAAGCTGGCGACCGGCGTCGGCTGCCCGACGCTCTGCGCCGATTCCGCCTCGTGCGCCCTGGACACGATCTGCGCGCCCGCGCCGATGATCACGCCGTCTGGCTGGGGATTGCCGCCGTTGCCTGCGTTCCCCGCCGTGTAGAACACCTGTGCATCGTCGTTCAGGATCGCGGCGCGGCCGTTGTTCCCGCTATAGGCATTCGTCAACGTGAACCGGAACCGCCCATCCCGATCCACGTCCGCCACCGCCCGGTACGTGTTCTCTCCAACCGGATTCGTCGGATCCACGACGAGCGGCGTGTTGGAATTGGAGACGTCGATCGCACCAATCGGCGCCAGGTAGCCCATGAATGTCACGCGCCGGCCTTCGGTCGACAGGTTGAGGGCAATCTCCGACTTCGAGCTGAAACTGGTCACCAGCTGATCGTCGCCGCTCGACACGCCCGGCATGGCGCTGTTCGGAACCTCGAGCGTGTTGATGAAGCGGCCGGAGGGCGTGATCTGGTCCAGGAAGATCTTCGAGGTGATGCCGAAACTGCCGTCGGCGAGATTGTTGTTCCAGACGAGCGGGAGCGAACCGTCGTTGGTTGCCTTGCCACCCTTCTTCGGACAGCCAGCCGCTGTGCTGGCGCAGTTGGGCGGCAGCGTAGTCCCGACGGCAATGTTGGCTGGATCGTTGTTGTAGACGCTCCGGCTGAGCACCAGGTTGCCCGGCGAGAAGTGGTCTCTGTCGTGCTCGTCGTCGTGCTCCGCAAAGGCCACGAGACCGCCAGCGAGCGCGATAGCCGAGGCCAAGCAGGCGGCCTTGAGAACAGGCGTTGGAAAGGACATGAGTGGCAAGGTGTATTCCTCCGCGGAGGACCTTAGCGACCGCGTGTGACGTCTGGCTATCGAATCGATTTCAGAGGTGTTACACGCACTCTTGCCATCAATTCGTCATCATTGAGGCTTTTCTCAGGCATTGAGGCTTTCTTGAGGCATTCGTCTCCGATCATTTAACGTCCCGTTCGCGGGACAGTTACATCGCCTCCCTAGAATCAGCTCCTCGTTTCCGAGGGAATACCAGCGCGAGAGACATGGGAGGACTTGATGGCATGGAACCTACGCAAGTTCGGGCAATGCGCCGCGATCGCGGTGACACTGGCGATGGTCGCGGGCGCGCGGCCGTCCGCCAATCGGCGCGACGGCGGCCGGCGTCGTGACGACGACGACTCGAGGATCAGGCACGTGCTGCTTATCAGCATCGACGGCATGCACGCGCTGGACTACGAGAACTGCGTGAAGGCCGGGACGTGCCCCCATCTCGCCGAGCTCGGGGAGAACGGCGTTAACTACACGCGCACCTCGACCGCCAGGCCCTCCGATTCCTTCCCAGGTCTGATGGCACTAGTGACCGGCGGCACGCCGAAAACGCATGGGGCGTTCTACGACCTGGCCTACGATCGGGTCCTGGCCGGGCCGACGATCGACACCGGCAACTTCCTCCCTGGCACTGGCGCTGGGGGTTGCACTGTCGGCCAGGCGGCCGGATATCAAACCGAGTACGAGGAAGGGGTCGAATTCAAGCAGAGCTTGGTGAATGGCGGAGGGCCCTACGGCACATTTGACGGGGGCGTGCTTTCCATCGATCCCCTGAAGCTTCCTCGCGACCCTTTCAACGGCTGCCAGCCTGTCTATCCCTGGAATTTCATCCGTACGAACACGATCTACGGTGTGATCCACGCCGCTGGAGGTTACACGGCCTGGTCGGACAAGCACCCGGTGTACGCCACCGTTTCAGGACCGACCGGAACATCCACACCCAGCAACATCGACGACTACTACGCGCCCGAAGTGAACTCCGATATCGTGTCGATTCCGGGGTTCCACACGGTCGTCGGCGACGACTGCTCGAGCATTCCGCACGCCGCGGGTGATGACTGGACCACCGGCTTCGCGGCGATCAGGTGCTATGACCAGTTGAAGGTCAAAGCCGTCGTCAACGAGATCAACGGCATGAACCACCTTGGCACCAAGACCGCTCCGGTCCCGACAATCCTGGGCATGAACTTCCAGGCCGTGAGCGTCGGACAGAAGCTGATCAAAGTCGTCAAGGGCGGCTACACCGATGCCGCGGGCGATCCGACGCCCAGCATGCGGGGTGAGATCCAATTCGTGGATGCGGCGATCGGGCAGATGGTTGATGCGCTCGAGGATCGCGGTCTTCTCCGTTCTACCGCCATCATCGTCACCGCCAAGCACGGGCAATCGCCCATCGACACCAACCGCTTCTTCCCCATTCCCGGGCATGCGGGAACGAACGGCACGCCACCGTCCGGGGTCATTGGACAGTATCTCCCCGCGGTCTACTCGAACCCGAAGAACCAACTTGGGCTCGCCGAGGACGACATCTCGCAGATCTGGCTGGCGAGTCCAGCCAATACGAAGGCTGCGGTCGACCTTCTCGAGACAACGGGAGCTGCGCCGGGATCCGATGCGACCGCAGTGGGACTTGGGCAAATCTTTTATGGGCCATCGATCACGACGATGTTCACGGCCCCCGGCATTCCTAAGGACATCGACGCCTGCTGCGCCGTGCCCAAACCGGGCGAACCCGACCCGCGCACACCCGACATCATCGTCATACCCAACGTGGGCGTGGTCTACACCGGAAGCCTCAAGAAGCAATCCGAGCATGGTGGCTTCGCGCACGACGATACCAACGTGATGCTGCTCGTATCGAACCCGGGTCTCCACCGCAAGACCGTCACGAGCTTCGTGGAGACGATGCAGGTCGCGCCCACGATCCTTCGGCTGCTGGGGCTCGACCCGGACAGCCTGGAGGCCGTTCGGAAAGAGGGCACGCCCGTTCTGCCAGGACTGGGGTTGGAGAGGTAGGGAGTAACCGACTTAATCAGCCACGAAGGCGCGAAGGCACGAAGGCGCGAAGGAAGAGGACCTGTTGTCTCTTCTTCGTGTCATCGTGTCATCGTGCCCTCGTGGCATGTGAACGAAGTCTGCGACCGCACGCCGCCGCTGCCAGCGCGAGACCCGCCGCGCAGATCATCACCATCCGGAACGCGAAGACAAACCCCTCATCGATGGCCGCGCGAACCGCGGCGCGGTCCTCCGGCCCTGCCGACACCCGCTCTATATCAGCGCCCGCCATCTTGGGAAGCTCCCGGTCGACATCGCTCCTGGCGGCCGGTGAGAGCGAGAGACGATCCAGACGCGGCGTGACCCGGATCTCAAAGGTCCGGGCCAGCATCACGCCGAAGATCGCGATTGCCATGAGGCCCGCCACGCGAGCGACCGCGTTGTTGATGCCGGACGCGGCGCCCGCATGCCGCGGGTCGACCGCGCCCATCACCGTGGTCGTCAGCGGCGCGACGGTGACCGCCATGCCGAACCCGAGCACGACGATGGCGGGAAAGAACGTCGTCCAATAAGACCCGTCGATACCGGACCCATCAGTACCTGGCCGCGCGTACAACGCGAACCCGATCGCGGCAATGACCGGTCCGACGGTCAATGGAAGCCTGCTGCCCACTCTCGCAACCAGCGCGCCCGACCATCGGGACAGCACGAACATGATGATCGGGAACGGCAGCAGCGACGCACCCGCAGCGGTCGGCGAATAGTGCTGGACCTGGATGAGATTCAGCGGCACGAGAAGCATGGTGATGCCCAGCGCCGCGTACAGCAGCAGCGTCAGGACATTCGCGAGCGTAAACGGCTGCGATCGAAACAGCGCAAGAGGCAGCATCGCGTTCGGTGTGCGGCCCTCCACGCGCAACAGCGCCGCGAGCGAGGCGACGCCGATTACGAGCGTGCCCAGGACGAGTGGGTGGAGCGCCCCGAGCGGCGGCCACTCGAGCAGCCCGAAGACAATTCCGCCGAGTCCGACGACCGCAAGCATGGCGCCAGTCCAGTCGATCTGGCTTGTCCGCGATGGGTCACGACTCTCATTCATGAATCGCAGGGACAGCGCGATCACGAGGATGGCGATCGGGACGTTCAGAAAGAATACCGCGCGCCAGCTGACATGCTCGACGAGCCAGCCGCCGCTGACCGGCCCGATAGCGGTTGTGATCGAGCTGAATCCCGACCACGTGCCGATGGCGGCGCCGCGCTCCTTCTCGTCGAATGAGGCGCTGATGATCGCGAGGCTCCCCGGGACGAGGAACGCCGCGCCAATGCCCTGCAGCGCCCGTCCGGCGATGAGCATCCCCGGCGACGTTGCCATCCCGCACAACATGGACGCAAGGGTGAAAAAGACGACGCCGAAGAGAAACACGCGTTTGCGGCCGAACTGATCGCCCATCGATCCACCCACCAGGATGAGCGCACCCACGAACAGCGCGTAGGCCTCGATCACCCACTGCACGTCGGTGATCGTCGCGTGGAGATCGGTCTGGAGCGCGGGCAGGGCGACGTTGACGACCGTCCCGTCGATGAATGTCATGGCGGACCCCAGGATGGTCGCGGCGAGGACCCAACGCCTCGGGGCAGGCATGCGGTTCGCTATGCGCCGGCGGCCACGTCGTCCACCGCGTCGCGGTACCCGCGATCGGCCCACGAGATGAGCCGAGGGGCGTCATCCGACCACCACAGAAGCACTCGGCCTGCCAGGGCGTCATCCGTCGCCAGCCGGACGACGGCATCGGCGATCTCGGTTGTCGTCAGCAAGCGTGCGGGCACCCCCCGCTCCAGGCGTTGTTCCGGCGTCAGCGACTCCCAGTACTGCCGCGGACCGTCAGTCGCAATCCAGCCGGGCGCCAGGCAATTGACTCGAATGCCGTCGCTGGCGGCCAGCTCCGCCAGGCCGGTCGTCAATCGGAGCAGACCGGCCTTCGCCGCATCGTAGACAGGCGCCGCCCCGGGATATCGACGGCCGTGCCAGAGCGCCGAGATCGAGGAAATGTTCACGATGGCGCCACCGCCGCTCCGGCGCATCGCCTCAACGGCATACCGGGTCGCATGGAGCGCGCCGACGAACTCGGTGCTCGCGGTCTCGGCCCAGTACTCCATTTCGAACCCCCGGCGGAATGGGCCCGAGGCATTGTTGACCAGCACGGTCACGTCGCCGAACGTGTCGCGCGCGAACGCGATCAGATCGCGGACGTGCGCATCGTCGCGCACATCGGCGCGGAAGAACGCGGCGCGGCCGCCGCCGTGTCGAATGACGTCGACCGTTTCCTGGCCACCAATCTCGTTGATGTCGGTCACGACGACGGCCGCGCCGTCGTTGGCCAGCCGGACGGCGATGGCCCGGCCGCATCCTGCACCTCCCGAGCCGGTCACAACAGCGGTGCGTCCGCGGAGAACCATCGCGACAATCTATCAGATCGTGGAGGGCGGTCCGAGACCGAGAAGCCTGCGGATGTCATGTCCGCTCAAGTGTGGCTGGTGACTGGTGGCGCGTCAGCGTCCTACATGCTTCTGCGTGGCCCTACGGGGTCGAACCCTGTGACGCTTCGAACACCGGCGTCTCTGACCGTCTCAACGCGTCGAGCACCGCCGCGGCTTCGGTCGCGAGCTGGCGCCACGCGGCAGGAATCGCGTCCATTCGCCCGTCGGCGCCGAGCCGCTCGAGCGTGTGCGCGGCCTCGAACAGGCCGCCGACCGAGAGGTTCCCGGCGGCTCCCTTCAGCGCGTGCGCGGTGAGCCTGATCTGCTCGCGGTCCTTGGCGTCGACCGCCGCCTTGATCGCGGCGAGCCGCACCGGGCAGTCCTCGAGGAACAGCTGGATGACCTCCTGATACAGCTCCGGGTCACCGCCCAGCCGATCCAGCATGGCCTCGCGATCGATCGCCGGGCGCTGAGTCGCGGCCGGCGGAGGCGGTGCCGCCTTCGGTACCACTTCGTGCTCCAGGGCCGCAAACAGCATCGGAGGATCGATCGGCTTCGACAGGTACCCATCCATGCCGGCGGCAAGGCATCGTTCACGATCGCCGGTCATGGCGTGGGCGGTCATGGCGACGATGCGGACGTGCCCAACGGTACCCCTGGCGCCCCCGGGGTCCCCGCTCTCGCGCTCGCGACGCCTGATTTCAACCGTCGCTTCGAGTCCACCCATCTCCGGCATCTGCACGTCCATCAGCACCACGTCGAAGGTCGAACGCTCGAGGGCCGCCAGCACCTCGAGGCCGTTGTTGGCGACCGTGACGGTGTGCCCCCGCTTCTTCAGCAGCCCGACGGCCACGCGCTGGTTGACGATATTGTCTTCGGCCAGCAACACGTTGAGTGCCCGCCCGACCGGCTGTGCCGGTCGCGTCCGCTGAGACGCCGACCGCACCGACTGTTTCGGCGCGCTGTCGAGCGCGCGGCGGATCGCGTGGTGGAGGTCCGCAGCTTCGACCGGCTTGGTGAGATAGGACGAAATGCCGAAGTCGCGGCAGCGCGTGGCGTCGCCGTACTGCCCGGTCGAGGTCAACATCATGATCGTCGCTCCGGCCAGCTCGGGTCTTGCGGCGATCTGCTCGGCGACGCCGAACCCGTCCATGCCGGGCATGTTGGCGTCGAGCAGGATGAGCACGAACGGCGTACCGGCCTCGGCCGCCCCCGCCAGGGCATCCAGCGCGGCGTAGCCATTGTCGACGGCGGTCGGCCGCATGTGCCAGCGGGCCAGCTGCCCGCGCAGGATCCGGCGATTGACGGGGTTGTCGTCGACGATCAACACGGGCAACTCCGCGAGCTGCGGCTCTTCCGGCGCATCTCTCGGCTGGTCCACCTTCGTCGTGTCGAATGCCACAGTGAAGTGGAAGGTGCTGCCCGCTCCAGGCTCGCTCTCGACCCAGATGCGTCCGCCCATCAAGTTCACG
This sequence comes from Vicinamibacterales bacterium, assembly GCA_035939575.1. Taxonomy (GTDB): domain Bacteria; phylum Acidobacteriota; class Vicinamibacteria; order Vicinamibacterales; family CAVVIG01; genus DATKHR01. The sequence continues at coordinate 3,062 of DASZFS010000046.1, read as the reverse complement.
AGCGTCGCCGAAATGGTCAAGCCGAGCCCGGTGCCGCCGAACCGGCGCGTCGTCGATCCATCGGCCTGCTTGAATGCCTCGAAGATCGTCTGATGCTTGGCCTGCGGAATGCCGACGCCCGTATCGACGACCTCGAAGTGCAGCATCGTGCAGCCATCGCCGCGCTTGTCCTCGCGAATCTGCAGCAGGACGTGTCCCCGTTCCGTGAACTTGATCGCGTTGCCGACGAGGTTCGTCAGAATCTGCTGCAGCCGCCCGGGGTCGCCGACGACGCCGGCGGGCACGTCGGCGTGGATGTCGTACAGCAGCTCGAGGCCTTTCTGCTCCGCCTTGAGCGCCAGCGGCTTCAGCGCGCGGCCGATCACCTCTCGAATGGGAAACGGGATGGACTCGAGCTCGAGCTTGCGCGACTCGATCTTCGAGAAGTCGAGGATGTCGTTGAGAATCGACAGCAGCGAGTTCGCGGAGGCCTTGACCGTCTCGAGATAGTCCCGCTGCTGGGACGTGAGCTCGGTGTCGAGGGCGAGCTCCGTCATGCCGATCACGCCGTTCATGGGCGTGCGAATCTCATGGCTCATGTTGGCCAGGAACTCACTCTTCGCGCGGCTCGCCTCCATCGCCTTGTCGCGCGCGCCGGTCAGCTCCAGGTTCATGGTGCGGAGCTCGCTCGTTCGTGCCTCCACGCGCTCTTCCAGCTCTTCCCGGTGCTTCAGCAGCTGGCGATCGCGCCGCCCGATCTCGTCCAGCATCTCGTTGAAGCCGCCGACGAGCTCCCCTATCTCGTCCTCGCCGGCTGCCGCCGCGCGGACGTCGTATCGGTGCTCGCTCGTCACCGCGCGCGTGATCGCCGTCAGGTTCAGGATGGGCGCCGAGATGATCCGTTGCAGGCGATACGCCACGACCAGCGCGACGACGAACGCAACGATGACAACGGCAGCGCCAATCACGACCACGGCGGTCGACCGACCCCAGAGCTCGCCGAGATCCGACTCGATGACGACCGTGCCGATCGTCTCGCGATTGAGCTCGATCGGGCTGGTCAGCACCACGCGCCCGTCGAGGAATGCGTGCCAGCTCCGCCCGCGTCCAGGCGCGGCTTCCTCGAAGGAGGTTCGTCCGGGGGAGATGGCCCCCTGGAGCAGATTCGACGCTGCAGGCGGAGAGGGGCGGTCATACCGTGCGAAGACGCGCCCGTCCAGCGTGAGAATCGCGGCGGACATGACGTGGTCGTTCACCGCCGCGGCGTGCAGCACCTCGGCGGCGCCCTTTGCATCGCCAAAGGCCAGCGCCGCGCCGCTGTTTGCGCCGACGACGTCCGCCATGATCGTGTTCTCGCGCACGATGCCGTGGCCAGCCTCGAAGACGTTGTAGGCGAGGACCGCGCCGCACGCGATGATCAAGGCGACGGCGCTCGTCAGCGCGCCGATGGCGGTCAGCTTGCGAGCGAGGGAGAGCGAGCGGAACCACCGATCAATCTTGGCCATGCAGATCGTCCTTGACCACTCTGGCGAGCGTGAGCAGTCTCGAGCTGATTTGAAGCCGGGCGCGCTGCGCGGACGCGACATTGATGGCGAAGCGCATGCGGCTGTTCTCGGTGAACAGCTGGGCGACGCCGCCGGATTCGGCGAACCGCTCGCCATCGCTCACGCTGAAAATCGCGGCGCCCTTGACGCTCGCGATGAATTGCAGCGCCCGCTTCGGATCGAGCGCCGCCACGTAGGCCAGGTGGCACGCGCGGGCCCCATCGAGCGCGATCTTCCTGACCGTCACGTCGTGCCCCTCAATCGAGCGTCCGTTGACGCTCAGGTCGAGCGCCCGGGCGACCTCGTCGTCGCCGATCACGCACAAGACGAGCTTGTCGCCGGCCGCGAGCGCGTCGGGCGGCCACTCCGCGAACTTCGCGAAGTTGTAGAGGAACGCCGCCTTCAACGCGGGCGCGCTCACGACATCCGGCTGTGCCGCGGTGTGGGACGCCAGCGGGAGCGTGAGTGCCAGCACACCGACGCAACGCCGCGCCTGCGCCGCGCGGTTCATCAGCGCGCCCACTTCAGATCAATGCGTCCGGATCGCGGTACCAGCGTCGGCAGGACCGGGGACTGGGGGTCGGTGAACTCGGCGTGCAACGGGGTGAGGAGGTTCTGCCCGACGCCGATCAGTGAGAGCGTCTTGTTGATTCGCCATTCCACGCGGGCATCTGCCCGCAGGTAGGCGTCGGTGTTCAGGTCGCGCAGCCGGCCGGTGTAGTACAAGCCCGTGTTGACCTCGACGTGCGGGGCCACGAACGTCGAGGAGTGAAGTTGCCACTGATGCGCTGGCGCGTTCCCGTCGAATTGCACGGCGGCCGGGTCATGGCTCTCCGCATAGGGATGCGGGGTAATGCGGAGCGCGCTGTAGGATCCGTCGAAGCGCCACGCGTGGTGCGGCGTCCAGTGGCCGGCCACTTCCACCCCCGTCGTCGTTGCCTGCAACAGGTTCGCGAGCTCGGTCGCGACCAGGATGTGTGCAGGCGCCGGGGTCGCTTCGAACGTCGGCGGCAGCGGTTCGTTGGTTGACAGGCCGTCGTAGCTTCCGTGGAAGACCGTGGCGTCGACGACGAGCGTCGATCCCGCCTCCAAACGGTAGCCTGCCTCCGTCAACAGCAGCCGCTCGGGCTGGTAGTCCGGGTTGCCGAATGCGGCGACCAGGAGCGGCAGGCCGGCCGTCGGGACGGCAGCGATGTTGAGCCGCTGCCCGGTGTCGAGCAGCGACGGCGTGCGCACTGCACGCGAGACCGCCGCCCACACGTGCTGCCGGCCGGCGTCCCAGATGCCGCGCAGCGTCGGCTGCTCGTTCCACCCGATTCGGTGGTCGTATTCGACCTTCAAGCCGCCGATGAGATGCAGTCTGTCGGTGAGTCGAAAAATGTCCTGGACGAACAGACTGTCGGCGCCGGCTTCGACTTGAGGCGGCGTCACCGTTATGGCAAACGTTCCCGTGAAGGTGGCGTCAACGCTGCGGACTTCGCCTCCGACCGAGACCTTGTGCCGCCGGCCGACGGAGGTCTGATATTGCGCGTCGAAGTC
>DASZFS010000045.1:0-2339 GCA_035939575.1 Vicinamibacterales bacterium | reverse complement strand
TCCATTTCCCTCAATCCGAACAACGCGCATGGCGCACACGCGTTCACACACGTGTGCTACGAGGAAGGCGAGCCCGCTGCGGCACGCAGTTTCCTGGCGTCCTGGCTCGCCACCTATCCGCGTGAAGGGTTTTTTCACGGCCATCTGAACTGGCACCTGGCACTTGGCGAACTCGAAGCCGACAACGCGGCCGAGGCGTTCCGGCTTTTTCGCGAAGCCTTCTCCCTCGACCGACATAGCGGCGGGCCGCAACAGAAAATGTCGGACGCCACGGCGTTCTTGTGGCGGGCGGAACTCGCCGGGCATCCGCGCGACGCGGCGGCCTGGCGCGCGATGCACGACTACGCGAGCAGCGCGCTGCCCAGGCCCGGCAGTGGACTGGCGGACCTGCACGTCATCCTGGCGCAAGCCGTCTCGGCGGATGACGGCGGGCTGAGCGCGCGCGTCCGGCAGATGGAGGCGCTGGCGGGCGAAGGACGATACCCGTCCGGTCCTTACCTGCCCGCCCTATCGCGCGGCTTCGTGGCGTTCGAGCAGGGAAACTTCCGCGCCGCGATCGACGCGCTCGAGCCTTTCGCGGGCGAAAGCGAACGAATTGGCGGCAGCCGTGCGCAGCACGATCTTGTGACGTTCACGCTGCTGAAGGCCTATCTCAACGCGGGTCGCCAGGAGGATGCACGGCGCCTGGTCCGCACGCGACGACGGAGTTCTTCCGGTATCCCCGTCGCGGGGTTGGGTGCGGTGCATTGATCCCGAAGAGCAGCGAGGATCACGCGCCATGAAGGCTGATCGGCAGCGTCGCTTCGGCGATCTGGCGGACGACATCGCGGCCCGCCTGCCGGACCGCGAGGGGCTGGTGTTCGGTGCGTCGCGCTATACGTTCCGCGAGGTTGCCGCGCGCATCGACGAGGCGGCTCGGCGCCTGATCGCCGCCGGCGTCAGGCCCGGCGAGCACGTCGCCTTGTGGCTCAACAACAGCGACGAGTGGATCTTTATCTCCTTTGCTGTCCAGAAGATCGGCGCGGTGCTCGTGCCGATCAACACGCGGTTCCGTTCGCGCGACCTCTCGTACGTCCTGGCGCAGTCCGACAGCTGTTTCCTGATCACGCACGATCGTTCCGGGCCCGTCGACTATGCCGCCATGGTCCGCGAGGCCGTCTCATTGCCGGCCTCCGGCGATACCGTGCGGGATCCTCGTTATCCCCTGCTACGGCGCGTGATTCTGCTCGGCCAGTCACACCGGGCGGGAACCGTCGACTGGGCCTCGCTCGCCGAACCGGCCCGGCGCATATCCGCCGATTATCCGGCCGCCTGCGCCCGCGGCGTCGACCCCGCCGCGACGGCCTTCATCATGTACACGTCGGGTACGACCGGATTTCCCAAGGGCGTGGTGCGGACGCATGAGCTGATCCGCAATGTCGAGGAACGCGCCTTCCGAATGGCCATTACGCCGAACGACACGATCCTGAACTACCTGCCCCTCTTCCACGCCTTTGGCCTGTCGGAGGGAGCGTGGATGTCGTTGGTCACCGGGGCGCGGCAGATCGTGACCCGCAGCTTCGATCCCGAGGAGAGTCTCGACCTGATCGAGAACGAGCGCGTGACGATCGTCCACGGCTTCGAGGCGCACATGAAGGGCCTCAGCGAGGCGCAGGAGGCGCGTCCGCGCGATCTCTCGAGCCTGCGCACGGGGATCTTTGCGGCCGGCATGCTGAGCGCCACACCCGTTGTGCGCCGCGGCATGCGGGCGCTGGCGCCGTTGAAGAACCTGTCCGGCTTCGGCATGACGGAGACGTGGCTGGGCGTCTCCTTGTCTTCGCTCGACGATGACGAAGTGCATCGCAGCGAGGCGTCAGGCTGGCCGGGGCTCGGCTACGAGCTGCGTATCGTCGATGACGCCAGCGGCGACGTGCTGGGAACGGGCGTGCCGGGCGAGCTGCAGGTACGGGGCTGGGCGGTGATGAAGGAATACTACAAGAAGCCGGCCGAGACCGCGGCCGCCTTCACCGAGGATGGCTGGCTCCGCACCGGCGATGCGGCGACGTGGCTGCCCGACGGCCATCTCCGCTTCCTCGGCCGCTACAAGGACATGCTGAAGGTCGGTGGCGAGAACGTCGATCCGATGGAGACCGAGGCGTTGCTCCTGGAACATCCCGCCGTGCAGCAGGTCGCCGTGGTCGGTCTGCCGGACGGACGCTTGGGCGAGGTGCCCGTGGCTTATGTCGAGTGCAGGGCGGGGGCCACGATCGACGCTGACGATGTGGTCGGCCACTGCCGCGGCAAGATCGCAAGCTTCAAGCTGCCGCGGCATGTGGTGTTCGTCGATGTCTTTCCGATGA
>DASZFS010000044.1:0-14814 GCA_035939575.1 Vicinamibacterales bacterium | reverse complement strand
GCCGTCGAAGGTGTAGCGCCAGAGCGGCACGGCGATCAGCGTGAGCCCGAGCGAAGTGACGAAGATGCCGTACCCGATCATCAGCGACGGCACGACGACCGACACCACCGCCAGCGCGATCGCGCCGGCGCCGGTTGCCTGCAGCACGCGCTCGAGGATCTCGCCCTGGGAGTCGACCAGCGTCAGGTCGTACAGGTCGTTGTAATAGAAGCAGAGCTGGTACATCGTCGTGGCGATGAGAGTCCTCCAGATCACGCCCCCGTTGTCGGTGGGCGCGCCGTGCATGACCGCGGCGACGAGGATCGATCCGGCGATGAGAACGGCCTCGAATCCGAATACCGTCAGCCCGCGAATCGAGACCTGACGGTTGAACACCTGCATGACCGCTCCCCATCTCTCCCTGTCGCCACCGCCGGTGGCTAGACCGCGTCGTTCAGCACGAGACCGAGCAACTTGGCGCCGTCGAGCGCACCGATCGAGTCGTGCACCGCCGGCTTCGCGGTCACGCCCGCGCGGACCACAAGGACGATGCAATCGGTGAGCGGCGTGAGGATGCCGACGTCGGCGAGCGGTGCCGCCGCCGGGGCATCCATGACGACCACATCGAAGCGCGAGCGAAGCGTGTCCATCGTCCGTCGCATCGTGATCGTTCCCAGCGACTCCGCCGGATGCGCCGTCGGCGTGCCCGCCGGCAGCACGGTCAGGTTGTGCGACTCGAGGTTGACGAGCGCTTCATCGAGCAGGACGCGGCCGGCCAGCACGTCCGAGAGCCCGGGTCCGTTGGGCAGCCCGAACAGCCGATGGAGCGTGGGGTGCCGCAGATTCGCGTCGACGACCGCCACGCGGCGTCGATACTCCTGGGCCATCGCGAGCCCGAGGTGGGCCACGGTCAGGCTCTTGCCGTCTTCACGACCTGGACTGGTGACGAGCATGACGTGGACGACCGCGCCCGCGTCTCCGTGCTCGAGGCGGGTCCGCAGCGCGCGGTACTGTTCGGCCGCGGCGCTGTTAGGTTCCCGAGCCGCCGCGAGGCGTCGATCGAGGTGCGTGTCGCGCACGGTGCGAACCGCCGTCGGGGGCGCCTCGATGGCCAGTCCGGGCGGGGGGGACGCCGCCGTGGGCGTCGCTCTCACATCCGGGGGCACACCTGGCGCCTCGAGCGTTTCGAGCACGCGTACCCGATGGATGGCGTTGTCGCGTTCGGCCTTGTCGAGGATCTGTTGAATTCGGCTCATAGCCTGACTCCTAAATGCGCCCGACCTGGCCCAGCACCGGCAGGTCGAATTCGTCTTTGAGCTCGCGGACGTCATGCACGGAGCGGTCGAGATACTCCCGGCCGAGCGTCAGCGCTCCGCCGAGGCACAGGCCGGCGAGGAGCGAGACCAGCATCACGCGCATGGGAATCGGTTTGACCGGCTCGGTCGGGAACGTCGCCGGGTACAGGATCATGAACTGCTCGCCGCCGCGGTCGCGCTCCACGTTCTCGGCGATCGTCGAGTTGTGCAGCTTCGCGGAGAGATCGCTGTACTGCTGTTTTTCCAGGTCGTAGTCGCGCTGGAGCGTCGCCAGCTGCTGTTCGACCATCGGCGCCGACTCGACGCGCGCCTGGTAGAAGCCGATCTGGTGCTGTGTGTCGGTGCCGGCGCGCTGGAGCTCGCGGACGCGAAGCCGCGCCATCTCCCGGTCGGCGGTGAGCTGGCGGTACGACGGATCGCGCTGGAGTTGCGCGACACGCTCGTCGTTCGGCTTCTGACGATCGGACGTCGCCGCCCGCTGGGCGCTGGCCAGCTCATCCTTCAGGCGTTGAATCTCCGGGTGCTTGTCGGTGTACATCGTGCGCGCCGCCGCGAGCTCGCGTTCGAGCGACGTCACGCGCGACTCCGGGGGCTGGGCCGCTTCATTGCCGCGCGCCATCACCAGGATTTGCGCGTTGCCTTGCGTGAGGTTCTCGAGTTGGCGCTCAATCATGGAGAGGCGATCCTGCTCACTCCGAAGCGACGTGGCGTTCGCCTCGAGCTGCTGGCGAAGCCCGGTCAGCGTCTGCAGGTTCGCCTGCGTCTGCTCGGGCAGGCGGCCCATGTGCGCCTCCTTCGCCTTTCGCAGCCGCTGCTCGATGTCGTCGAGGCGGCCCTTGCTGCTGCGCAGCTGGGTCGCGATGAACGCCGACGTGTCCTGCGCCCGATCCGTGCGGGCCTGAGAGTTGGTATCAACGAAGACCGTTGCCAGCCGGTTGGCGATCCGCTGGGCCCGAGACGGCTGCTCGTCCGAATACGAGACGACGAACGTATCGAGCCGCCTCGGCTCGCTCATGTTCGCCACCGGATCAGGAACGCTGATATCGATCCCCCTCCGGAGCTTGGCGATCTCGGGATCGCCGGGGTCGCCAGATCCGAGCCGCTCCTCACGGACGACGCGCGCGAGGACCGGCAGGCTGAGCATCTGTAACGAGATCGCGCGGACGCGCTCCTGGTTGTCGAACGCGTTCGCCTGATTGACGAGCGCGGGCGAGACCATGGGCGCGCCGACGCCCAGCGTGGTTGCCGACCGATATTCCCTCGGCAGGAAGCGTACGAGGAGCGCGCCGACGACCACCGAGCCGGCAATCGGAACCACGAGCCACCACTTCCGTCGCCGGAATACGGAGAGGTAGTCGAGTGCGTGAAAATGTGTCTCTTCCATCAGCGGACCCTCAGCGGATTAGAGGTAACGATCTGGAGACCCACGCGGTTGTCATCCAGGCGACCGCCTGGACGATCAATCGTCTGGCGCGCGTTGGCATAGAAACCTTCGAGGCGCAGCCACGGCCGTATGGCATAGCCGACGTTGGCCTCTATCCACAGCGATTTCAGATTTGGATCGGCGCTCACGAGCGGCTGGTTCGAGCGCCACGACACTGACGCCTGCGAGCCGACGCGCCGCGCGAGCGGAAGGCGGAGCCGTCCGACCAGCTCTTCGTTCTGCACGGTGCCGCCGAAGCCGTAGGACGGCACGAACGACCGGCTGTACGTCACGTCAACGCCGGCGGCGCCCCGGAACTGCCGGAGCAGGCCGACGCGCCAGGCCGGGCCGGTACGCGGCGGGCCGAACGCATTGACTCCAAGACGCGACAGACCAACCGCGCCGAACACCTGCACCAGGTCGGAGAGGCGCTGCTCGATTCCGACCGATCCGGTCTGGACGTTGAACGAATCAGCGCCCTGGACGACCGTCGCGCGCTGCAGATCGTAGTCGGCAATGAGCGCCGTTCTCACCGTGAGCGCGTGACGCCATGACGCGGCTCCACCGTGGCTGTGTCCGCCCAACAGCTGAGCGGCGAGGTCGGCGCGCTGGTCGAACCGGACCCATTGAAAGGTGTAGCTGGCCGTGAACGACGTGCGGGGGCTCAAGGTGACCTCGACGCCGCCGCGCGCGTCGTCAATCCTCGAGCCTGTGCGGACGAACGGCAGGCCGACCAGCTCCACCGCCTCCGTGGTCGGCGCCAGCGTCAGCGAGTCCGAGACGAAGAGGGCGACGTGCGGCGTGACGAGACGACGCGCGGAGAGCGACGCACGCTGGTCATAGCTGTTGAGCGTGTTGAACTGCCGGTACAGCAGAAATGCGCCGTCATAGGACGCGTCGATCTGCGTGTGGCGTCCGTTCAGGCTCATCGTGGCGCGCGGATTCACGACGTTCGTGATGTCACTCTGCGGCGAATCGCCCTGGCCGCGAAGCAGCACGTTGTCGTCCCAACTGGTGGACAAGACGAGCGCGGGCGTGAATGTCCAGCCAGGGGCCCGGCGCTCGGTCGCATCCTTCGGAAACGGGCCGAAGTTGGAGGTCTGAGCCGCCACAGGCGCTGCGAGCCACGCGCAGAGGCACGTGGTCCGGACGAGGACCGTGAGCGAGAATCTCATGGGCCGCCTCAATCTGGAACGACCACCGTGTCGCCCGCCCGCAGGTACACAGGCGCCGCTCCGCGAATCGCGTCTTTGTAGTTGAACGGGATAGCCTCCACACCGGTCACCGATTTGCGCAGGATGCGGATGTTCTTGCTGTCGGCGAAATCCTTCAGTCCGCCTGCCAGCGCCAGCGCTTGAACCACGCTCAGGGCGCCGCCCTGCAGCGTCACGACGCCCGGATGGTTGACCTCGCCCGCCACGAACGCCTGCGCCGCCGTGGCCTCGACGACGATCACCGTGACGCTCGGGTTGTTGATGTACTCCTTGAGCTGGCGGGAGATGGCGTCGCGCAGCTCGATCGGCGTGCGGCCCGCCGCCTCGAGATCGCCGAGGAGCGGCAGCGTGATCTTTCCATCGGGTCTGACCTGAACCGATTGCGACAATTGCGGATCCTTGTAGACCTCGATCCGCAATTTGTCGCCCGCGCCCAGGCGGTACCCGTCGTCGGTGGCAGCCGGCCGCGCCTGTGTCTTGTCGCCGGGCTTGCGCACCGGATCGGACGCGTCAGCCCTCGCTGCGAATAGAGCGGCGGCCGCGGTCAGGACCACGCCATAGCGGACGAGGGGATGTGACATCGCGTTCATGGTGGCTCCTCAGCGCTGACGGGCGGAGGAGAGAAACCCTCCGCGCCAGTTGACGATCGGTCGGGCGAGCGCCTGACGCATCAGCGCGTCGGCGTCCACGGCGTGCGTGGGGCAACATGCGGCGCCGACGGCAATGCGCAGCGGCGTCGCGAACTGGTAGTTTTCGATTCGGGAGACGCGGTCGATCACGCCCGCCGAGCTCTCGAGATCCGTGTCGAGCAGGACGAGGGCGAGCGTGCCGCGCCCGTGATGGCCGAGCAGATCGGTGGCGCGAACCTCGCGGCCGATGAGGTTCGCCACTTCCTGCAGCGTCCCATCGTCCGCCGTGACTGTCATGCCTTCCCATTCCCGGGTCATCTCAACGACCACCAGCGTCACGAAAGTCTGCGACCGCACGGCGCGCCTGAGCTCGGTTTTGAGCACGAACTCGAAGGCGCCGGGCGTCAGCAGCCTCGACCCTTTTTCGTAGAACGAGCTGTCTGCCATCACGCTTTGTCCAGACCGTTTTCCTTGATCTTGTAGAGCAGGGCCTTGTAGCTGATACCCAGGATTGCTGCGGTTTCCTTACGGTTCCAGCGAGTCTGATGAAGCATCCGCATGATGAGCTCGCGCTCGGCGCCGCGCGCCGCCGTGCGCGAAATGTCCTTCAGCGAGTAATGGCCCGCTTCCGCCGCCGCCGCCCCGAGTGAGGCCGGGCTTGGCGGTGGCGCACTTGCTGGTGCCGGCGGCCGCGCAGACTGCGGCGCCGCTGGCGCACGGCCATTCACCGGCGGGGGCTGCGCGGACGGTGCGGACTGCGCGGACTGCCGCTGTGCTGCCATCGCAATGCCGTGCTGCATCTCCTTGCGGATGGGCGCCTCCGCGCCGAGCACGACCGTTCGTTTGATCACGTTCTCGAGCTCGCGCACGTTGCCCGGCCAGTCATAGTCCAGGAAGAGCCGCGTCGTCTCAGGCGAGACGCCGGTGAACGGCTTGTGGTATTGCACGGAGTACTTCTTCAGGAAGTACTCGGTCAGAATCGGGATCTCGTCGCGGCGGTCGCGGAGTGGCGGCAAGGCGATGCATACCACGTTCAACCGGAAGAAGAGGTCCTCCCTGAACTGTCCGTCGGCAACCGCGTGCTCGAGGTCACGATTCGTGGCCGAGATGACGCGGACGTCCACCGAGACGTCGTGCTTGCCGCCGAGGCGCGAGAACTCGCCGTCCTGCAGGACCTGCAACAGCTTGGCCTGCAGCGGCGCGCTCATGTCTCCGATCTCGTCGAGGAACATCGTGCCGTGGTTCGCGAACTCGAACTTGCCGGGCTTGTGCTGAACCGCGCCGGTGAATGCGCCGCGCTCGAAACCAAACAGCTCGGATTCGAGCAACTCGGTCGGGAGCGCCGCGCAGTTCACCTTCACCATGGGCTTGTCGCGCCGGGCCGAGGCGGCATGTAACGCCCGCGCGACGAGCTCCTTGCCGGTACCGCTCTCGCCGCGCACGAGCACCGTCACATCGGTGTCGGCCACGCGTCCGATGAGGTCTCGCACCTCAACCATGCGTTCGCTGTTACCGAAGAGCGGGTTGTGCTGTGTCTGATGCTGGAGCTGCTCGCGCAGCGACGCGACGTCGCGATTGAGCTGGCGCTGTTTGAGCGCGTTGGCCAGCGGCGCCTCGAGCTCGGCTTCGTCGAATGGCTTGCTGACGAAGTCCGTCGCGCCGAGCCTCATGGCCTGGACGACCGTGGTCGTCCGTCCCTGACCCGACAGGACGATGACGGGGACCTCGCGATCGATCCGCTTCAGGACAGCAAGCGCTTCGAGCCCATCCATGGCACCGGGCATGACGACGTCCAGAATCACTGCAGCGGGGCGCTCAGCGTCATAGCGTCTGATCGCGTCCTCCGCGTTGCCGAACGTGACAGCTTGATAGCCTCGCGCTGTGAGAAACGACCGAAGGAAGTCGCACATCGAGGGGTCGTCGTCCACGACCATGACCAAGGGCTTACCGTTGAGATGCGCGCCCGCCACGAACCTTCCTCCGAGCAATGGCAATGCCACGCGGAAAAAATGTGCTGCGTTTGACGAATGTTTGAGGAATGTTGCGCTGAAGGGTCTTCGGAAGGGACACGCGCCCAGTGACGCGCGGAAAGAAACTACCTACTATCGCCGGTTGATGCCACACTCCTTGATCTTGTTGAGCAGCGTTTTGTAGCTGACCCCGAGCTGCTCGGCCGCACGGCGGCGGTTCCATTGGACCTGGCCGAGCGTTTCTTCGATCACCGTCCGTTCGGCTTTCATGGCGGCGGCCTTCGCGACATCTGCAAGGCGCGAGCCCGCGGGCGCCACCGCCACTTCCGGCGGCGTATCGTCGTCGGTCTCGTCCGCGTCGGCACCCTCGGCGTGTTCCGGCTCGTCCGCGACGGCCGCGGGCGACGGTTGCGCGGCCGCGGCGATTGTGCTGGCATCGCCCGCGCCCGCGTAGGCGGCGCTCAACTTCGGCGTCCGCGTCATCTCGCGGATCACGAGCTGCTCGTCCTGCAGGATGACGATCCGCTTGATCATGTTCTCGAGCTCACGGATATTGCCGGGCCACTCGTAGGTCTGGAACAACTGCTGGAGCTCTTCCGATATCTGCCTCGGCTGGCGGTTGTAACGGCGCGCGTAGCGGTCCATGAAGAACGTGCTCAGGTGCGCGATCTCGTTGCGCCGCTCGCGCAGCGGCGGCACCGTCACCTCGATGACCTTCACCCGGTAGTAGAGGTCCTCGCGAAACTCGCCGCGCATCAACATCGCCTCGAGATCGCGATTGGTCGCCGCGACCACGCGCACGTCAACGTTGACCGGCTTGTTGCTGCCGAGCTTGGTGAACTCCCCGTCCTGCAGCACGTGCAGCAGCTTTGCCTGCAGCGCCGCTTTGAGCTCGCCCATCTCGTCGAGGAAAATCGTCCCGGCGTCGGCCTGCTCGAACTTGCCCACGCGAGTCGTGGCCGCGCCTGTGAACGCGCCCTTTTCGTGGCCGAACAGCTCGCTCTCGAGGAGCTCGGTGGGTAGCGCGGCGCAGTTCACTTTGACGAAGGGACGACGGTTTCGCGGCGATCGCTCATGGATGGCGCGGGCGACGAGCTCTTTGCCGACACCGCTCTCGCCTCGGATGAGCACGGTGACGTCACTGTCCGACACCTGCTCGATGACCTGTGCGATTGTCGCCATCTCGGGGCTGTCGCCCCAGAAGAGGAACGCCCGAGCCTGGTCATCGCTCAACTGCTGCCGCAGCTCCGTGATCTCCGACACGAGCTGCGTCTTCTCGATCGCGCTCTTGATCGCGGCGTCGAGGGCGATCTCACCGAGCCCCTCCGGGTCATCCGGCTTGACGACATAGTCGGCGGCGCCGAGACGCACGGCTTCGACGATGGTGGCGGCCTGCTCGCGGCCCGACAGCATGATGACCTGCAGCTCCGGCTTGCCGGCCCGGAGCGCCCGCAGCGTCTCGAGCCCGTTCATGCCTGGCATCATCACGTCGAGCAGGACGACATCCGGTGGGTCGCCTTGCTTGACGGCCGCGAGCAGCTCGTCACCGCGCAAGTAGGAGCGCGTCTCGTAGCCGCGCAGCGAGAGAAACGTGCGCAGGTAGCTGGAAAACGCTGAGTCGTCGTCCACGATGGCGACGTAAGGCTTCTTCAATGTCTACTCCGTTAGGGGAAGGGCGACGATCGCCGATGCGCGCGCGAGCGGGTCATGCCCTCCAGAGGTCTCCGGCGATTCCGGAGCGTTGGGGGCAGGCGACCAGATGCGCCCGCCGTGACCCTCGAACACACGTCTTGCGAGCGGCAGTGCGAGCCCCAGACCACCGCGTCTCTCGTTGAAAACGCCGCGTGGCCGCTCGTATGCTTCCTGTACACCTGCGGCATCCGCGACGATCACAACGGCCGAGCGGCGGCCGTCGACAGCTGCCAGGCGGCGCTCGGCCACGACGGTGGCGGGGCCCACTCTCTCGCGAAGGATGGCCCGAAACACCGCGTCGAACGCGGCGCGCAGGCGCGCGACATCCCCGATCACCAGCGCGGAGCCTTCGCCTCGGAGCTCGAATTGAACATCCCTGTCGCGAGCCTCGTGCACGTGCGCGGCCACCTCGCTCAGCACGCTGAAAAGGTCCAGAGGCTGACGCGCGAGCGTGATCAGGCCGCTGTCCAGCTTCCCGATGTCGCTCATCTCCGCAATCAGGGCGACGAGCCGCCCGCACGACTTTTCCGCCTCGTCGAGCATCTTGCGTTGACGCACCGTGAGGGGCTCGTCGAGGTCGCGTTGAATCATGCGCAGGTAGCCGCCCACGACGCTGGCGGGTGTTCGCAACTCGTGCACGGCGAGAGAGAGCAGTTGGGGGTATTTCTCAGCAGATGAGCCACTCATGTCTGCGTCTCCGAGGAGCGTAACACAACGAAATTCATGCGGCCACGCGTGGGGGTCACTTCCTGGGGCAATTCGGCCGGTTTCGCCGGATTGCCGCCACCCGCCCGCTGCACCTACTTATAATGTGTGGAGGAGTCGTAACCTGCCGGACGTCCCCGGCGTCCTATTGGGCTGAATCCCTATGCTTATCAAGCGCGCCGCGGACATACCCAGCTCCGAGATCACCGACAAGAAGCTGTACCTGAATCGGCGTCAGTTCCTTCGTGCGGCCGCCGGCACGGCCGCCGTGGCCGCAGGGGCCGGGACGATCGGAACTTCTATTCTCACCGCGGCGACGCCGGCCGCGCATGGCGCGAAGCTGAAGGACGTGGCGTCGAGCCCCCTGAGCACCAGCGAGAAGGCAAACACCTGGGAGCAGATCACCACTTACAACAACTTCTACGAGTTCGGCATCGATAAGGATGCGCCGGCCGAGAACGCCCGCAAGTTCAAGACCGACAACTGGACGGTGACCGTCGACGGCGAGTGCGCCAAGAAAGCCTCGTGGCACATCGAGGACATCCTCAAGGGTGAGACGCTCGAGCAGCGGGTCTACCGTCACCGGTGTGTCGAAGCCTGGTCGATGGTCATCCCGTGGGTCGGCATCCCGCTCGCCAACTTCATCAAACGTTGCGAGCCGACGTCCAAGGCGAAATTCGTGCAGTTCACGACGGCGTACGACCCGAAGCAGATGGTCGGCGTGCGCCAGCCGGTTCTCCGCTGGCCCTACGTCGAAGGACTGCGGATGGACGAGGCGATGCATCCGTTGACGCTGCTCGTCGTGGGACTGTACGACGAGGTCCTGCCCAATCAGGATGGGGCGCCGCTGCGGCTTGCGGTGCCGTGGAAGTACGGGTTCAAGCACGGCAAGTCCCTCGTGAAGATTACGTTCACGGAGAAGCAGCCGCTCAACACCTGGCAGGAGTCCGCGCCATCCGAGTACGGCTTTTACGCGAACGTGAACCCGCAGGTTGATCACCCACGTTGGAGCCAGGCAACCGAACGCCGTATCGGCGAGTTCCTGCGGCGCAAGACGCTCATGTTCAACGGCTACGGCGATCAGGTCGCGTCGATGTACGCCGGCATGGACCTAAAGAGAAACTTTTGATTGAGGATTGTCCGCCTCTTGAAGCCCCTCGTCTTTCTGGCCGCCCTCGGCCCGGCGACGTGGCTGGTCTGGGCGGCGACGACCGGCAACCTGAGCGCCAACCCGCTTAGCGACATCACCAACGAAACCGGGGTCTGGACGCTCCGCTTTGTCTGCATCACGCTTGCGCTCACGCCGCTGCGCCGCGTCACGGGCTGGAACGCGCTGATCCGGTTCCGCCGGATGGCCGGTCTGTATGCCTTCTTCTACGGCACGCTGCACTTCCTGACCTACGTCATCGCCGACCGCTTCGCCGGGCTCGATTTTCCCGACGGTTTCGTCGCGTGGTCGACCGCGCGGAACCTGGTCAAGTCGGTCGGCGCGGACATCTACAAGCGCCCATTCATCACGGTTGGCTTCACGGCGTGGCTCACCATGCTGCCGCTCGCGCTGACATCTACGGCCGGCATGATTCGACGGCTCGGCGGGAAGCGGTGGAACCTGCTGCATCGCCTGGTGTACGCCACGGCCGTTGCCGGCGTCGTGCATTACTGGTGGCTCGTGAAGGCTGACATCAGCCGCCCGCGGACGTACGCCTTTGTCGTGGCGGTTCTGCTCGGATTCCGAGTCGTGTGGGCCCGGCGGCGCGCGGCCGTGCCGTCCCGCGCACCGTTGCGGCCCGTTGCTTGATTTACTTGATGATGATGCGCCCTTCGACCATCGGCGCAACGGGCCGGTGGGATGCGACGTACCGCTCGAGCGCTGTGACCAGCAGGTCGCCACTCTCGGGATCGACCAGCACACGCTGTCTCGCGAACATCGAGTAGTTGTCGCCGCCTTTGAGCACGTAGTCTGGGAGCGCCAGGGTGTAGTGACGGGCCGGATCGAGTGGCTGTCCGTTCACCTTGACGTCGCGGACCCGACGCGCCGGCGGCGCGCTCGCGTCAACGGTCAGCGTAATGCCCGACACCTGTGGAAACTGGCCAGCGGCGGTCGGCACCCGCGAAAGTCCGCCGTTCAGGGCGTCCAGCAGCTGCGCGCCCGTGACGTCGATCTTGCAGACGACGTTTCCGAGCGGGTGCATTGCAATGAGGGTCCGGCGGGTCAAGGGTCCGGCGGGGTACACGCCGTTGCCGCGGATGCCGCCGGAGTTGAGGAGGCCCACGTCGGCGTTCACGTGCTCGCGGATCGCGTCGGCGAACAGGTTGCCGATTGGCTGCTCACTCGTCCGGAGCCGGACCGGCTGCGCGTCGAGCGGCACGGTCGTCTCACCCACGACGAGGTCGAGCTCCGGGCCGAGCTTGTTCTCGAACGTCGCGACGACCTCCGCCGTCTGTGGATCGTCTGGAATCCCGCTTCCTATTGGCAGGAGCTCGTAAAAGCGCTCGACCCCGCCCTCCGCCCGTCTGGCGACGTCGATGCGCGCCACCCATCTGGCGTCTGAGCCGGCCTTGCTGATGAGCGTGCGGCCTTCGGTTGCTGTAATCGGGTAATGCTCGTGCCCGCCTATGACGAGGTCGATCTGCGGGAAGCGCTCGATGAGCCGCCGATCGTCCGCGAATGCGAGATGGGTGACCGCGACGACCACCTGGGCGCCAGAGCGCTTGAGGATCGGGACGTAGCGCCCCGCAGCTGCCAGTGGATCGACCAGTCGAGTGTGGGTGAGCTTATCGCGTCTGATTTCCGTCGTCGTCAGGCACAGTCCGATGAAGCCAACCTCGAGCGACCCGAACTGCCGCAAGACGTACGGAGCGGCGCCTCCGATGGGCCGTCCGGTCCGTTGATCGACGACGTTCGACACCACCCACTGCCACCGCGCCTCCTTCATGCGCTGGATCAGGACGTCCTCGCCGAAATCGAACTCGTGGTTGCCGAGCGTGGCGAGGTCGAGGCCTGCGGCGTTGAGCGCCGCGATCATCTGCTCTCCCTTGAAGACGCTCGACGCGACGGACGGCGAGAGAAAGTCGCCGGCCAGGATCATGAATGGCGTACGGCCCTGGTCTTTCAGGCGACGCTTTACGGTCGCGACACGCGCGAGGCCACCGGCGCTGTCGACGCGGTCGACACCGCCGACACCGCCGACATTGCCCACCGGGACCGTGGAGTAGACGTCGTTGATCTGGAGAAAGGTCACCGGCGCGTGCGCCCGCGGCGATCCCGGCGCTTCCTGCTGCGCCAGCGCGCCGGCAGCGCCACTCTTTGGCGGAGGTGCGGCGACGAGCACGAGGGCCACGAGGAGGGCGGCAGGCTTCATCAATCCGAGGGTCCTATCGTGCGGCGATCCAGCGGCCGACCTGCGCGAGCTCCACGTTGCCACCGCTCAGGATCACGCCCACGCGTTTTCCTTCGATCGGCGCCTGGCCGTGGATCGCGGCGGCGGCGCCGAGGGCGCCGGTTGGCTCGACGACGAGCTTCAGGCGCTCCCACAAATGGAACATCGTGCGCAGAAGCGTCGGATCGTCAACCGTCGTCATGTCGCTGACGTAGTTCATCACGATAGGGAAGGTCAGGGCGCCGAGTGACGGCGTCCGCGCGCCATCGGCCACCGTGACCGGGTTGTGGACTGTCTGGAGCCGCTTCGTTCTGAACGAGCGCGTCGCGTCGTCTCCGGCGGCGGGTTCGACGCCGATGACGCGGCAGCCCGGTGAGCGTGCTGCAGCCGCAAGCGCCGTGCCCGAGAGCAGACCGCCGCCGCCGCATGGCGCGAAGAGCACGTCGAGCGGCCCGACGTCATCGAGCAGCTCGAGGGCCGCGGTGCCCTGGCCGGCAATGATGTGCGGGTCATCGTACGGAGGCACGAGCGTGAGGCCGCGCTCGGCCGCCAGCCGCCTGCCGATCGCCTCGCGATCCTCGCGATCGCGGTCGTACAGCACAATTTCGCCGCCGTAAGCCGCGGTCGCGGCCCGCTTGACCTCGGGGGCGTCGGAGGGCATCACGATGACGCGCGGGATGTCGAGAATCCGGCCTGCGAGCGCGATGGCCTGCGCATGGTTGCCGGACGAGAAGGTGACGACGCCGCGGCGGCGATCGGCGGTCGAGAGGCGCGACAGGGCGTTGTAGGCACCGCGGAACTTGAACGCGCCTGCGCGCTGCAGATTCTCGCATTTGAAGAAGACGGACGCTCCCGTCTGCGCGTCGATGCTGTGTGAGGTGGCCACCGGGGTATGGTGCGCGATGCCGGCGATCTCGCGCGCGGCGCTCTCGACGTCCGCGAAGGTCGGGGCGGTCATTTCAGCTTCCCGTCCAGATCTTCGTACACCTTGCGGATCGCGATTGGGCCTTGCGACTTCGCCAGCGTCCACTGGGCGTATTCACCGAAGTTGGCCGTGGCGATGGCGGCGTCGACGGGCACGCCGGCGTCGTGGAGGCGGCGCGCTTCGTTGATGACGGCCTGCAGCGCATTGTGGTAGGCGACGATCTCCTCGCGCGAGACCGCGGCCGTCTCGGTGAAGCCGTGGCCCGGGATATAGAGGTCGGCGTGCATCGCTTCGGCTCTGTCGAGCGCGCCCAGCCACTCGCGTGGGTAGGCCGAGCGCATAGCGGGGAAGACGCGGTTCAGGAAGATCTCGCTGAGGAAGAGGATCTTCTGCTGCGGCAGCCAGACCGCGAGGTCGCCGCCCGTGTGGGCGCGGCCGAGGAACAGGACATCGAAGCGGAGGGACCCGAGGGTAAAGGACTGCCGGTCAGCGACGAGCACCGTCGCATCATCACTCCGGGGGCCCCTTCCCCCCGGACCGTTCTGGGCGTGTTCGAGAATCGCCATGGACGTCGGGTGGATGATGTACGTAATGCCGGATGGAAACGAGGCGTTTCCGGCGGTGTGGTCGCCGTGATCCGAGCCGATGACAACGAACTTGATGGGCTTTGGCGTCACCCTGGCGATTGCCTCCACCAATCCTTTCGTGGCGCTCGGGCTGCCCTGACCGTCGGCCAGCAGCACGCCGGCGTCGGTCACGACGAACATGTTGGTGGTGGTGAACTTCTCGTCTCCGGCGTGAAAGTCCTCGTAGGTGTAGACGTTGTCGGCGACTTTGATCGTTCGAGGGAAGTCCGTTTCCTTCAGACCGCGCTTGATCGGGTCCGCCGTCCGGACGACGTCGCGCTGAGCCAGAATGCGGGCCGTGGCGGCGGTTGTGGCGAGTGCGGCGCAAAACACGAGCATTCCGGCGGGTCGCGGCACGATGCGGGCTCCTCTGTTGGATGAGTATCGATACTAACATTTGGTTGAGTCGGGAGGCCGTGCACCGCGGTCAGGGCGAGGCGGTGGGGTCTTTGTGCGCTTGAGCCGGCGAGATGGCGTGTGTTACGATTGGTGTTCCTGTCAGTGACGCGGGGTGGAGCAGTCCGGTAGCTCGTTGGGCTCATAACCCAAAGGTCGCGGGTTCAAATCCCGCCCCCGCAACCAACTTTTCCCTTTCAGTTGTTCGAGTTAGCCGACGCGGTGTGAGCCGTTGCCACGCTATTGCCACGCTCGAGCAGTCGAATCGCGCTGTCGATCGCGGCGGGGCTGAGATGCATGTAGCGCTGCGTTGTCGTGATCTGCTGATGGCCGGCCAGTTCCTGAATTGCCCGCGTGGGCGCGCCACGCATCGCCAGGTGCGAGTAGAACGAGTGGCGAAGGATGTGGACGCCCACGTTGCGAAGGTTCGCCCGACGAGCGGCACGCGCCACCAGTCCCTGAACCTCGCGCTGAGTGAGCGGGGCACCACCGTCTGCACAGAGGACGCGCGGCCCCTTCAGGTGACGGTGAGTGCGAAGAGTTGACGTCAGCCGCTCCG
>DASZFS010000043.1:0-17243 GCA_035939575.1 Vicinamibacterales bacterium | reverse complement strand
TCAGGGGCCTGGGGCCGGCTGATTTCGAGATCCTCGACAACGGCGTGCCTCAGCAGGTTGATCTGGTCAGCTTCGAACAGCTTCCGCTCAACCTGGTCCTGGCGCTTGACATGAGCGCCAGCGTGGCAGGTGAGCGCCTCGATCACCTCCGCACGGCCGGTCACGCCGCCCTGGCCGCCCTCGAACCGGTCGACCGCGCGTCGCTGGTGACATTCAGTGATCGAGTCTTACTGGCCGCTCCGTTGGCCCACGACCTGGATGCCGTCCAGTCGGCTCTCGACGACGCGAAAGGATCCAGGCAAACAGCGCTCGTCGACGGCACGTTTGCCGCGATGACCGTCGGCGAAAGCGACGCGGGACGCACGCTTCTGATCGTGTTCAGCGACGGCTTAGATACGGCGAGCTGGCTGAAAGCCGACGACGTGCTCAGCGAGGCGAAACGATCCGACGTCGTGGCTTACGGTGTCTGGGTTCGATCGAAGGCAAAGCCGGAATTCTTACGAGACCTTTCCTCCGAGACCGGTGGGCGCCTCTTCGAGATTGAGAATTCAGGAGACCTCGCACCGACGTTTCGCTCGATTGTCGGAGAGTTCCGCCACCGCTATGTCGTCAGCTACACGCCGCGTGGCGTGTCGAAAACGGGCTGGCACCGTCTGGACGTGCACGTCAAGCGCAAAGGCGCGAGCGTCAAGGCGCGCCCCGGATATCAGGCGGGATCATGAGCTGGTGCGGTCGCACGTCGCACGACGGGCGGAGGCGCGTCCGACTGTAGAGCGTCCTGATCCTGCCGGCGTTGGTGCGCGTCTGGCCCATCATCTGCAAATCCTGGCCCCACCCAGACGACGCAGCGCCCTCGAGCCGGCGACCGACGTTCGAAGGACGACGCGGGCGACGTGGTCAGGAGATCCTCCGGATACGTGACGGCGCCAGGACTGGCGATAGCCGCATAGAGGGCGTGGAGTAGATACGCGTGGGGGGCAACTCCAACCAGCTTTGCGGTCTCGCAGAAAGTGTAGAAGAGCGCGGCATTACAATACGCGCGGGAGAAACGCTTCTGAAAGGGCTGACGCAGACGCCGGAGACGCTTGAGGTTTATTGGCGAATTGCCTGAGGTGGATGACCGGTTTCTCCTTTCTCGTGACGGGTTCCGTCGCTAAAATCAGCCTCGATTCATGCCGCTGGCTGCTGGCGCACGTCTCGGCCCGACGAAATCCTGGCGCCTGTCGGCGGTGGCGGGATGGGCGAGGCCTATCGTGCGCGTGACGCCCTTCAATGCGTGTGGGTCTCGAGCGACGCATGCCCTCTGAGCGCTGGAAGAGAGTTGAGCGGGTCTATCACGCCGCGCGAGAGCGTCCCTTCGATGAGCGGGCGGCGTTTCTCGATGCCGCATGTGCGGGCGACGCGGAGTTGCAGCGGGAGGTCGAATCCTTGCTGAATCAGCCGGCCTCCGGCGAAGGGTTTCTCAGCGAGCCGGCAGTGGCGGTAGCGGCGCAGATGGTCAGCCAGCCTGGCGGATCGATGCTTACGGGTCGCAAGATCGGGGTCTATCAAATCCAGACGTTGCTCGGCGCGGGCGGGATGGGGAGGGTCTACCGCGCCCGTGACACGAGCTTGGGCCGCGATGTCGCGATCAAGACGCTCCCTCCGGAGTTCACGAGCGATCCCGAGCGACTCTCGCGTTTTCAGCGGGAAGCGCGGATGCTCGCCGCCCTCAACCACGCCCACATCGGTGCGATTTACGGTCTGGAAGACGTGGACGGCGGGCGCGCGTTGGTGCTCGAGCTAGTTGAGGGAGAGACGCTGGCCGAACGAATTGCACGCGGCCGGTTGCAGCTGAGAGAGGCCTCGGCTATAGGCCGGCAGATCGCCGACGCGCTCGATGCAGCCCATGAGAAAGGCATCGTTCACCGCGACCTCAAACCCGCCAATATCAAGATCACGCCCGACGGCACGGTGAAAGTCCTCGACTTCGGCCTGGCAAAGTTGAACGCGTCGGCTGCGTCGGCGCTGGATCTCCCCCAGTCGCCGACGGTGACCGTCGACCGGACCCGTCACGGCATGATTCTGGGCACAGCGGCATACATGAGTCCAGAACAGGCGCGCGGACAGACAGTCGACAAACGGACAGACATCTGGGCGTTTGGCTGCGTTCTCTACGAAATGCTGACGGGGCGTACTGCGTTCCATGGCGCGACCATCTCCGATACCCTGGCCGCCATTCTCGCCAACGAGCCGGACTGGCGAGCCTTGCCGGCGGACGCGCCGATGCCGATCCGCACGTTGTTGCGGCGGTGTTTGGAGAAAGATCGCAAGCGGCGACTGGAGTCTGCCGCGGATGCACGGCTGGAGATTGACGACACGTTGCTCGCCTCGTCGGCCGATGCGGCTCTGGCGAGCCCCCCGAGCCATTGGGCCCACTCTCTGTCGTGGGCCGCGGCCGCCGCCGTGATTGCATTGCTGCTGCTCGGCACAATGTTTCTGCGCCTGCCTCGGTCTCCCCAGGCTGGGGAGATTCGGTTCGAAGTCCAGGCGGGGCTCCCGCCGGCTCTCATAGGCGATCCCGGGATGGCCGTATCCCCCGACGGGACGCGGCTCGCCATCGTGGGGATATCAGAAGGGCGTGCACAGATCTCGGTTCGTGCCTTGAACAGCGTGGCCGCTCGGCCGCTCAAAGGCACGGAAGGGGCCTCGTACATTTTTTGGTCGCCGGACGGCCGCTCGCTCGGGTTTTTCGCCGGCGGCCAAATGAAGCGGGTTGACATTGCCGGCGGGTCACCGCAGGAGCTGGCGATGTTGGGGGATTTTGTGAGTACCGGCGCTTGGAATACGGAGAACGTGATTGTGTTCTCTCGCGGTTCGCGAACGCCGCTGTTTCGCATGCCGGCCAACGGTGGCGATCCGATCGCAGTGACCAGGCTCGAACCGCCAGGTCAAGACGCCCACCAGCATCCGGGGTTTCTGCCTGATGGTCGGCATCTCCTGTTTCAGGTCATTGGAACGACCGACTCGGGGATCTTTGTCACGGCGTTGGATGGCTCCGACGTGCATCGCCTGGTTGCCGGTGCCCAGGACCCCGTCTTCGCGCCGCCAAACCACTTGTTTTTCACGCGGCGCGGAACGCTCTACGTGCAGTCATTCGATCCCACACAACGGGCGCTTGCCGGTGAGCCCGTTCGGATCGTAGACAACGTGCTCGGGTTTTCGGCAGCCGGTCCAGTCCTCATGTACCGCGTTGGAACGGCCGAGACTGCGCTGCTGACGTGGTTCGATCGCGCGGGGAAGTCGCTTGGCACCGCCGGGCCTCCCGACGTCAACGCATTGAGCGTCGAGCTGTCGCCTGAGGGGAAGCGGGCGGCCATTCATCGCGCCGACGAGTCGGGCAACTCAGATATTTGGTCGCTCGATTTGTCGCGAAATGTGCTGACACGTTTGACTTCGGATCCCCGCTCGGACTCGTTCCCCGTGTGGTCGCCGGATGGCAGTCACCTGATCTTCACATCGAATCGAAGGGGTAAGATCAACCTGTACGAGAAACTCAGCAGTGGGTCTGAACCCGAGCACCTCATGTTCGATGCACCCATGTTGGCCGCGTCAGATTGGTCGCGCGATGGGCGATTCCTGTTGTACCGCGCGCCGGGACAGCAAAACGACGGGCCGGATCTCTGGGCCTTGCCGTTGACCGGGGATCGAAAGCCGTTCGCATGGTTGAAGACGCCCTTTGACGAGTTCAACGGGCAGTTTTCGCCGGACTCGCGGTGGGTGGCATACGGATCGAACGAGACCGGGCAATTCGAGGTCTACATTCAGAGCTTTCCGACGCTCGGCGCCAAATGGCGCGTGTCGAAGAGCGGCGGAGTCGAGCCGCGGTGGCGCGGCGACGGGCGTGAACTCTTCTATCTGGCACCGGACGGCGGCTTGATGTCGGTTTCGGTCAGTCTCTCCGCCGACGGTAGTGAGCTGGAGCTGGGCCAACCGTCGACCTTGTTCCACGTTCGCACGTTGGGCCGCTTCACCAATAACGTCCGGCAGCAATACGCGGTCACACGCGATGGCCAGCGATTTCTGGTCAACAGCACGGCGCGCGCCGAGAATGCGTCGCCCATCATCGTCGTCCTGAACTGGCAATCAGGGCTTGGCGCGCGCGAGACTCGGTAAGTCACGACACCGTTCTTCACTGCCGATCAGCGTCCGCCCGCCAGAATCCTTCGATGGGCGTGGCTCTAGCGGCGCGTATCGGCTGTCAGCAGCGTCGTAGAGTCCTCATTTGATAAATCACTCGACGGACCTGCGCCCCCGAGTGGTAAGCGTACCACTCAAGGCAGGCTCTCCTTCCGCCTGAGGCCGAAGCGCGGCCTAGCGTCGACAGTCGAGCTCATCTGGAAGGGCGCGAGCGCGAAGCTGGACGCTGCCAACGCCATCCTGAACAGGACATTAGGTTAGATTGGTAAGCAGATGCGGAACGAATGCCCTACATCGAGCACCACAAGCAGATCGCGCGGACGGTCCTCACGCTGCGAAAGCGGCGCATAAGGAGAACTCATGGCTGACATTGAGCGAATCACTGTGGAGGAAGCGCATCAGAAGGTCAACGCCAATCACGCGCTGCTCGTCTGTGCCTACGAGGACGAGGAGAAATGCCGGAAGGTCAGGTTGGAGGGGTCCCTCTCGCTAACGTACTTTCAGTCTCGCTTGGGGTCATTGCCGAGTAACCAGGAGATCATTTTCTATTGCGCGTGACCCGCCGAAGGGAGTGCTGCCGGTCGGGCAGCGCAATATCGGGAACAGGGATTTACGAACGTCAAGGCGCTCAAGGGCGGCGTCGAGGCGTGGACCGCCGCGGGTTACCCAATGACCGCGTAAGCGATCAGTCTGGGGTCAGCGGGCGTGCTCGCCCACAGGGCCGGGTAGGTTGGAATCCCAGAATTGCCCGTGGAGTCTACGAAGCCATGCTTGGCCTCGAGAAGTACCCTCATCATCGAGCGCCTGACCGACGACGAACTGGAGCTCTGTCGCGTCCTGGCCGAGAAGGGCAGGGCGATTCCCATCGACGCGTCGAAGCCCTTGACTCGCCCCGCCTTGACCCGCCCGCCATTCGTCTCAATGAGTTCGCGAGCTGTCCTGTTCTAGCTGGTGAACAATAGGCCACGGGGATTCAGAACGCGGAGAGCCTGAGATCGAGGGCGTGCGTCTCGCCCTCCGACAGCGTGAAGGGCGTCGCGCCTTGGCGCCATGCCTCCAGCAGATCCGGATCCTGTTCCTCGCCAGGCTGCAGGTATCCCACGGCAATCGCCACATATCGCCCGGGCGGCAGACCCCGGATCGTGAATCCGCCTTGCTGATCGGGACGCGCGCTTTGGATGAAGCGAGAGTGCGGCCCCCATTTTTCGGGATCGTCGGCAAACACGATGACGGTGGCGTCGAGCGCCATACCCCCGCGGTCGTCCGAAACACGGCCCGAGACGGTGGTCAGCCGCTGAGTCAACTCAATCTCGAGTCCGTCGACGTCCGTGGCGAAGTCCAACGGCGTGTCGGTGACGTCGACGCGTTCCCGCCGGACGCGCTTCATCTGCCAATCGCTCAGTGTGCCGGCGCGGATGAATCCACGGCCCCTGAGCCCTTGCACTTCGAACGTCCAGTCGTCCCGGGTGACGGGCGGCCAGCTGCCGAGGCCCTCCATGTGATGATCCAGCAAGGTCGGCGTCACGAAGACCTGAGACGGACGGAGCCCCTGCGGAGGGTCGCCTGTGTCGAAACGGATCCGGCCCCTCGCCGTCGCGCCTTTCGACAGCACCAGCGTGACGCCGGCCACGTCGGAGCCCTCGACGACGACCTCCATCGACGCGAACTCCGACCCTGACGGGGATCGCGCCTCCACGAAGTAGGTACCGGGAAGCACCCCAGGGATTGCGAACGATCCGTCACCAGCGGCGATGGCCGTCGCCATTTGACCATCCGCCTGCGGGCCGCTGATCTCTCGAGCGATCCCGCGCGGGCAACTGCGCTGTCACCACGGTAAGCCGGCGAGGAGCAGTTCGAGGAGGATGATGAAAGGCGGTGGAGCGTCCGAAGTAACTGATCGTCGGACCATCGAAATCGTCTCGCGCGTCGTCCGCGGATAGTGCGATCGCAGACGTTGAATGACTAGCCGCACGGAGGAGAATCGTGACCTCGCCAAACCATTGTAGGCCCATTACAGCGTCGATGGAAATTGAGCCACGCACCAGACGCCCGCGCGCCATCCGGTGGAAGTTCTGCTGCTGGAGGCCGGCTGACACGATATCGGGAGTGAACAATCGCTTTTGAGTCGTGATGCTTTGCTTGCCATCAGGGCACGGCGTGTCAGGCAGCGGCTGTCGCGCACCAGGGTCGAAACTCGTCCAAGATGGCCCGCCAAGCTCTTCAGCCTGCCTCGAGGAACCAGTTGCGAAACTTGTCCAAGATGGCGAGCCAATTTCTAATTGTGCGTCACCGCGCGATCGCCCAGTCGTAGTGTTCAAGGGCGCCTTTGAGCAGGTCGCTGACATCCTCCGGCAGGAGATAGCCGCGGTTGACGAGGTCCAGGGCGGCGGCGGCGAATCTGCCGAGATACTCGTCGCGATTCCGATAGCGTTCCTCGATCGACTGCCGCGGGTCCTTCGCGCGTTCGCGGTCCGCGCGAGTGCGCGCAAACGGGATGTACGACCCAATCTCTCCGGCGAGTCGATCCGGGCCTCCGATGGATGCGTCACGGTAGTTCCACCCCGCCTGGGTCGCGAGCGGGACCGCGATATCCGGCAGCCGAATTCCCGCCCGGCCGTTTCCGTCGGCGTCAACCGCCGGAACGCGGACGACAAAGGGTCGGCCGACTTCCGGCGGCTCGACGCTGACGATTCCTTTCGGCCACTCAGGGCCGAAGTCGAGATGAAACGCGCGGAGCGGCTGCTGCGGCATTTGATATCCGGGGATGGCCGGCCAGCCCGACCGCTCGGGTGACGTCAGTGTTCCGTCCACAAGCCGGGGGTAGACGCTCGGCGGCGGCTCGACGTTCTCCGCAACCCACCGGTCCAGCGCTCGCAGGAGGGCGCGAACCGCGGGGCGGTAGTCGAGGGGATTGAGCGCGGCCCGGCCGGCGAGATCGCCGCTCCGGTTCGACGCGGGCGGAAACGGTCCGGGGCCGTGCGGCGCCGATGCGATCATGTAGACGCGCGTGTTTGCCGGCAACGGCGCGTCGGCCGTGCCTGTTGGATCGGTGTGGACGAGCGAGCCGGCGCGATTGAAGTACTCCGAGTTGGTCAGCAGGTGAAAGACTTTCGGGGTCGTACCCGTGCGTTCGGCGCGCGCCAATAGGCCGTCGGCCGCGCCCGTCTCTGGATCGGTTTCAGCCCCATCCGTGAATGGGAAGAGGTCGACCGGAAAGAGAATGTTGAAAAACTGCAGCGCATCGCGCGACGCCTGCCCGAAGCGATGGTTGAACGATCCGCGCCCTGCACCTCCGACCTGATCGAACAGGCCGTCGAAGACCCTGCGGCCCTGCTCGTCCGCGTTGAAGCCCTGATACAGGAAGTGACGGATGAACCTTCCACTCTGCGACACGCCCCAGCCGAGCGCGATGTGCAGTCCCGGTAGCGGGTTTGCGGGCGAGGTGTCATATTTCAAGAAGCTGATCAGATCGCGTGTGCCGGCAAGACCGCATCCAAGAACGCGAGGATCCTTGCTTCGATACACGACGTCGTAGATGCGGCCCGGCTCGAAGCCGCCGTCGAGGGCCACCGTCACGCCGTCGACAAACCGCCAACGCGATCTCGGGATCAGCTGTCCTTTCGCGACTGGTTCATCGCGGACGGTCATCACGTTTTCAGCGCTGGCGGGGTCGAGGACCGGATACGCTTGATGATTACGGTCCGCGAGCGAGGCCGTCTGTGACCGCTCGTTGAGGATGAAGTTGCCGCGGACCAGGCCCGTGATCGGCTTGCCGCCCTCGGTGGCGATCGGCATCTCCATCCGCATGATGCCGGGGGCGATCGGTACGTCCCACTGCCAACCCATCCAGAGCAGGACGAACCCCTCGCGCATCAGCGCCCCATCTCCGAATTCCGCGCTGGTCGTCGGGTTGGTCGACGCGCTCGCTTTCTGAAAGGTCGTCAGGATGGATTTGCCGCCGCGGTTGCCGACCTCGTACAGCAAACGGCCGTTGCCCTTGCGCGGATCGACCGGCTTCAGCATGAAGAAATCGGCCGACGCTTCTACATGACCGCTCGCGCTCCGCGGAGCGAGCTTCAGGTCCACGATGATGTCGTTGGCGGGAAGATTCGGATCGAACGCGAAATCGACCGTACCCACGAGCTTCTCGTACGCCCCTCCGGCTCCGAACGGTCGGCCGTCGAGCACCGTCTCCCGTCGTTCCACCCTGAGCCGGACGACACCAGCTTCGGCGAACGGGGCCGCGAGAACGACCAGCAATGTCCAGGCGAGGATTCGGAGGCTCATGACGCCCGATTATAGGTATCGCGCACGAGAGCCGAGCGGAACAAATACGCTAGCGAGTCGGTCGGCTGCCAGTTGGAACAGTGCAGGATCGGCTTGATGTCCAATAATATTAGAAATACAATATCTGCATGGGCAAAGTTACAGCAGCGATCAGAGTCGCGGACGAGGTGTGGATCGCAACGGCGCTGTTGCACCGCGAACATCCTCGAGCGGCTGATTTCAGCTTGAAGGAGATTGAAGCCCGCCTCGTGCGCGAGGGCCTGACCGACGACAAGCGGCCGGGCGTCTATCCTCACCTGTCGGTGCACTGCGTCGCGAATCGCCCGCCAAACCCAGGTACTTACCGCATGCTCTTCGAGACGGCGCCATCTCGTAGGCGACTGTTTCGTCCAGGCGACCCTTACGATCCGAAGCGCGAAGGGGGAAAGATTGTGCCGGACCGCGCCGAGATTCCCGCGAAGTATCATCCATTGCTGGACTGGTACGAGCATGACTGGGTGCCCGCATCGCCCAAAGATCCGCTGCTTGCGCTGGCCGCGCGCCACCGCGACCTCTGGAAAACTGTGGAGGCGGACGATTACGTCCGACAACTCCGTGAAGGCTTTGAGTGACGCGCGTCTTCTGGGATACCAACCTCTTCGTGTACCTGTTCGAAGGCGGGGAGTTTGCGGCCCGTGTGAGGCAGGTGCGGTCGAGGATGCTCGAACGAGGTGATCAGCTGCTCACCTCCGCCTTGACTCTGGGCGAATTGCTGGTCAAACCAATGGAGAAGGGGGAAGCGGCCGTTCGCGATCATGAAACGACGATTCGGCAGATTGCCACGGTTCTTTCCTTTGATGCGGCCAGCGCGCCGCGTTATGCGGCAATTCGCGCCGACCGCACTATTAAGGCACCCGATGCGATCCAGCTTGCTTGTGCGGCCACAGCTGGCGTCGATCTCTTCATCACGAACGACGACCGTCTCTCAAGGAAGCACGTACCGGATGTGAAGTTCATCACGTCGCTCGAACGCGCATTTCTCTAGTGATGAGGTCCGCCTGTGCTCTGCTGATCCGCAAAAAGCTCATCCGAGCTACCGGCACCGAGAACCCGCGAGTCCAACGACCTGTATTACGCTGTTAACCGAGGGTTGTTGGTTCGAATCCAACCTGAGGAGCCAGCCTGTAAGTACCAATAAAATCAATATCTTACGCGAACGCCCCCCCCGGATCGCTTAAGCCACACTGTCTCAGCGAGTTGCGCGGGATAGGCCGCACTTGGACGATGTCCGCAACTGGCTGTTCTGTTCATCCCCGGAAATCGGCGGTCCGCCGAAATCAGGCTGCTCGCCTGCGACTTTGGCTGACATCGCGATGTGATTGCAGTTCAAGACACTCAGGAACACACTCATCTCGTGCCCGGCTCTCAGAAACGCGTCTGGTTCTTCGCCGTGCCCGGCACGGACTTGCTCGACGTTACTGGACCATGGGAAGTCCTCCGACACGCCAACGACGTGCTCAGACGCACCGCCTACGAAATTGAGCTCGTGGGCCCCGGTGGCCCCACGCTGCGGACGCGACACGGGCTCGTCATCGCAGGGGTTCGACCGCTGCCGGCGAAAGTACGTCGTCTCCCTGACCTGGCGATCATTGCCGGCGGCTCACCGGCTACGCCGGTGCCCGACGCGCAAGCGCGCCTGGTGGGGTGGCTTCGACGCCATCATCGACGGATCTCAACGATGGTCAGCATCTGCACAGGTGCCTTCATCCTCGGCGAAGCCGGTCTGCTCGACGGCCATCGTGCCACGACACATTGGCGCTTCCTCGGTGAGCTACACTTGCGATTTCCAGCAGCCAAGGTCGTGGACGAGGGCATCTTCGTTCACGATCGCCGCCTCTGGACATCTGCGGGCATCACGGCGGGCATCGACCTTACCCTCGCGCTCGTCGAGGAAGACCACGGACACGCGGTCGCCATGGCGGTCGCGAAGGAGTTGGTCCTGTTCCTGCGGCGGTCCGGAAATCAAGCGCAGTTCAGCTCCACACTTCGCCGGCAGGAGAAAGTCCCTTCCAAGCGCGACGACATGCACGCGTTCGTCCTGGAGCACCTCGACGAGCCCCTGCCCGTCGAGCGGCTAGCGGGGGGCGCCGGAGTGAGCCCGCGCACATTAAGCCGTTGGTTCCGTACGCACCTCGACGAGTCTCCCGCGGAGCTCGTGCGCCGCGTCCGAGTCGATGAGGCGCGACGACTGCTCGAGGAGACCGATCTCTCGATCAAGGAAATCAGCGCGCGAACGGGACTCGGCGACGTCAGCACCATGTGGCGCGTCTTCACCCTACACCTCGGAGTGACTCCGACGGAGTATCGAGGTCGCTTCGCGGTTCGGCGAGATCGCGCGTAGCTCCGCGGCGCTGGAGCGTGAGCATCGAGACGCGAACGCTCGCCGCAAGCATCGGCTCGGATTCCGTCTGTGTCTCAATTTGCAAGATTCTTGTCCTTTACGCCATCGTTCGTGCTCGCTAGTCTTCCAAGAATGCCCCTCTCCTTGAAACAAGCACAGACCGTCGTCGAACTCGCCCGCGTACACGCGGAGAAGATCGGCGTTCCGATGAACATCGCGGTGGTTGATGGTGGCGGCCACCTTCTCGCGTTCGCGCGCATGGACAAGTCGATTCTCGGGTCAATCGACATCGCGCTGAAGAAGGCGAAGACCTCGGTCCTCTTCAACAGTCCGAGCGAAGGCGTGTGGGAATACTGCAAGCCGGGTGGGCCGGCACCTGCGACCGAGGGTACGAACGGTGGTTTGATCCCATACGCGGGCGGCGCCCCCATCCGCGACGTCGACGGGTCGCTCGCCGGAGCGATCGGCGTGTCTGGCGGAATGCCCGAGCAGGACGGTGAAGTGGCGAGAGCCGGCTTGTCAGGACGGAAGTGAGCCATTCGCGAACCAACCAACTCACCAGACGCGAGAGACTGAAACCATGAAGAGCGTACTGATCACGGGAGCGGGTAGCGGCCTGGGCAGGGGCACTGCCATCGGACTCGCAAAAGCCGGGCATCGGGTGTTCGCGACGACTCAACTCTGGGCGCAGGCCACCGACCTGCAGAAAGAGGTCGAGAAGCTCGGACTCGGCGACAAGGTTCTCGTCGACAAGCTGGACGTACTTGACGGGCGTGACGTGAAGCACGCGATGGGCTGGCAGTTTGACACGTTCCTGAGCAACGCCGGTATCGGCGAGGGCGGCCCCCTCTCGGAGATGCCGGTCGACGTCGTTCGTCGGATGTTCGAGACGAACGTCTTTGCGAGCCTCGCAATCGCACAGCACGTCGCTCGCAAGTTTCTCGAGTCGAAGACGCGTGGTCGCATCCTGTTCGTCAGCTCCATGGGTGGGATGCTCACCGCTTACGGCTTCGGTGCGTATTGCGCGAGTAAGCACGCTCTGGAAGGCGTCGCGGCTGCGCTGCGCGATGAGCTGGCAACGAGTGGGATCACGGTCCAGACGATTAATCCTGGAGCATACGACACGGGATTCAATGATCGGCTCGCAGACACGACCTATCACTGGCACGATGATGCTGTTCATCTCACGAAAGAGCGCGACATTCGCGCCAACTTCGCGCCCCTGCTGAAGGGGCAGTTCGATCCGCAGGAGATGATCGACAAGATGGTCGAGGTGATCGGCGCGGAGGAAGGCCTCTACCGAAACGTCTGGCCGCCGGCGGTTGAGACGCTCATCAAGCAGGTTCAAGAGCGCGCTTGGATCATTCGGACGAACGGGAAGTAAAGACCGATATGGCGCTCGCCGTATCGAAACGGACAGTCAACATGGCACAGACGCTCGCGGAACAGAACAAGCAGCTCGCGTTGAAGGCCTTCGATGCGCTCTTCAACCGGCACGACTACGACGCCGCGGCCTCGCCGAGGGCGACTACGTGGTGCTTCACGGTCGCTTCTCTGGCCAAGGTCAGCCGTGGCCGATGATCGTTGTCAATATTCTCCGGATTGAGAATGGGCGATTGGCTGAACACTGGGACGTTGTTCAAGATGAATCCACCGCGGCAGAATCGAAGAGCGCACTGCCGATGATCGGCGATCGCTTCCTAGTGCTCGAGTAGCGAACGACGGTCGGCTCGTGAGAAGAAAGAGGGCTGTGATGAGCCGCAAGAAGGGTTGTCTCGGCGGCACCTATCGCTCCCTCTAATGTCAACAGCGATCGTTCACCTCGGAGAAAGAGGAATGCTATGACCAACAAACAGGTGGTTCTCGAAGCCATCACCGGACTGTTCACACGTCACGATGCGAGCATTCTCGATTCACATTTCGCTCCCGACTATCGTCAGCACAATCCGACCATCGGGAATGGCGTGGCCGCGTTGCGCGCGCTTGCGCCCAAGCTGTCGCCGAGCCTTCGCTACGAGCCTGGCATGATCGTCGAGGACGGCGACATCGTCATGATCCACGGACGCTATACCGGCTGGGCCGAGAAGCCGCTTGTTGCCGTTGACATCTTTCGCGTGCAGGACGGAAAGCTCGTGGAGCATTGGGACGTGATGCAGGAAGAGGTGCCGGCGTCGGCGACGGCGAGCGGCAACCCGATGTTCACCGTTCCGTGAACCACGCCTAAGCGACGGCGAGACAGTTCTGCCGCTCGAACTCTGAGTTCGTCACGCAGTGGGGACCGTTCCGCCGTCGATCACGTACTCGGTGCCTGTGATGGCTCCCGCTCGGGGAGAGGCCACGAACGCGATGAGATCGGCGACCTCTCGCGGCTTGGCCGGTCGGCCAAGCGGAATGCCGCCGAGCGACCGCATGATGATCTGCTTGCCGCCCTCGTAGTCCGTGCCCGCCTCCTTCGCCAGCCGCTCCGCCAACGCGACGGACGCCTCCGTTTCGACCCAGCCTGGCGATACGCGCACCACGCGGACGCCCTTGGGGCTCACTTCCTTCGAGAGCGCCTTGCTGTAGGTGCACAGTGCCGCCTTCGCGGCGGCATACGCCGTGGTGGATTCCGGGAGCGGGAGTTCGTGCTGGATCGACGTGACGTGCACGATGACGCCGGCGCCTTGCGCGAGCATCGACGGCAGCAGTGCGCGATCGAGGCGGACGGCGGGCATCAGGTTCAAATCCAGCTCCGTCGCCCACGCCTCGTCGTCGAGCGCGGCGAATCCGCCTGGCGGTGCGTTCGACCCGCCGAGGACATTCACGAGGATGTCGATCCCGCCGAGGCGGTCGATAACAGCCTGCGCGACGGTCCAGCAGCCGGCCGCTGTCGTCATGTCGGCGGCGATGTAGTGCACGCCGGTGGGTGCCTCGGCGGGAATCGCGCGCGCCGTCGCGGCGACTATCGCGCCAGCGCCGCGCAGCACATCGACGACAGCCGCCCCGACTCCCTTTGTGCCCGCGGTGACGAGCGAGCGGCGACCCCTCAGTTCAAGATCGAAGCTCACGGCGCGATCTCGAGCCGCGCAATCTTGTCGCCCTCGAGGGTGAAGCGATATTGGAGCTCGACGGGGCTGCCCGGGAAGTCTCCCGCGACTCGGCCGGTCACCGTGGCCTGGTCCCCGGAGACGTGGACGCCGAGCCGCTCGACGGTGTAGTGGAACTTCGCAGACGCCTCGGCCTTCCATCGCGCGATCGCCGCACGGCCTCGGTACTCCTGTCGTTCGTCGATGACGACCGCGCCGTCAGCAAAGCACTGGGCGACGGCCTCGGCGCCGGTCGTATCCGCGGCGAAATAGGCCGCAACGGGTGCGGGTAGATCGAGGGATTTCGCCATCTTCGTCGTCACGAAGATCACTGTAGGGAGAACACGACGAAATCGCAAGAACGCACGATAAAGTACGCTACTCACCTATGAGTAAGCATCAACACACGCCCGCGTCGGCGGCCGTCGGGATCGAGCACGCGATCCGGATGCTGGAAGGTCGCTGGAAGCTCGTGATCCTGTTCCATCTCTTCGGCGGCAGGAAGCTGCGCTTCTCGGATCTCGAGCGTGCGATTCCGGCCATCTCACAGAAGATGCTGATTCAGCAGCTTCGTCAGCTCGAGCGCGACGGCATCGTCGCGCGTATCGTCCACGCACAGGTGCCGCCGAAGGTCGAGTACCACCTGACCAACTGGGGGCAGTCACTGTGCCCGGCGCTCGACAAGCTCCTCACGTGGGCGGAGAGACAGCCCTCATCCCCAAGTGGTTCGCAAAGTGAAAACGCCACGCGCCCTCCTCGCGGCTGACCTTCGTGACCTGGAACCTCGAATCCACGCAGCAACCGTTACACGGTCTTCTTCATTTCAACGGAAGGCAGATCGATCTTGCTTGTCCATGTATCTCGCTGGAGGGCTTTGACCATGTCCTCGGCTAATTGGGGTACAACGTTTCGGAAGAGGCCTGTTTCTCTTGGGATAATCTGCACCATCGCGTCGGCCATTAGCTGAGGATCCAGCCGGTTTCGTTCATCACCCAGGATCCGAGCAAAAAAGCCCTGCACGTCCACCCTCTTCACGTAATTCTTTCGATCATCCATCCAGTGAGACGATGATTCGGCTTCGGTCTCATTGAAACCGGTCAGGTAACCGCCCGGGTTTATCACTTGCACCTGAATGCCGAACGGTGCCAACTCCGCTTGCATCGAGCCGGCAATTGCCTCCAACGCATGCTTGGTCGCGGCGTACGGACCACCATACGGAATGGAAAACAGACCACCAATCGAGCTCGTGAAGACGATTTTCCCGGGTCGCCCCTCATCGATGAACTTGCGAACGAATCGTTGCGTCAGTTCTAATGGGGCAAAGAAGTTGCCGTCAAACAGGCGTCGAAGCAACTCCATCGGGATTTCGGTGATCGGGCCGCTTTCAGCAATCGCCGCATTATTGACCAAGGTATCAATGTCCCAATTCAGCGAGTTCTGGACATCGTAGGGATGTAAGAGATCAAGTTTCTCAACTTGAAGGTTCTTCAAGCCCAGCGTCTCGACTTTCCGGCGAAGTGCAGTCGCCTGGGGCCAGATCTGCACCCCCGCAATCACATCATGACCGTCCTTTGCCAACCCGATCGCAGCCAACTCCCCGAAGCCCGAACCAGCTCCCGTAATCAGAATTCGTTTCCTGTTCATGATCACCCTCCTCGCGATCTGAAACGGAAAGACTTCCCAGTACGCTAGCGCCGTGGGACGGTGAGCTCTTGTAGAAACTTGCTCGATCGGACGGAGCTAACGGCGATGGGGATAGGCAGCGGGAGTCGTTCCGGTCACCGCGCGAAAGGCGCGAGTGAAATGTGGTTGGTCATGAAACCCCGATTCCGCCGCGATGTGCGCCAGGGAGAGGGTGCTTGTTTTCATGAGACCAATCGCACGTTGAATACGGAGCCTCAGCACGAACTGGTGCGGCGGGATGCCGACGGTGCGGCGAAAGAGGCGGGCAAAGTGGAAGGGGCTCACATGAGCCTGCCGCGCGAGCGCAACCAACGACACATCCTCGCTGAGGTGTGCGTCAATGAAGTCAACGACGGTGCGAAGTTGAAACGCGTTCAACTTGCCTCGGGGAGCCGGCGCCTTTGGCTTCGCCACGCCGTAGTGGGCGAGCAGATGGAGTACTAACCCGACGGTCAACGTGTCGGCGTACAGTGGACCCTTCGGAAGATCGGCCGCGAGTTCTGCACGAAAGGCGGCCGCGTAGCGCGCGATGACGATGTCGTTGGCCGAACGCTGGGTGGCGAATTCGATCCGATCCCCCGGCAATCCGTCTCGCACGACATCGGCCACGAACGAGGGCTGAAGCACGATCGAGATTTCATCAAAGGTCTGCAGCCAGCGTGGCGTGTTGAGCTCGCCCTGGGTCAGGAAGTGGCTCTCGCCGGGGTTGATCACGCTGTCGCGCCATCCCTTGCGCTCGTTCCATCCGAAGGAAATCGGGTGCGCACCGGTGTTGACGCTAATGCCGTGGCCGATGACGTAGTGCTGCGACAGTTCCCGTGGCGGAAGGCGATGCGACTCGACGATGATGCCCCGCCATCCCAGCGGCACGCTGCTGAGCAAGAGCGATCCGGTCGGCGCAGCCGGAAACCGCGCACCCGTCGTCGTGTCAACGAGCACGTCTTCGCCAGCGCAGTCATGGTGACTAGGCAAGGTGTGGCGACCTACCGGTCGGGGAAATAGTCGCGCCAGATGCAGGGCCCGTCAAGCTGGCCCGTTATGCGTCCCTTTCAGGCCCAACTCGACGATCACCATGTCATCCACCGAGTAGAAGCGATGCAGTTCTCGGTGCATGTCCGGGAAAGCGTTCCCGAAGACCTGAAGCATGATCGCCAGCTCTTTCGAACCCGTGAACACATTGCCAAATGCTTCGTCTGTGAACGTGCCATCAGGCGTATACGCGGTTCACGATCCTGGAACGTCCATCGCTTCGGCGACGGCATATCCGTGTCGAATGATCTGTTCGTGTTCCGGATTGCTCATGCGGAGTCTCCTTTTGTCGGCCCAGCGAATGCTGAATCCTGGCAGTCTCAGGTCCTCACACCTGGGCCATGCCGCCGTCGACGAACAACTCTGCACCGTTGACAAAGCTCGAGTCGGGCGACGCGAGGAACAGAACCGCCGTGGCCACCTCCTCGGGCGTGCCAACGCGACCCAAGGGAATCAACGGCGCCATCTGCTCGGCGAATGCGTCGATCTGATCGCGCGTCAAGCCCGCCGTCTCGTAGCCTCGTGTTGGAATCACACCGGCGCTCACCGCGTTGACCCGGATGCCGCGCTGCTTCAAGTCGACGGCCCAACTGCGCGCAAACGACCGAACGGCCGCCTTG
>DASZFS010000042.1:0-6583 GCA_035939575.1 Vicinamibacterales bacterium | reverse complement strand
GCGGTTGGTCGGTCCCAGGTTCGTGCCGCCCGAGTTCGCCGCGTCGTATCCCGTGCCCGCGGCCGACGGACGCGATCGGAAATAGCCGGCCGACGAAAACGCCTGGCCGATGATCCGCGAGCCGACGACCTTGCCGTTGCGGACGATCAGCTGCCCGTTTGCCTTGTCGTGAAACAGCGCCTGCGCGAGACCCGTCACGACCAACGGGTACACGATACCGAGGAGCAGCGTGGTGACAACGGTCATGAGCGCGGCGGTGACGAGGTTCTTTTTGATGTTCACGCCAGCCTCAGAGTCGTGATGATCACGTCGATGATCTTGATGCCGATGAACGGCGCGACGATGCCGCCGGCGCCGTAGATGAGCAGGTTGCGCCGCAAGAGCGCCTCCGCGCTCATCGCGCGATACTGAATCCCGCGCAGGGCCAGCGGCACGAGCGCTACGATGATCAGTGCGTTGAA
Organism: Vicinamibacterales bacterium; assembly: GCA_035939575.1. GTDB lineage: Bacteria > Acidobacteriota > Vicinamibacteria > Vicinamibacterales > CAVVIG01 > DATKHR01. The sequence goes on along the minus strand of DASZFS010000042.1, from coordinate 6,122 downwards.
GATCACGGCGGACAGAATCGCCGATTCCGGCGTCTTGAGCCCCATGACGTTCAGCGTCATCAGAACCGGAAACGCCGCCGCGAACATCGCCGGAATGATCGCGAAGTACTTCGCCACATCGTTGGCAATCGAGAACGTCGTCAACGCTCCGCGCGTCATGAGCAGCTGCTTGCCGATCTCGACGATATCGAGCAGCTTGGTCGGGCTCGAATCGAGATCCACCATGTTGCCGGCTTCCTTTGCCGCCTGCGTGCCGGTGTTCATCGCGACGCCGACGTCGGCCTGCGCCAGCGCCGGGGCGTCGTTGGTCCCGTCGCCGGTCATGGCGACGAGCTTGCCGTCGCGCTGCTCACGCTTGATGAGCGCCATCTTGTCCTCGGGCGTCGCCTCGGCCAGGAAGTCATCGACCCCCGCCTCATTGGCGATCGACGCCGCGGTCAACGGGTTGTCGCCGGTGATCATCACCGTCTTGATGCCCATGGCGCGCAGCTGCATGAACCGCTCGCGGATGCCGCCCTTGACGATGTCTTTGAGGTGCACGACTCCGAGGGGCCGCGCGCCGTCCGCGACCACCAACGGCGTGCCGCCGGCTCTGGCGATTCGGTCGACGATGACGCGCAGCTCGGCGACCGCTGCGCCGCCGTTGGAGGCCACGTAGCGCTCGATGGCGTCCGCCGCGCCCTTGCGCACACGCCGGCCGTCTAGGTCGACGCCGGACATCCGCGTCTGCGCCGTGAAGGGCACGAACACCGCGTTGTGCTCGGCGAGCGGTCGGCCACGAAGCCCGTACCGTTCCTTGGCGAGCACCACAATCGAACGGCCTTCGGGGGTCTCGTCCGCAAGCGATGAGAGCTGTGCCGCATCGGCAATCTCCTGCTCGGTGACCCCGGGCAGAGGGAGGAACTCGGTCGCCTGCCGGTTGCCCAGCGTAATCGTCCCCGTCTTGTCGAGGAGCAGCGTGTGGACGTCGCCGGCGGCCTCGACCGCGCGTCCGGACATCGCCAGCACGTTGCGCTGGACCAGCCGGTCCATGCCCGCGATGCCGATCGCCGACAGCAGTCCGCCGATCGTCGTCGGAATCAGGCAGACCAGGAGAGAGACGAGGACGAAGACCGACTGCGGCGCGCCCGAGTAGATCGCAAACGGTTGAAGGGTTACGACCGCGAGGAGAAAGATGATCGTCAGCCCGGCCAGGAGGATATTCAGCGCGATCTCGTTCGGCGTCTTCTGACGCTCGGCGCCTTCGACGAGCGCGATCATCCGATCGATGAACGTGTGGCCCGGGTCTGCCGTCACCCGGACCTTGATCCAGTCCGAGAGGACGCGCGTCCCGCCGGTCACGGCGGTCCGGTCGCCGCCCGACTCGCGGATGACCGGCGCCGACTCACCCGTGATGGCCGATTCATCCACCGACGCGACGCCCTCGATGATCTCGCCGTCCGACGGGATGTACTCACCTGCCTTGACCATCACCACGTCGTCCTTGCGCAGGCTGTTGGCCGGGACGATCTCTGTCCGCCCTCCCGAGGTCAGGCGATTGGCGACGGTCTCGGTCCGGGCCTTGCGAAGCGTGTCAGCCTGGGCTTTTCCGCGTCCTTCGGCCATCGCCTCTGCGAAGTTGGCAAAGAGCACGGTCAGCCACAGCCAGAACGTGATCTGCAGCTCGAAGCCAAACCCCGGCCGGCCCGCAAGCAAATCGCGGACGAGCGCGACCGTTGTCAGCAGACTCCCGACCTCGACGACGAACATGACCGGATTCTTCGCCATCGTCCGCGGATGCAACTTGCGGAGCGCGTCGATGATGGCGGTGCGAACGATCTGCGCGTCCCAGATCGAGCGGCGGGTGCGGAGCGGTGTCCCGGGTTTGTCCTGTGCCATCAGAACACCTGGCCGTTGGCCATGAGCAGGTGCTCGACGATCGGGCCCAGGCTCAAGGCCGGAAAAAACGTGAGCGCCCCCACGATCAGGATGACGCCGACAAGCAGCGCCGTGAACAGCGGCGTCGTGACCGGGAAGGTGCCGGGCGATGGCGGCACGCGCTTTTTCCGTCCGAGGCTGCCGGCGATCGCGAGCATCGGGATAATCATCAGGAAGCGGCCGACGAGCGTCGCCATCCCGGTCGTGAGGTTGTACCAGCGGGTGTTCGCGTTCAACCCGGCAAACGCGGAGCCGTTGTTGCCGGTGGCCGACGTGAAGGCATAGAGAATCTCCGTCAGGCCGTGCGGGCCGGGATTCAGGATGCTCGGGGTGCCGAACCGCGGCGCGACGACCGAGATTGCGGTCAGTACCAGGATGGTCAACGGAAACACGAGGACGACGAGCATCGCCATCTGAACGTCATACGCCTGGATCTTCTTGCCGAGGTACTCGGGGGTCCGGCCGACCATCAGACCGGCGATGAAGACCGAAAGGATGACGAACACGAGGACGCCGTACAACCCCGAGCCGACACCGCCGAAGATGACCTCCCCGAGCATGATGTTGACCAGCGGCACCATGCCGCCAATCGGCGTGAAGGAGTCGTGCCAGCCGTTGATCGCGCCGCAGCTGGCATCGGTTGTCACGGTCGCGAAGAGCGCCGAGTTGGCGATGCCGAAGCGGCACTCCTTGCCTTCCATGTTGCCGCCCGGCGACAGTGCGGTCACCGATTGGTCGGCGCCGGCGGCAGCGAGCGTCGGGTTGCCGCGCGCCTCGGCCCAGTACACCGTTGTCACGCCGGCGAGGAACAGAAACGCCATGGCGCCAAAGACCGCCCAGCCATGCTTCGGCGAGCCGGTCATCTGGCCGAGCGTGCAGGTCAGTCCGGCCGAGATCGCGAAGATCAGGAACATCTGGATGAAATTCGTGATCGGCGTCGGGTTCTCGAAGGGATGCGCGCTGTTGGCGTTGAAGAAGCCGCCGCCGTTGGTGCCGAACTCCTTGATGATCTCCTGCGAGGCGACGGGCCCCTGCGCGATCGTCTGCTCTCGGACGATGTCGGTCTTGGTCTTTCCGGCATCGGTCGTGGTCACGGTCTGTGGATCGACGACCGCGACCGTGTCGTACGGACGCAGGTTCTGGACGACTCCCTGAGAGACGAGCACGAGCGCCCCGACCAGGCAGACGGGCAACAGCACCCACAGCGTGCTGCGGACCAGGTCCACCCAGAAGTTGCCGAGCGTGTCCTTCTCCTTCTGCGCGATGCCGCGGATGAGGGCGATGGCGAGCGCGATGCCGGTCGCGGCCGACGTGAAGTTGTGGTACGCGAGCCCGGCCATCTGCGTGAGATAGCTCATCGTGGACTCGCCGCTGTACGCCTGCCAGTTCGTGTTCGTCGTGAACGAGGCGGCGGTGTTGAACGCCAGCTCCGGCGGGACGGCACCGAATTTCTGGGGATTCCACGGCAGCCACTGCTGTACGCGCTGCATGACGTAGAGGAGCAACATCGACACGATGCTGAACAGCAGCATGGCGGCGGCGTACTCGGTCCACCGCATCTCGCGGCTCTCGTCGACGCCGGTGGATCGATAGATCAGCCGCTCGATCGGCCTGAGCACCGGGTCGAGCCATGTCCGCTCGCGCGCGAAGACGCGGACCATGAATCGCCCGAGCGGCACCGTGACCGCCGCGATCGCCACGAAGTACACGAGAATCTGCAGCCAACCACCGAGCGTCATGCTAGAACTTCTCCGGTCGCAACAGCGCGTAGGTCAGATACACGAGGAGACCGGCCGTGACGAGCAGGCCGATCGCGTAGTCGAACGTCATATCCCTTCTCCACCGCTCGCTTTCTACTCCAACCGCTCGCATGCGGCGACGTACGCCACCGCGACGACGAAGAACACGACTGTCAGCGCCACCATCACGAGATCGGGCATCGCGTCTCCTACCAGGTCCCCTGCTTGTTTCCCCACCACCAGATCAGGCCGGCCGTCAGCGTCGGCTGATCGTTCTGGACCTCGCCGAACGTGCGCGTCAGAAAGAACGGCACGTTCGAGAAATCACCGCGCCACTCCCCCCTGAAGACCAGGCCCTTCTCCAGGCGGTACTCGTATGTCAGCGTCGCCTCTTTCAGGCTCTGCGAGGTGCCACTGAACAGGCCGTCGCGGTCGCGGAGGTATTCCACCCGCCCCGCCACGGCGACGGTCGGCGTCAGCTGCCGGCGGATGTAGAGCGCGCCGCCCGACACCTTGGATGGCGCCGCCGATCGCCCGGGCGCGTCGTTTTCCCACATCCGGCTGATCACGTAGTCGGCCTCGATGCCGACCGTTGTGTCGGGCCGGACCTGCCAGCTGAGATACGTGTCGAAGATGTGCAGGCGTCCGTCTGGCGCCGGGTCGATCGGCGTGACCGAGAGGCCAGGCTGGGTCGGCGGCGACGTGGTGGCTGGATTCTGAACGGCCGTCACGTCCGGATGCTCCTGCCCGAGGTAGTAGTTGATCGTCCACGACACGGTCTTGCGGGGCTGTACGACCGCGCCAAACATCTGATCCTTGTAGTTGTTGAACGCTTCCGTCTGCTGCGTGCCGTTCGTGATCCAGTAGTTCAACGCGACGGCGTCGTTCATCTTGAAGTTGACCCGTGCGCCCATGTGATAGAACGGCAGGTAGTCGAACCAGAAGGAGCGTGAGTAGTTGATCTGGTCCTTGGTGTAGTTATTCTCGTAACCGATCGCGCTCGCCCATTTTCCGAAATCCACCGTGAGGCCGTCGGCCACCGGGAAAACGTACGTGCCATACGCCTGGAAGATCGGCCGGTAGGCCTGTGGCCGCGGCTCGTTTGCCAGGCTGCCCTGCAGCGTTTCGGTTGCCTGGCCGTACTGCAGGTCGAGACGGCCGCCGAAGCGCCGCCCGGCGTCGACATCCACCGGGTGCTCGAGGATCAGGCTCGCCTGGTTCAGGCTGAAGCTGTTGCTGGTCACGTCGTACGCCCGCAGGAGGTTCACGCGTCCGATCGGCCGGTTGAAATTCCATTCGTAGTAGGTATCGAGACCGATCCCCACTTTCATTTCGCGCACGAAGGCGAGCAGGTCTTGATCCTCGTCGTTGTGCCCATCCTTGTCCCGATCCGTGCCGCCGTCCTTCGCCTGGTCATCAACCGTCACTGCCTCGGCACCAGATGACGGCTGGGCATTCGCGAGACAAGGACCCGCGACAAGCCCAATCACGGCGAGCACCAACCTCATCGATCGAATGTCCACGCTCACACCGTACCGTCGCCGACCTAAAATCGGGCTAAAAAGCGCTCACAGCTTGACGAGCAACGCGATGGTGACGCGATTCTCAGACTTGCGCAGATCCGGCGCCCAGCCCGCCACGAGCGAGCCGGCCGGCCCGACGTTGCCTCCCGGCGGCGTCACGCCGCCCTCGCCCGAGAAGTACGGCACGTTGGCCGCGCGGTGATTGCCTTCGAACCTGAACGTCACGAACTGGCTCGGCATGTAGTCGAATGTGACGGACGCGTCCCAGGCTTTGTAGGGATCGCCCGGATTCCCGGTGAAGTAGGGCGTCCCCGAGAACGCGGTCGCGCCGTTGATCGGCGGCAGCAGGACGAGATAGCGGCCAGGGTTGTCGATCGCACCACCGCCGACGGTCAGCGCCAGCAGATCGTGGTTGAACCACAAGCGGTTGTAGGCCATGAACCCGACGAAAAACTGCGATGGCGAATCCGGCGTCCCCCCGCCGCAGCTGACGCCCCCGCCGTACTCGCAGCCGGCGTCGAACGTGAACGTGAACGCGGCCTTCGACACAGTCGCATCCGGCGTGTCCAGGTACTTCACCTGAATGCTGTCGTCGGTGTGGACGCGCTTGCGATCCGGGTTGCCGAGCGTATCCGTGCCCCAGTAGTTGTTCGCCAGCACCGAGACCGATCCATTGGGACGCCAGAGGATCTGGCCGCCCAGGCCGGGCGCGCTGTTGAACTTGCCGTAGGACTGCCAGCCGTTGATGATCCACGGCTCGATCTTCAGCTTGTCGCTGGGAAAGATCTGGATCCGCAGGCCATTGAAGAACCACGGCGTGTTCGACGAGACGTACGACGGCTGATAGGACCAGTTGTCGTACTGGTAGTAGCTGTCGAGCCCGATGTAGGACATGAAGATGCCGGCATCAACGTTGATCCCGTGCATCTTGTCCCAGTGATAG
>DASZFS010000041.1:0-16374 GCA_035939575.1 Vicinamibacterales bacterium | reverse complement strand
CAGAACCCGACCTCGCGCGCGAGGTACACGGTCAGGCGTCCGGCCGCGTACGTGAACTCTTCAGCCTTGATGCGCTCGACGATCGCGCTGTGATAGCTCTCGGCCAGCATCCCTGCGACGGCATGCTTCAGATCGAGCCCCTTGCGGAAGATCAAGGACGACATGGACTGGTTGCTGGCGACTGGTTGCTGGCGACTACAACCCGTCCAACTGTTGAGAACCTTGATTTTGGGGCGAGGCAACTGCACGCAGCCATGAGTCTCCAGCCCCATTCGGAGTCATCAGTGTCGTTTTCTGTTGAAGCATTTATGAGATTGCTTCCAGTTGCTGGTTGCCAGTTGCTGGCTACCGGGCGTTACTGACCTCGCGCACGTGAGGTGTGAACGCGTCAAAGGCAACCAGCTCGCGCGTGTGTGGGCGCTCGAGCGCGACCTCGAGATCCGACAGAAACGCGTCGTCGGCAGCGACCTGCGCGGGGCTCTCGCCGCGCGTCGCGACGGGAGTCTGGCGGACGGGCGCCGTCATTGCAGGCGCCCCTGTCCCCCGGCCCAATCCGGTGGCCCCTACCTCGCGACCCGCTCCAGGGGTCCCGATTTCCCTGTTCGCCATCTGCCGCGCCAGGAGCTGCTGTGCCACGCGCGAGTGCGCACCATACTGGTACGACGCGCCGACGGCGACCCCGACGAAGAGGCCGGCGGCGACCGCTGCGGCGACCCACCGGGGCGCGGCATGCGACGTCGGATCGGTCATCGTGCGCCGGACGAACCGGCTGGGAAAGCTCAGGACCCGCGCGGGCCGCCCGACCTTCGCAAGCCGCCGCGCGATCTGCTGCTGTTGGAGGCGTAGACGCTCGGGCGTGAAGAGCGCATCAGCGTCGGCTGTGCCTTCGGCACGGAGACCGTCCATGAAGCGCGCGAGGTCGGCGTACCGCTCGGCGCAGGGCGGGCAGTCGGTCAGGTGCTCGGCAACCGGCGGCTCGATGCACTCGCCATTGCGCTCGGCCAGATAACAGTCGAAGAGCTTCTCTTCGAGAACGTGCGCGTGATGGGTCACGATTTGCCTCCCAGTAGCCCGCGGAGTTTCCGCGCGGCCCGGAAGAGGTGGACGCGCACGGTGGACTCGTTCAGCCCGGTCATCGCGCTGATTTCCTTCGGCGTGAAATCACCGTACTGGCTCAACATGAAGACCGTCCGCTGGCGGCCGTCCAGCCGATCGACGGCAGCCGCAATGCGCGTGCGACGCTCGCGCGCCAGCAGGCGCTGCTCCGGGTCTCGCGGCACGCCGGCGGCCGACGCTCGGGCCTCGTCCGCGCTCGACACGTCTCCAGGTACGAACCAGCGGTCGCGCCGGCTCCGTGCCTTGCGGCGATCGAGACAGCCGTTGATGAGAATCCGTGTGAACCAGACGCCGAACGGCCACGCCTCCCGATAGCTCGAGATGTGGCTGAAGACCTTGACGAAGGCGTCCTGGACCGCCTCATCTGCGTCCGCAGGATCGCGCAGGTATTGATACGCGATGCGCGCTGCTCGTCGTTGATGCAGAGTGACGAGCTCGCCGAAGCGATCGCGAGCCTCGTCCATGGCCCCGCGTTCCACGAGCCCTCGGATGTCGATCGCGATGCGAGTATCTTCACTGAGTGGACCGAGTGCGCCGATCGCGGCGGGCGGCGCGGCTCCGCCAGGCGCGCGGCGCAGCGGCGATAACGCTGTGTCCGGCTCGGCGGGCCGAGTGTCGTCGGAAGCAATCCGCTTATCTGCACTCATTAGGGCATTACGATGTGTCCCGGTCGCTGTTTACAGTCTACCGCAGGTGTCACAATTGTTGACTCGCTGGATCGGCGCGAGTACGATGTTTGGATTCCTTGTATGTTACTGGGTCTTCATATTTTAGGGTTCGCGGACGCTTTCATGAGGAGTGTCGGATGAGCACCGAGGTTGAGCCGGTCCGAGGGCTCGAGCGAGAGGGAATTCGGACCGATCGTGTCCGGTGGAATCTCTCCAGCGCCGCGCTCTACGAGGACGCGATCCGCCGGGGGGAGGGCGCCATCTCCGCGGACGGCCCGCTCGTGTGCCGCACGGGTCAACATACCGGACGCTCGCCGAACGACAAGTTCGTGGTCCGCGAGCCGTCGAGTGAATCGAATGTCGCGTGGGGCAAGGTCAACCGGCCGATGGAGGAGGCGCAGTTCGACGCGCTGCATCGCGACTTGCTCGACTCGCTGACCGGCAAAGAACTCTATGTGCTCGACTGCTATGCCGGCGCCGATCCGGCCTATCGGGTCCCGGTCCGCGTCATCAACGAGTACGCCTGGCACAACCTGTTCTGCCGTAACCTCTTCATCGATGATCCGGCGGCCGCCGCCGCGGGCGCGCCGCACTACACGATCATCGACGCGCCGGGCTTCAAGGCGGATCCGAAGCGCCACGGCACCAATTCCGAAGTGGTGATCGCGTTGAACTTCGCCAGGCGGCTCGTGCTCATCGGCGGCACGAGCTACGCGGGCGAGATGAAGAAATCGATCTTCACCGTGCTGAACTACGTGCTGCCGCTGCGGAACGTGATGTCGATGCACTGCTCGGCAAACGTCGGCCCGCGCGCCGATGTGGCGCTGTTCTTCGGCCTGTCGGGCACGGGCAAGACCACGCTGTCCAGCGACCCCGAGCGGCGTCTCATCGGAGACGACGAGCACGGCTGGAGCGACCGGGGCGTGTTCAATTTCGAGGGCGGCTGTTACGCGAAGACCATCCGGTTGTCGGCCGAGGCCGAGCCGCAAATCTACGCGACGACACGCCGGTTCGGGACGGTGCTCGAGAACGTCGCGTACGATCCCGAGACCCGCGTGCTCGACCTCGACGACGACCGTCTGACCGAGAACACGCGCGCGGCGTATCCGATCGCGTTCATCGATCACGCCGTGCCGTCGGGTCAGGGGGGGCATCCCACGAACATCGTCATGCTGACGGCGGACGCGTTCGGCGTGCTGCCGCCGATATCGCGGCTGAGCCCGGACGCCGCGATGTACCACTTCCTGTCCGGCTACACCGCGAAGGTCGCGGGCACGGAAAAGGGCGTGACGGAGCCAAAGGCTACGTTCAGCACCTGTTTCGGCGCCCCATTCCTGCCCCTCGCGCCGATCCGCTACGCGACGATGCTCGGCGAGAAGATCGCGCGGCACGGCGCGCGTGTGTGGCTGGTCAACACGGGATGGACCGGCGGGCCTTACGGGGTCGGCGGTCGTATGAAGATCGCCCACACGCGGGCCATGGTCCGCGCGGTGCTGAACGGAGCGCTCGACGGCGTGGGCTATCAGCGGGACGCCATCTTCAACCTCGACACGCCAACCAGTTGTCCGGATGTGCCCGCCGAGGTCCTCAACCCGCGCAACACCTGGAGCGACGGCGACGCCTACGATCGGCAGGCGGCGGCGCTCGCACGGATGTTCGTCGAGAACTTCAAGGCGTTCGAGTCGGGCGTGAAGCCCGACGTGCTCGGGGCCGGACCGAGAACGTAGCGCCGCGGCATGCCTTACGAGCCGGTCGTCGGACTCGAGATCCACGCGCAGCTGCTCACCGCCTCGAAGATCTTCTGCGGCAGCAGCACGACGTTCGGCGCGGCGCCCAACACCCACGTCTGTCCGGTCTGCCTCGGGCTGCCGGGCGCGCTGCCGGTGCTCAATCGCCGGGCGGTGGACGGCGCCATTCGCGCCGCGCTCGCGTTGAACTGCGTGGTCCACGAGACGTCCGTGTTCGCGCGCAAGAACTACTTCTATCCCGATCTGCCGAAGGGCTATCAAATCTCGCAATACGAACGGCCCCTCGCCACCGGCGGCGTCGTCGCGGCCGGGAGCGACTACTGGACGCCCGACCATGACATCCGCATCAAGCGCGTGCACATGGAGGAGGACGCCGGGAAGCTCCTGCACGAAGGATTCAAGGATTCCGACGGGCACAGTTACGTCGATCTCAATCGCGCGGGCATCCCGCTCATCGAGATCGTCACGGAGCCAGACCTGCGATCGGCGCGCGAGGCGGCCGCCTTCTTCACCTATCTGCGCGAACTGCTGGTCGCGATCGGCGTCAACGACGGCAACATGGAAGAGGGCAGCCTGCGGTGCGACGCCAACGTGTCGGTGCGCCCCGGCGGCGCGACGGACCTCGGCACGAAGGTCGAGATCAAGAACCTGAATTCGTTCCGCTTTGTCGAGAGGGCGATCGAGCACGAGATCGCGCGGCAAGTCGGGCAGCTGGACGCCGGCGGGCGCGTGATGCAGGAAACTCGCTTGTGGGATGCCACGGCTGGCCGGACGTTTTCGATGCGAAGCAAGGAGGAGGCGCACGACTACCGCTACTTCCCCGAGCCCGACCTGCCATTGCTCGTGGCATCCGCAGCGCGAGTCGCCGCGATCCGTGGGACGCTGCCGGAGTTGCCCCTGGACCGCCGCCGGCGGCTGGCGACGGCTTATGGGTTGACCGCGTCTGACGCGGTCGCGCTCACGATCGCCCGCCCCGGCCTCGGCGTGTACTTCGAGGACATCGTGCGGGCCGGCGCGGAGGCAAAGTCGGCCAAGAACTGGGTGCTGGGAAGCGTCAGCGCCAAAATGAACGAGCTCGGGCTCGACAACGCCGGGCGCTTCGCCGAGCGGGTTCCAGCCGCGCGCCTGGCGGCGCTGCTGGCGCTCGTCGATCGCGGAACGATCAGTGGGTCGACCGCGAAGGACGTGTTCGAGAAGATGGTCGCAACCGGCGCCGCAGCAGAGGAGATCGTTGCCGCGGAAGGCCTCAGGCAGATCGACGACGAGACCACGATCGTCACGTCTATCGAGGATGTGCTGGCAAGAAATGAGGACGCGGTCGCGCAGTTCCGCGGCGGAAAGGCCGGCGCCCTCGGATACCTCGTCGGGCAGGTGATGAAGGCGACCGCGGGCAAGGCAAACCCGAAGCGCGTGAACGAGCTGCTGAAGCGCAAGATGGATGAGATGAGCCATCAGCCATGACACGTGTTATAGTGTTGCCACTCCAAACGACAGCGAAGGCCGTGGGTGCACAGGCAGCGTGATAGAAAGCGTGAAGCTTTCCAAGCTCTACAGGCGCGGCGTGTACGCGTTGCGTGAGCTGTCGCTCACCATCGACAAAGGCGAGTTCCTGTTTCTCACCGGTCCGAGCGGCGCCGGGAAATCGACCTTCCTCCGGCTGCTGCTTCGCGAGGATCTGCCCACCGCCGGAGACCTCCGCGTGATGGGACGGGACCTGAACACGCTCAGAGCGTCGCAGGTCCAGACCTACCGGCGCTCCGTGGGCTTTGTCTTCCAGGACTTCCGGCTCATCTCCCGCTTCACGGTGTTTCAGAACGTCGCTTTCGTCATGCGCGTGCTGGGCCTTCCGCTGGCCACCCAGCAGCGAAAGACCTTCCAGGTGCTGAAGTGGGTCGGTCTGCAGCACCGCATGAACGCGTTCCCGGAAGAGCTCTCGGGCGGCGAGCAGCAGCGCGTCGCGATTGCGCGCGCGCTGGTGAATGATCCGCAACTGGTGCTGGCGGACGAGCCAACGGGCAACCTGGACCCGGATCTGTCGCTCGAGATCATGAACCTGTTCCGCGAGATCAACGCACGCGGAACCACGGTCATCGTCGCGACCCACGACCGCGAGCTGATCCGCCGCGTCGGCCGGCGGGCGGTGACGCTCGATCACGGCCGCATCGTGGAGGTTGCATGATGCAGGCTTTGCGCTACGCGCTCGAGGAGGCCGCCCGCAGCCTCTGGCGCGGACGGCAGTCGGGCGTCCTCTCGACGGCGACCATCGCGCTCGCGCTCTTCGTGCTCGGGGCCTTCCTGATGGTGACAGCGAACCTCGAGCGACTCGGCGCCGAGTGGAGCAGCGCGGCGGAGATGTCGGTCTACCTGAAAGACGACGCGTCCGCGCAGGACCGCGCGAATATCGAGCGGCTGCTGGCGCCCGGCGGCCTCGTCGTCGCGCGCGAATATCTCTCCAAGGCCGACGCGCTGACGCGGTTCAGGCAAACGTTCGCCGACCTGGCGCCCGCGGTCGACGGCCTCGGCGAGAATCCCTTGCCGGCTTCCTACGAGGTGCGCCTGCGCCCCGGCGTGGAGGACACGTCGGGGGCGAGCCTCGACGCCCTGGCGACGACGCTTCGCCGCGCGACTGGCGTGGCGGACGTGCGCTATGACCGCCAGTGGTTGATGCGCGTGCTGTCCGCGATCGGCGTCGTGCGGGGCGTCGGCCTGCTCCTTGGCGGCGTGCTGACCATCGCCGCCTCACTCACCGTCGCCAACGTCGTCCGGCTGGCGCTTTACGCGCGTCGCGATGAGCTGGAGATCATGCACCTCGTCGGGGCGCCGCAGATCTACGTGCGCGGTCCGTTTGTCATGGAGGGAATCCTTCAGGGCGGCGTCGGTGCCCTGGCCGCGGTGGTCGTCCTGGGCGCCGTCTTTCTGGCGATCCGAACGCGATACCTGACGCCGCTGGCCTCGGCGGTCAACCTGGCCGAGGTTCACTTTCTCCCGATCGAGGTCTGTGCGCTGCTGGTCGTGGGCGGGATGGCGGTGGGCTGCCTGGGCGGGTTGGTCGCGGCCAGGCTTACGCAATCTTGACACCCGTTTTCCCGCGGCACTACACTGGAGTTGTTCGTGTTGGACAATTCATTCCGAGGATCTGCATGCCACGCTTCGTGACCGATTCGAGGCCGATCAGCGCGCAGCACCCGATCGCAGAGTTCTACCGGGAAGAATTCGCCAAACATCGCCGCTGTCTCCAGCGCCAGCGGCCGTACTACTCCGAGAGCGCCATCACGGATGTGGAAGCCGCCCTCGCGAAAGTCATGAATCAGCTCGAACAGCTCTCCACGCAGGCCAACGCTCCCCAGGTTGTCAGCTCACTCCTCAAGAAATTCGACGTCGTGACCGGGTTGTCGGCCTGGTCGGATCCCAAGCACCTACACTGACACGCTCTCTCGCCGGTCTTCGACAGGACACCCTGGCCATCATCCAGGCGGGTATCCGCGCGGCTGACGCCCGTCAATTGACCGCGCGCGCGCTCGCTCAGTGCCCGGCTGCCGAGCGGCACGCCGAGGGCGGACACCACTACCTTCTTGCTGCAGGAAAGGCGGCCGACTCGATGGTTGCGGCAGGCATCGCGCATCTGGGCGACGATCCGGGGGGTAGGGGCCCCCGGAGTGGCTATTGTCCAGGCGGGCTCATTGTCGCGGCGACGAACGCTCCCGCACCGGACCCTCGGTTCCAACGCGTCGTCGGCGGGCATCCCGTGCCGACGGCGGGCAGCGAGGATGCCGGACGTCGCGCGCTGGCGCTCGCGCGAGCGTTGGCCTCGGACGATCATCTCCTCGTCCTCCTGTCGGGCGGCGCGTCGTCCCTGATGGCCGTCCCGGCCGACGGGCTGACGCTCGACGACAAGCGCCACACCACGTCGGCATTGCTCGGCGCGGGCGCCGACATTCACGCGCTGAACACTGTGCGCAAACACCTTTCGGCGATCAAGGGCGGATGGCTCGCCGCGGCCACTCAGGCCGCGTGTGACGTCCTCGTTGTCTCGGATGTCGTCAATGACGATCTCAGCGTGATTGCGTCTGGCCCGACGGTCGCGGATGCGAGCCGATACGACGAGGCGCTCGACATCCTGCGCCGCTTCGGCGGCGAAGATCGGTTTCCGCGGGCGGTTGTGCAGCGGCTCCGCGACGGCGCCGCGGGCCGGGTGTCTGAGACCCCGAAGCCGGGCGACGCCCGTCTCGCGCGAGCGCGTTCGAGGGTCATCGGATCCCGCCGTGACGCGATGGACGGCGCGCTTGCGGAAGCGACGGGCCGGGGCTACCACGTGATCAGGATCGACGACGCTGTGATCGGCGAGGCACGTGTTGCGGCGGCATCTCACCTGCGCGCGGTGATTGCGCTGGCGGCCGGCGCGCGCCGCCCGACGTGCGTCGTGTCGAGCGGTGAGACGACCGTTCGGGTTCGCGGGCAGGGCCGGGGCGGGCGCAATCAGGAATTCGTGCTCGCCGCGGCGGAGTTGCTCGACCAGACCGCGGCCCCGGGGGCGCTGGCCAGCGCGGGCACCGACGGTGTCGACGGACCAACCGACGCGGCGGGCGCTTATGCCGACTCCACCACGATCGATCGCGCGCTGGCCGAAGGGATGCCGCCCGATCGATATCTTGACGATAACAACAGCTACGCGTTCTTCGAGGCGCTTGGCGATCTCATCCACACCGGTCCGACCGGCACCAACGTCGGCGACCTGCAGGTAATTCTGTTAGCCTAAATTCAGATGTTTTCACGCGATCAAGTCCTCGCGCTGATGCGCGACCGGGTACACCATCCGGCCGGCATGCGCGAGCTTCTGCAGATTCTCAAAATTCCGCGAGACGAGCACACGTCGTTCAAGCGGGACATCAAATCACTCGTCTCCTCCGGCGATCTCATCCAGATCCGCGGCAACCGCTTCGGACTGCCGGAAAAGATGGACCTGTACGTCGGCCGGTTGCAGACGCACTCGGCCGGATACGGGTTCGTCGCGCCGGAGCGCGCCCTCGAGTCCGGCGGCGACATCTACATCGCCGCGCCGCACCTCAACGAGGCCATGCACGGGGACCGCGTTGTCGTCCGCATAGAACGAGTCAAGGAAGGCGGCCGCGCCGAAGGGCGAATCATCCGGATTCTCGAGCGGGCCAACGAGTCGATCGTCGGGCGCTACGACCGGGGTGACCCGTCCCGGGGCGAGTCGAGGGACAACGGCATGGGGTATGTCGTCCCGTTCGACCGTCGCGTGCTGATGGACATTTTCATCCCGCCGGGACAGGAAGGCGGCGCCGACGCGGGTGACATGGTCGTGGTCGAGCTGACGCGGTGGCCCACACAGACCCGCGGCGCGGTCGGACGCGTCGCGGAGGTCCTCGGCAGCATCGACGCGCCCGGCGTCGACACCGAGATCATCATCCGCAAGCACGGCATTCCCGATGCGCATTCGGCCGACGCGATCGCCGAGGCGACCCGTCTCGGCACGACGGTCGCGGAGCGGGACATCCGGGGCCGCACCGACCTGCGCGGCGTGCCGACAGTGACGATCGACGGCGAGCACGCGCGCGACTTCGACGATGCAATCACCATCGAGCGGCTGTCGAACGGCCATTTCTGGCTCGGCGTGCACATCGCAGACGTGTCGCACTACGTCCACGAGGGCAGCGCGCTCGACCGCGAGGCGTACGACCGCGGCACATCGGTGTACTTTCCCGAGCGCGCCGTGCACATGTTCCCCTCGGAGCTCGCGACCGGTCTGTGCAGCTTGAACCCGCACGTCGACCGCCTCGTGCAGTCCTGCATGATGGAGGTCGATCGCCGTGGCCAGGTGGTGCGATCGGAGTTTCACGACGCCGTCATCAACAGCAGCGAACGGATGACCTATACCGCGGTGAACGGCATCCTGACCAATCGCGACCCGCAGCTCCTGAGCGCGTACGCGCCGCTCGTGCCGATGTTCGAGCAGATGCGCGAGCTTTTCCAGATTCTGAACGACGCGCGTCGGCGCCGGGGATCCATTGACTTCGATTTGAACGAGGCCGAGGTCGTCCTGGGAGAGGAAGGGCGCGTGGAAGCGATCATCGCGCTCGAGCGCAACGTCGCGCACCGGCTCATCGAGGAGTTCATGCTCCTGGCCAACGAGACCGTCGCGTCGTATCTGGAGGCGCAGGGCGCGCCGGCGCTCTATCGCGTGCACGAGGAGCCCGACGTCCTCAAGGTCGCGAAGTTCGAGGAGTTCATCACCGGCTTCGGCTACAGCCTGGGCGCCCCGCTGACGGCGCTGCGCCCGCGGCACTTCCAGAAGCTCATCGAGCGGATTCACGGGCGGCCGGAAGAGAAGCCAATTGCGTTTCTGATGCTCCGCACGATGCAGAAGGCGCGCTATGCGCCCGAAAACCTCGGGCACTTCGGCCTCGCTGCGCCGAGCTACACGCACTTCACGTCGCCGATCCGTCGCTATCCAGATCTGGTTGTCCACCGGGCGCTTCGCGCCGCCCGGCGCCGGCAGCAGGACGCGCTTTCCAAGACGCTTCAATCGGACAGGGAGAGCCAGGAGGAATGGGCGGAGGAGCTCCCCGAAGTTGCCCGCCACACGTCAGAAATGGAGCGCCGCGCCGACGACGCCGAGCGCGAGCTGCTGCAATGGAAGAAAGTGAAGTTCATGGCGGATAAGGTCGGTGACGAGTTCGAGGGTTACGTCACCGGCGTGGCGTCGTTCGGCCTGTTCATCGAGCTCGTCGAGCACTTCGTCGAGGGGCTTGTCCACATCTCGACGATGGCGGACGACTACTACCGGTTCGTCGAGAACGGGTACCTTCTCCGCGGAGAAAACACGCACAAGGTCTATCGGCTTGGCGACAAGGTGAAGGTTCAGGTCGTCCGGGTGAATATGGAACAGCGACAGATCGACCTGGGCCTCGCGGAGATCCTCGAGCGCGTGCGGACGCAGCGGGGCGGTTGGGGACCAGGTGAACGGCGCGGGGCGCGCCGGGGCAAGGCCGCCACCAAGCCGGGCAAGCGGGGCAAGCAGCGACCGGGCCGACGCGAGCGCGGAGCACGCAAGAAGGGAAGACGGTAGAGGTGCGATCGATCGTCGTCGGGACGGCAGGCCACATCGACCACGGTAAGAGCGCGCTCGTGCAGGCGCTCACCGGGACCGATCCGGACCGTCTGAAAGAGGAGAAGGCCCGGGGAATCACCATCGACCTCGGGTTCGCGCACGCGACGATCGGCGGCATGGCCGTGGCGTTCGTCGACGTGCCGGGGCACGAGCGATTCGTGAAGAACATGCTGGCCGGTGTCGGCGGCATCGACCTGGTCGTGCTGGTGGTTGCCGCTGACGAGTCGGTGATGCCCCAGACGCGCGAACATTTCGAGATCTGCCGCCTGCTGCGCGTGCCCGCGGGGTTCGTCGCGCTCACCAAGTCCGACCTGGCCGACGCCGAGACGCTGGAGGTGGCGCGGCTCGAGGTGCGGGAGCTCGTTGCGGGATCGTTCCTCGAGCCGGCGCCGGTAGTCGCCGTCTCGGCGCGTACCGGCGCGGGGCTCGACGCGTTTCGCGCGGCGCTCGTGCAGGCGAGCGCCAAGGTCGAGCATCACGCAATCGGGCGTGCGACGCGGTTGCCGATCGACCGTGTGTTCTCCATGAAGGGCTTTGGCACCGTGGTCACCGGCACGCTGGTGTCGGGAGGCATTGCGGCCGACGACGAACTGGCGCTCCTGCCCGGACGTCGTGCAGTCAAGGTGCGGGGGGTCCAGGTCCACGGCCGGCCCACCGGCCGCGCCACTGCCGGTCAGCGGAGCGCGGTCAATCTGGCGGGCGTGGAGGTCGGCGAGATCGCGCGCGGGCTCAGCCTCGTCACGCCCGGCGCGTTCGTCGAGACGCGGGTGGCCGACGCGGCCGTTGAGGTCCTGCCCGGCGCCAAGCCCCTGAAGCACGGGGCCCGGATCCGCTTTCATCAGGGCACCGCCGAGATCATCGGGCGCATCGGCGTGATCGATCCGGCGAGAACAGTCATCGAGCCGGGCGCGCGGGGATTCGTGCGGCTCCGCCTCGAGGCGGCCGCCGTGCTCTCGCGCGGCGACCGCTACATTCTTCGAGCCTACTCGCCGCCGCTTACGATCGCCGGCGGCGTGGTGCTTGATCCGCTCCCGCCGCGCGACCGCATCCGAACCGTGGCGGCGACTGAGCGGTCACGCGCCATGATGGTCGGATCGTCCGACGCCGAGCAGCCCGGCGCGGATCGACGCGCGGCGATCGCGCTCGCTGCCGCCGCCGGCGCCACCGGCCTGCCCGAGGAAGCGCTTGCGTCGCGGCTGGGGATGGATTCCGACGCTCGTGATGCGCTGGTGGCCAGCCTGGTGAATGCCCGCGCCGTCGTTGTCGCCGGCGCCCTGCTCGTCGATGCTGCTGTGCTCGAGCGGTTGCAGGAGTCGATTGTCGCCGCGCTTGCCGCGCACCATCGCGCGGAGCCCTTGTCGGAGGGTGTGCCGCGCGACGAGCTGCGCGACAAGCTGAATCTTGGGGGGTTCCGCCGGGGCCACCATTCCGTGTTCGAGCGCGCGCTGACCGAGTTGGTGCAGGCCGGTCGGATTGTCGTGAAGGATCGCGTCGCGCTCTCGAGCCACCGCCTGGCGCTGTCGCCGGAAGAAGCGCGTGTCCGCGACGCCGTCGACGCAGCGCTCCGCGCAGCTGGCCTCACACCGCCGGACGTCGGCGGGCTTGCCGCGTCGCTGAGCGTTGCCGCGCCGGTGGTGGACCGTGTTGTGAAGCTGCTCATGCGTCAGAAGCGCGTCGTGCGTCTCGACACGCTGCTGTTTCATGAGGAGGCGCTGCAGAAACTGAAGACTGATGTGGCGTCGCTGAAGGCGCTGCCCACGGCGCGAATCGACGTCGCCGGCTTCAAGGAGCGATTCGGGGTGACCCGGAAATTTGCGATTCCCTTACTTGAGTACTTAGACAGAGAACGCGTGACCCGCAGGACGGGCGACTCGAGAGTCGTGCTGTGAGGAGATACGGAGCAGCGGTTATTGCCCGTCCTTCATGCCATCCTTGAAGTTCTTGATGGCGCTGCCGATGCCGCGGCCCAGATCGGGCAGCCGGTTTGCCCCGAAGATAATCACGATTATGGCCAGAATGATCAGAAGCTCTGGCAGTCCTACACGACCCATGGTGGCGCTCCTTGAAGTCTTGAGTTTATCACTGTTCGCCGTGGTCTCCGGCGCGGCGCAGTTCTCATCGGGTGTGCGCCTCATCGAGGTCTACACGACGGTGACCGACCAGCGTGGCGACCCGGTGACTGGCCTTGCGGCGTCGGACTTTCATGTCTCGGAAGACGGCGTTTCCGAGCGCGTGACGGCGTTCGCGGCTGGCGAGTTCCCGCTGTCGGTGGTAATTGCGCTCGACCGCAGCTTCAGCATGGCCGGCGAGCGCCTTGCCCTGGCGCGGCGCGCGGCGGCTGCCTTCGTCCGGGCACTGGCCGACGACGACGAGGTGATGGTGCTCACGGTCGGCAGCGACATCGAGGTATTGACGCCACCCATGCCGGCCCGCGCGGCGGCCGGGACGGCGTGGCAGTCCATCGAGCCGTGGGGCAGCACGCCGCTCTACGACGCGATGTGGCGGGCGATCGACGCGGTGACGAAGCGGCGCGGCCGACGCGCCCTTCTCGTCATCTCCGACGGCGCCGACCGGGGGAGTGAGGTGCGTGCCGCCGACCTCGTCGATCACGCGCGCCATGCTGACGTTCTTCTGTACCCGATCGGCCTGGGAAAAAACCGGCCGCCTGTCTTCGCGGAGCTCGCCGGCGTCACCGGTGGACGTTCGCTTGCGATCGCGGACCCGAAACAGCTCGAGCGGTCGCTCGCGACCCTGGCGCGGGAGCTGCGAACCCAATACTTACTTGGGTACGTGCCACGAGACGCCGATGCGCACCGATCTGGATGGCACGCTATCGACGTCCGGGTCGATCGCCCCGGCGTCCGGGTGAGAGCTCGCGACGGATACTTTGTGCCTTAAGTAGTACATCTGACTCAGAGTGGGCCTGAAGAGTCAGGGTCGCGTGCAGTTGCCTCGCCCAAAAATCAAGGTTCTCAAGGGTTGGAAAGGGTGGTCAGCCCGCCTCAGAGTCTTCAGCCGGTTCATGAGATCGAGTGGCAAGCCACAGAGCGGAGCGCCCGCCACGCGAGACCCAGCTCAAGCGTCCGGAGCAGGCGCCATTTGAGCGATCGGTAGCTCTGTGACCCGGCCACCAGATCGGCCATCACCGCGCGAACTGCGGCGCTCTGGCACAGCGCGTCCATCATCAAGGTCGTGAAGACCGGGCGGAAGAACCCCGCCTTGAGTCGCGCTGCACGGGCAAGCTCGCCGACGGCTTCGTCGTTCACACGGGTCGTATAGGCGCGCGCGACATCGCCGCCCTCCCCGATGGCCTCGGCCGCCCAGCCCCCGGAAGCGATCGCGAAATAGATCCCCTCACGCGTGATCGGATCGACGAGCCCCGCCGCATCGCCGACCAGGCACCAGCGGGCGCCGCCGACCACCTGCCCGTCGAAGTCGGCCGCGCCAAGCGACGGAATGGGCCACGCGTATGGCACCAGGGTTGCGCCCTCGGCGACGTGGGCGGCGCGGATCCATGCAGCCGCCTGCGCGCGAAGCGCGTCGGCGCGCGTCGAGATGCCGGCCTGGGCGCAGATTCCGATTGCGAGGTGATCTGTTCGCGGGAACGACCAGATGTACCCCGCCGGTTCCTGGACCATTTCGATCACGATCTCGTCGCTCGAGACGCCACGCGCGAAGAAGCCAGTGGCGACCGACAGTTGATCCCTGCGAAACGGCGCGCTCAGGCGCCTGCGCACGAGGCTGTTCGTGCCGTCCGCGCCGACGATGAAATCAGGCCGGCACGTGCCGTCTCGCGTGTGGATTTCGACGCTCGACGCGTCGACCCGCAGGCCGACGACGCGCGACGTGTGCAGCGCGGCGCCGGCGCGGACGGCAGCGGTCAGCAGCGCCGCATCGAACGCCGTGCGGCTCGTGACCGCGAGCGCGGCGGGGCCGAGCGGCACGACGGCATCGATGCCTCGTCGGACATTGGTGAACCTGGCGGA
The DNA here is from genome assembly GCA_035939575.1 of Vicinamibacterales bacterium. Lineage (GTDB taxonomy): Bacteria > Acidobacteriota > Vicinamibacteria > Vicinamibacterales > CAVVIG01 > DATKHR01. The sequence continues at coordinate 1,724 of DASZFS010000041.1, read as the reverse complement.
TCTGATCGCGACGTGATCGAGCCGCGCTTCCAGCGCATCCGACACCAGCGCGAGCGCGCGCCCTGTCACGCCGCCGCCGCACGGCTTTTCGCGCGGATGAGAGTCGTCGAAGATCGTGACACGCGCGCCGCGGCGGGCGAGGTTGTAGGCGGCCCACGCGCCAGCCGGTCCCGCGCCCACAACCGCAACATGCATCGTGATACATTACTCGTTGCTGGTTGCTGGTTGCTGGTTGCTGGTTGCTGGTCGCTTGTTGGTGGTGCTCCGCCGAACAGGAACGACCGGGAACCAGGAACGAGTAACGAGCAACCAGTAACCAGCAACCAATAACCAGCATGATGGATGTCGAGACCGGTCTCTTCACTGTTGCGGTGTTCCAGGATGTCTCGTGGGCTGGAAAGGGCCTCGACGCGCTCAAACGGGCTGGCTTTCCACCAGAGGCGCTCACAATTCTTGTGAAGGACGCGCCGGATGGCGCGGCGCTGCTGGCCAGCGCGCTCGGATCGGGCGGTGAGAACGTCGACATCGCGGGAGTTGGCGTCGTCGTTGCGCGAGGCCGCCTGCTCGACGCCCTGCAGGGCGCGGCTCGCGACCTGTCGAAGCTCGGCATCGCGGCCACGATGCGTCGAGTTGGGTTTCAGCCACATGACGGGCGCATCTTCGAGTCTCTCGTCGCCAGGGGGGGTGTCCTTGTGGCGATTCGCTCGGAGCCACGTGCCGCCGACGCCCTGGCCATCCTGCACTCGTACGGGGGCGGTAATGCCGCAATTGGAGCCTGGACCGGACGGCTCTAATCCGCCGAACCGCCTGAATTCGGCGTCTTACGCTCGAGGTCCGAGGCACTGCTTTTGCAGCTTGCCTGTGGCGACGTCGTGCGGGAAAATATTTCAGTCAGTCCCAACCCGCTCCACATGACAGAAGCGCCCCAGACGGCTGCGGTTCGCCCAAATACGTCCGCAGGACATTTGTCCGTCCACGTCGACAGCAACCACCCCGACGAGGTTCAGTTTCTATTCGATCAGGAGCCCAGGCGCCTGACCCTGTCGTTTGGCGCCTCGGCGCTGTTCGATGTCGGGTTTATCGCGCTTCTTGTCTGGATCAGCAGTTTTCCTGCAAAGCCGTACAGCGTCAGCGCGATGCTCCCCGAGAGCCCGAATTCTCAGATTATCTGGTTGTCCGAGCCAGGCCCCGGCGGGGGCGGTGGCGGCGGCGGCAACCGGATGAAGGAGCCGCCTCGGCAGGCCGAGATGCCGGGCAAGGACAAGATTACGGTTCCCGTTCAGAAAGCTCCAAACCTGGAGCAGCAGGTGGCGAAGAACGAGCCATCGCCGGTGGAGCAGCTGAACATTCCTGCCAAGAGCCTCGCGTCAGCGGCAGAAACGCTGCCGGGCGCGATCGACGCGCCCCCCGGTCCCCCCACGTTGTCGCAAGGGTCGGGGTCCGGCGGCGGGGCGGGAACCGGCACAGGGACGGGGGTTGGCCCCGGCACCGGCTCGGGCCTGGGCCCTGGCAGCGGTGGCGGCACCGGGGGCGGCGCGTATCGTCCTGGCAACGGCGTCACACTGCCGCGCGTCTTGAGGGAAGTCCGGCCGAACTACACCTCGGATGCCATGCGCGCGAAAGTGCAGGGTATCGTCGTACTTGAGTGCGTCGTGCGTCCCGACGGAACCGTTGGCGACGTGCAGGTAACGCGATCGCTCGATTCCACGTTCGGTCTGGATCAG
>DASZFS010000040.1:0-4743 GCA_035939575.1 Vicinamibacterales bacterium | reverse complement strand
TCGCACCTGTCGGATCGAGCCACAGTCGCGTCGGTGTGCGCGCGACACGCAAGACCACGGCGTCGCAGCTGGGACAACGCAGCACCGTACCCATACCGTGAACGTAGACAAGCAGCACACCCAGCGCCCGGATCGTTCCGCAGTTGGCGCAGGTCGCGCGCGCCGTCGTGATGTCTGGGACAAAGACCTCGCTCAGGATTCCGGCCGCGGCGTTCCCATCGAGCCTCACCGCCTCGGCAACCCGTTCGTCGTCGGGGTGCTGCTCGGACACCAGGTTCTCATCTCCGCTCACCGCTGCCTCCCTAGGCTCGTCCACGCTGATGCGGCGCGTGCTATGCCGGTCCACCCGTGGGTCCGAAACGTTCGGTTTTCACCAGTGCCGGCTCGTGCCCGAGTTCGACGAGCGCGGCCGCGGCCGCTTCGACCAATGGCGTGGGGCCACAGACGAAGATGTGCGGCCGTTCGCCAGGCGGCCAGGCGACCGCCGCCAGCATCATGCGGTCGATCCTGCGGCGAAATCCGGTCCACCCTTGAGGGGACTCGCGCGTGAACGTGAGCGCAACCTCGAGTGTCTGGTCGTCCTGGGCGAGTCCGGCGATCTCACCACGGTAGATCACGTCGTCCCATCGTCGCGACGAGTACAGAAGCCGTGCTGGCAGATTGTGCCGGACGTGTCCGGTCTTGAGGGCGATCGCGCGGTGGCGCAGCATCGCCATCAGGGGCACGATCCCCGAGCCGCCCGCGACAAGGAGCAACGGCCCGCCGAGCGCGACGTCCCAGACAAAGTATCCACCGATCGGCCCACGGAGCTCGAGCCGATCGCCCTCGGTTAGCACGGCAGTGAGATATGGCGAGACTTCGCCATCGGGCAGTCGGTCCACGGTCAGGGCGACCCGGGCGTCCTGCGGCGCCGAAGCAATTGAGTAGCTCCGCTGCGTCTGGTAGCCATCCTCTGCCGTCAGGCGCACGTCCACGTGCTGGCCCGCACGGTGGCCGGGCCACCCCGGGATGTCGAGGACCAGCGTCCGTGTCCTGGGCGTCTCCGTTCGGACGTCGACGACGGTTGCGAGCCGCCACGCGATTGCCGCTCTGCGTAACAGGACGGACGCTGACGCTTGGCTCACGGGTCACCGTCAAACCGCTGCTCAGGCGGCGTCGACCCGCCGCCCAACGAGTTCGACTGCCGCTCGGCCAGCGGCGGTAGCTGCCTCGACCAGGCCAGGGCAAGGCTAGAGGGTTCCACAATGATCCCTGATCCAGCGCCGCGCTTCGTGAAAGTCGGGCCCGAACGTGCTCAGCAGTCGTACGAGCAGCACGCGATCGTCGAGCCGGTCGGCTGCCGCCCGCACGCCGGCGACGTGCCCGAGCTCAACGTGTAAACGTTCCGCAACGCCCGGCTCGATCGGTCGACCGGTGAGCAGGATCGTGCCCAGATACGACGCATCGCCTGCAGCCCACGGCCGCGAAACGGCCAGCTCGCTCGGTTGGATCCGATACCGCTCCAGGAACTCGAGGGAGCCATCTCGGGACACCGAGAGCTCGTGCGCGAGGGAGGCGAATGTCCATCGCTCGCCGCGGGCCTGCCGCCCGCTCATCAACGCGTCGCTCCAATAGAGGGAGCCGCCGCCCTCGATGTTGAGGTCGATCCGCTGGTCGATCCGGGCTTCCGAGAACGGGATCAGCGGGTGCCATTCGCAGTGCAGGTGAGCGTCGTCTTCGACGTGATACGAGCTCTCGAGAAGAGCAGTTGCGCCGTCGGGGGATGGATGGACCTGCATCGCCGACTGCGATGTCAACCGCACCCGGGCGCCGCGCCCAATGCGGACGTTCTGCCGCAGGTGATCGTGGCCGAACGCCCCGGGAGCCGACGAGGCAAGGATCATGTACAAGCCCTCACCCTCGGCAAACCATCGTCCGACGCGGAATGGCGGCTCGGCGTATGCCGTAGCCAACACGGTGCGGCCATTGCGGTAGAGAAAGCTGAGATCGAGCCGAGCGTGGCGGCCGACGACCGCGGGTAGCCGCTTGTCGCGAGGACCCGCCGGACCCAGGCGGAACCCGGACTCCCCGCCTACACATGACTCGCAGACTCGTACAGCAACTCCCGCCGAATCCACGTCACCACCCCCTCCAGGCCCGTGCCGCTCTTGAGGTTCGTGAAGACGAACGGTCGGTCGCCTCGCATCCGCCGGGCGTCTCGCGCCATGATGTCGAGGCTGGCGCCCACGTGCGGGGCGAGGTCGATCTTGTTTATCACGAGGAGATCCGACCGCGTCACGCCAGGACCTCCCTTGCGCGGAATCTTGTCGCCCCCGGCGACGTCGATGACATACATTGACGCGTCCACCAGCTCGGGGCTGAAGCTGGCCGCCAGATTGTCGCCCCCGGACTCCAAAAATACGATCTCCAGATCTGCGTGCCGTTTCGACAGCTCGTCCAGTGCGTCGAAGTTCATCGACGCGTCCTCGCGAATGGCGGTATGGGGGCAGCCGCCTGTCTGTACGCCGATGATGCGATCGTCGGGCAACGCCTGGCTACGTACCAAAAACTCCATGTCCTCGCGCGTGAAAATATCGTTTGTGACGACGCCGAGGCGGTAGCGCTCGCGCATTGCCTTGCAGAGTGCATCGACGAGCGCCGTTTTGCCAGAACCGACGGGTCCGCCGATGCCGATGCGAAGGGGGCTCGTCATGATCGAAACAACCGAGAGTGGAGGTACTGTTGCGCCATGGCCGCCACATCCATCGCCGGCGCAAACGATTCAGGCCGAGCGCGCGTCATCATGGCGTCAACGACCGCCGGCACGCGCGTCAGGGTCTCGGCGAGCCGCGCGTGCGCATCGGTCTGGCCGATCCGCATCAACCGTAGGGCGGCCGACGTCGTCGAAGCCAGCCGGGTGTACGCGAAGGCCACGCCGGTGTCGCGGATCTCGACGCCGGCTGACACGCACGCGCAGCCGAAGGCGATCGGCAGGGCGGGGCCAAGACGCTCGAGGCGGGCCAGATGGAGCAGGTGTTCCAGGCGGCTGTCTAGATACAGCGCGCTCCACGTTGTGACTAGCCTGCGTCCCATGGCCCGGCTCGAACGGCGTGTGGCGGCCGCCGGCCGCATCGCGGTGATCTCTTCATCGAGCTCGCAGATCGCGTCCCAGTCTCGTCGGCCGAACGCGGACCATGCCCGAAGGGCGGCGGGACCGTCCGTCCGACCGAGGACCTCGTCCAGACAGACGTCCAGCCACGCCTGCAGATCAGCGGGGGTCTCGACGAGGCCGGCCGCCGTCGCAGCCTCGAGGCCGTCCGAATAGCCAAAGCCGCCGATCGGGAAGAGGCTGTCACACAGATGCAAGAGGGCGAGCAGTGGTCGGGGCGTCAACGTGCTAGTGATCATGGCTGGCCACTGAGCTGGCGGGCGTGAACGCGAGCGTCGCGCGTGCAAAGGGGATGCGCTGCTGCTCGAGGAGCTGTTCGACGCCGGCCACGTCAGGGCAGAGGATGCCGGCGTCGGTGATCATCAGCGGCTGGTGCCGATTGCCGATGTGGTACGCGAACAGGCCCCACTCCTGGGGCGTGCGAGGTTCGATGAGGAACACCGGTTCGGGCCGCTCGATCACCAGGACGACGGTCTTGGCCTCGTCGAGGACCAGGCAATCGCCGCCGCGCAACATCGTGCCCCGCGGCAGCGAGAGGCCGAACGCGACCCCGCCATCCGACCGCCGCCGTCCGTGCCCGTGCAGCCGCTCGTCCCATCCGAGGGTGATCGTGTCGCGAGCGTAGCCGCGGGCCGGTGCGGGCAGCGCATCCTCGCGAAGGACCTGTCCGATGACAGTCAAAACAGAAAATACCGCTGCGCGAGGGGCAGCACATCCGCCGGCTCGCTAGTGAGCAGCTGACCGTCCGCGCGGACCTCGTACGTCTCCGGGTTGACCGTGATGTTCGGCAGCGCGTCGTTGAGGACCAGGTCCCGTTTGCCGATCGTCCGGCACCCTCCGACCGCGACCAACGGGCGCCTCAAGCCGGCCAGCGCGCCGGACTGAACGCCGGCCTGGCTGACGAAGTGAACGCTGCACGCGTGTCGCGCCCCGCCGAACGCCCCAAACATCGGCCGCGCGATGACAGGCTGGGGCGTGGGAATCGACGCGTTGCCGTCGCCCATCATCGCCCCCGCGATGAGCCCGCCTTTGATCACGAGCTCTGGCTTGACGCCGAAGAAGGCCGGCTTCCAGAGTACGAGGTCGGCCAGCTTGCCGACCTCGATCGAGCCGACCTCGCGCGCGATGCCGTGGGCGATCGCCGGGTTGATCGTGTACTTCGCGACGTAGCGGCGGACGCGGAGGTTGTCGCTCCCCGCCATCTCCCCGGGCAGGGCGCCGCGCTGGCGCTTCATCTTGTCCGCCGTTTGCCAGGTCCGGCAGATCACCTCACCGATGCGCCCCATCGCCTGCGAATCCGACGACATCATGCTGAGCGCCCCCAGATCATGCAGCACATCCTCGGCCGCGATCGTCTCGCGGCGCGTGCGGGAATCGGCGAACGCCACGTCCTCCGGAACGCTCGGCGACAGGTGATGGGTCACCATCATCATGTCGAGCACCTCGTCCAGGGTGTTCCGCGTGAAGGGCATCGTTGGGTTGGTGGACGAGGGCAAGACGTTCGGCTCGCCGCAGAGGCGGATGATGTCCGGCGCGTGCCCGCCTCCGGCGCCCTCGGTGTGATAGGTGTGAATCGTGCGGCCCGCGATCGCCCG
>DASZFS010000039.1:0-17098 GCA_035939575.1 Vicinamibacterales bacterium | reverse complement strand
ATGAACTGCGACGTGCTCTTGATGATTGGCACCGACTTCCCGTACCAGCAGTTCTATCCCGAAGGCGCCAGCGTCGTGCAGATCGACATTCGCGGAGAGCAACTGGGCAGGCGCACCAAGGTTGACCACGGCTTGATCGGCGATGCCAGGACGACCATCAGCGCCCTTCTCCCGCGACTGGCCCGGAACGAGTTCGATGCGCACTTGAAGGCCTCGCTCGAACACTACCGGACCGCACGCAAGAGCCTCGATGAGCTGGCGAGCGACGGCCACGGCAGAAAACCTATCATCCATCCCCAGTATCTCGCGCGCGTGCTCGACGAGCTCGCTGCAAGGGATGCGATCTTCTCCTGCGACGTGGGCACTCCGACGATCTGGGCAGCGCGCTACCTCACAATGAACGGCCAGCGGCGGCTGCTCGGCTCATTCAACCACGGCTCCATGGCGAATGCGCTGCCACAAGCCATCGGTGCGCAGGTCAGTCATCCTGGCCGGCAAGTCGTCACACTGTCCGGAGATGGCGGCCTCGCCATGCTCCTGGGCGATCTGCTCACGCTGCGGCAGTTGCAATTGCCGATCAAGGTGATTGTTTTCAAGAATGACTCACTGGCCTTTGTCGAACTGGAGATGAAGGCGGCCGGTGTTCTCGATTTTGCCACCCACCTGCACAACCCGAGTTTCGCGGCGATCGCCGAGGGCGCGGGCCTTCTTGGGCTGACCGCCGACAGACCCGATCAAGTTCGACCGATGATCTCGCGCGCGCTCGAGCATGATGGGCCTGCTCTGGTCGAAGTCGTGGTGAGCCGCCAGGAACTGTCCATGCCACCGACGATCACGCTCGAGCAGGCCAGAGGCTTCAGCCTTTTCATGCTCAAAGCGGTCTTCAGCGGTCGCGGCGACGAAATCATCGACCTCGCGAAGGTCAATCTTTTCCGGTAGACGCGCCGCCCTTGCCGGCTGCGGCCACGCGTCCCTGGGGCCCCGGGGCCCCGGGAATAATCAAGTCAAAAAAAACAGCGGCCGGCAACCAACGCACGGATGGCATTTCCCGTCTAACCGATCCACATGCAGAACCTGGTCGGCGCCATCCGCTATGCACTCCGCCAGTTCCATCTCTCGCCCGTCTTCACTGCCTCGGCCGTTCTGACGCTGGCGCTCGGCATCGGCGGCACGACCGCCATCTTCACGCTGATCCACGCCGTCATGCTGCGGTCGCTGCCGGTCACGGATCCGGAGAGCCTTTACCGCATCGGCGACGGCGACAACTGCTGCGTCCAGGGCGGACCGCAGGATCGCTGGGGCATGTTCTCCTTTCCGTTGTTCGAGCGGCTGAAGGCTGAAACGCCCGAGTTCGATCAACTGACGGCGTTTCAGGCCGGCGGCTTCCGGGTCGGCGTCCGCCGACCTGGTGTCGACGTCGCCGCGCGCTCGCTTCGATCGGAATACGTCACGGGCAACTACTTCACGACCTTCGGCATAGGCGCTTTCGGCGGACGCGTCTTCAGCGTGGACGACGACACGCCGGCGTCACCGCCGGTCGTCGTCCTCAGCCACCACACCTGGCAGGCGACCTACGGCGGCGATCAATCACTGGTTGGCGCTACGCTCGTCATCGAAGGCCGTCCGTTCACCGTCGCCGGCGTCGCGCCGCCGGGTTTCTTCGGCGATACCCTCCGCAATAATCCGCCCGACCTCTGGATCCCCATTCAGCACGAACCGATGATCACCGGCGGCAACTCGCTGCTGCGGCAACCGGTGTCCGCCTGGCTGCGCGTCATCGGCCGCCTCAAACCCGGCGCCACCACCGACGGCATCGCGCCGCGACTCACGAACGTCCTGCGCCAGTGGATCCCGCGTGACTCGGGCTGGCCGGCGAACTGGCTGTCCGATGTCGACCAACTGCTGCCCAAGCAGACGATCGCAATCGTCCCCGCCGGCGCCGGCGTCGGCGTGATGAAAGAGCAGTACGCCAGCAGCCTGCGATTGCTGATGGCCGTCTGCGGGCTGGTGCTGCTGATCGCCTGCGCCAACGTCGCGAACCTGCTGCTCGCGCGCGCGGTCGTTCGACGGACGCAAACCGCGATCCGGCTCGCCATCGGCGCGTCGCGCGCGCAAATCGTGACGCAGGCGCTCATCGAAAGCATCCTGCTCTCGATCGGCGGCGGGATCGCCGGGCTGCTGGTGGCCACCGGCGCCGCGCGGCTGCTGCTCTCGCTCGCGTTCTCGGTGTCGACCTTTCTCCCGATCAGCACGTGGCCATCGCCGCTCGTGCTCGCGTTTGCCTTCGGCGTGTCTGTGATCACCGGCATCATCTTTGGCGCCGTGCCCGCCTGGCTCGCGACGCGAACGGATCCGATCGGCGCGCTCCGCGGCTCGGGACGCTCGACCGGCGATCATTCGTCCTTCACCCGCACCGCCCTGCTCGTCCTCCAGGCGACGCTCTCCATCGTCCTCGTCGCCGGCGCGACGATGCTCGGCCGCAGCTTGAGCAATGTGGAGCATCAGAACTTCGGCTACGACGTGCGCGATCGCGTGCTCGTCGCGATCAACCGGCCGGCGGCCGACTACACCGTACCGCAGCTGACGGCGATGTACCGCACGCTCGAAGAACGGCTCACTCACGTCCCCGGCATCCAGGGGGTTGGCCTGGCCCTCTACAATCCGCTGACCGACAACTGGGGTGAGCTGGTTCTCGTCGCCGGTCATGCGCCGCCGAAGCTCGGGGACAACGCCGGCGCGTCGTGGGATCGCGTGAGCGCGCACTACCTGCAGAATCTCGGGATGACGATGAAGCGCGGCCGCGCGTTCACGGAGGCGGACAACGAGACGACCGCGCCGGCCGCGATCGTCAACGAAGCGTTCGTCGCACGCTTCTTCAAGAGCGACGAAGATCCGATCGGCCAGCACTTCGGTCTCGACGAGCCTGAGAACGTCGGCACGTACACCATCGTCGGCGTCGTCCGCGACGCGAAGTGGGCGAGCTTCCAGCTCCAGCGTCCCGCGCGCCCGATGTTCTACGTGCCGCTGGCGCAGAACGTCAACTATGTGAAAAGTGTGATGACGCGCGTCGAGTACCAGTCGCACTTCATCAGCGGGCTGATGCTCGTCACGAAGATGCAGCCCGGCGCGATCGAGCCGCTCGTGACCAAGGCGATGTCGGAGGTCGATCCCAACCTGACGTTCATGTCCGCGCGAACGCTCGAGCAGCAGGTGGCGCTGTCGTTCGATCAGGAGCGAGCTGTCGCGAGCCTCGCGGGGCTCTTCGGCGCCGTGTCACTCGTCCTTGCCGCCATCGGGCTCTACGGCGTCACCGCGTACGCCGTCGCGCAGCGGACGAACGAAATTGGCATCCGGATGGCGCTCGGCGCGGCTCCGGGCGCGGTCCTCAACCTCGTCCTGCGCAGCGCGTTCACCCGCGTGGCGATCGGACTCGGCCTCGGCGTGCCGCTGGCGATCGGTGCGGGCAAACTGCTGGCCGCGCAGCTGTACGGCGTGACGTTCTGGGACCCGGTTGCGCTCGCGGTGGCCGCCGGCTCGCTGTCGCTGTGCGCGCTCATTGCGGCGCTGATCCCGGCCGCTCGCGCCGCGTCCATTCCGCCGATGCGCGCGCTCCGATCAGAATAGCGCGATTCTCAGGCGCTGCAGAACGTCGTCAGGAACCGAGGGAGTTCGTAGCAAGACTGAACGGGGCTGAAGACTCGTGGCCGCGTGCAACTGCGCGCGGCCATGAGTCTTCAGCCCGCTGGAATCCCACCACTTCTACGCGTCCGCGTCGCGCCCGATTTTCTCAAACGTTCCCTCTGAGGATAGAATTCTTGTCCGATACGAATAGGTTCAACACTCAGGAGAGAGGCAAATCATGGGGAAAGCCCTGGAGGGGGTCCGGATTCTGGACATGACGCATGTGCAATCGGGACCGACCTGCACCCAGATTCTGGCGTGGTTCGGAGCCGACGTCATCAAGATTGAGCGACCTGGTGAGGGCGATCCTACGCGCAGCCAACTGCGCGATATTCCTGGCGTCGACAGCCTCTATTTCACGATGCTGAACAGTAACAAGCGTGCCATCACGTTGAATCCAAAGACCGAGGCAGGCAATAAAATCTTCGCAAAGTTGATCGAGCAATGTGACGTGATGGTGGAGAACTACGCGCCCGGCGCGATCGATCGCATGGGCTTTCCATGGGAGAAGATACAGCAGATCAACCCGCGCATGATCTATGCCTCGGTGAAGGGATTCGGGCCCGGTCCTTACGAAGACTGCAAGGTCTATGAAAACGTCGCGCAGTGCACGGGCGGCGCGGCTTCCACGACTGGGGAGATCGATCGCGTGCCGCTGGTGACCGGCGCCCAGATCGGCGACTCCGGCACCGGCATCCACCTGGTTGCCGGAATCCTGGCCGCGCTCTTCCATCGAGAAAAGAGTGGCCGGGGCCAGCGAGTCACGTGCGCGATGCAGGATGCCGTACTGAACCTCTGCCGCGTGAAGTTGCGTGATCAGCAGCGGCTTGCGCACGGTCCGCTTAAAGAGTATCCCCAATATCCCAACGGACAATTCGGCGACGCCGTCCCACGCGCTGGCAACGCTTCCGGCGGAGGCCACCCTGGCTGGGTCGTCAAATGCAAAGGCTGGGAGAACGATCCCGACGCCTACATCTATGTGATCGCACAGGTACAGGCGTTTCCTACGCTGGCGAAGGTGATCGGTCACGCCGATTGGCTCGACGATCCCAACTTCAACACACCCGAAGCGCGCCTTCCCAGGTTAGCTGAAGTGTTTGCGGAAATCGAAAAGTGGACCATGACCATGAGCAAGATCGACGTAATGGCGACGCTCAATCCATTGAACGTCCCGTGCGGCCCGATCCTCTCGATGAAGGAACTGGCCGAGGAACCCGCTCTACGAAAGACCGGAACCGTGGTCGAAGTGGACCATCCGCAGCGTGGTAAGTATCTGACCGTAGGCAATCCGATCAAACTGTCGGACTCACCCGCCGACGTTCGGCGCTCGCCGCTGCTGGGAGAGCACACCGACGAAATTCTTCGGACCGTTGTGGGCTTGACCGACGACGAGATCTCGGCGGCACGCCAGCAAGGCGCGATCTAGGGGAGAGGTCGAATCGTGAAATACAACGTGCTCATTCTCGGCGCCTCGTACGGCTCGCTGTTTGGTACCAAGGTGTTGATGGCCGGGCATCGGGTTTCGCTTGTTTGCACCAGGCCCACCGCGGACTTGATCAACCGTGAGGGGACGGTGGTACGGTTCCCGATCAAGGGACGTGAGGCGCTGCTCGATATCGCATCGAAGAGGCTTTCGGGGACACTTGTCGCCGCGATACCTGATGACGTCGATCCGGCTCAGTTCGACCTGATCGTGCTGGGCATGCAGGAAGCCCAGTACGGATCGAGCGGAGTTCGGGAGTTGATGGGCCGCATCGCGCGATCAGGCAAGCCCTGCCTGGCAATCATGAACATGCCGCCGTTGCCATACCTGAAACGCATTCCGGGCCTTTCGACGGAAACGCTCGAAGCCTGTTACGCGGATCCACGCATCTGGCAAGACTTCGATCCGGCGCTGACGACGCTGGCGAGCCCCGATCCTCAGGCCTTCCGGCCGCCCGATCAGCCCAAGAACGTTCTGCAAGTGGGATTGCCGACCAACTTCAAAGCGGCGCGGTTCGACGGCGCGGAGGCGACTGCCCTCCTGAAACGTCTGGAGTCCGACATCGAAGCGGCACGATTCGACCCAGGCGGCGGCGCCATCGAAATACCGGTGAAGCTCAAGGTTCACGACTCCATTTTTGTGCCGTTGGCCAAGTGGCCGATGTTGATGGCCGGCAACTATCGTTGCATACGGCGCGAAGACATGATTCCGATAAAAGATGCGGTCCACGCAAACGTCGGCAAGTCTCGCGAGGTCTACGACTGGGTCTGGAAGCTCTGCGCCGCCCTGGGCGCCGACGATGACGACATGGTTCCCTTCGAGAAATATGCCAAGGCCGCTGAGGGCCTTGGCAAACCCTCCTCCGCAGCACGTGCGCTTTTTGGCGGAGCGGAGAACATTGAGCGCGTGGACTGTCTGGTTCGGCGGATTGCCCGCCAGCAAGGACGCCAGTCTGACACGCTGGATGAGATCGTCACACTGGTGGACGAGCGTCTTGGGAAAAACCGTTCACTCCATTGAGTGCTGATCCGGGTTGTGTGTGCACCCATGACCCAACAAACACGCTACGTCATCCGCGGCGGAGTCGAAGGGAGAGAGCGTCTTCGGATTCTTGCGCGCCTGATGCGGCCGGCCGCGCTCGATCTCTTGACCCGAACTGGCATCCGAACCGGAATGACATGCCTCGACGTGGGCTGCGGCGGGGGGGACCTGACGTTCGATCTCGCGCGAATGGTCGGTTCAATGGGCCGAGTCGTCGGGACTGACATAGACGAAACCAAGATGGAGCTCGCACGGCAAGAGGCAGCGGCGCAGCAGCTGACCAACGTGGAATTTCACGTTGCCGACATCGCTCACTACGAACCGGAGCCCGAGTTCGATAGGGTCCACGCCAGGTTCCTCCTCACCCACCTCCCCGACCCACAAGCGGCCCTCGCGAAGATGTGGCGCGCCCTGCGCCCGGGTGGCATGGTCATCGTCGTCGACATCGATTTTCGAGGTTACTTCAGCCATCCCGACTGCGCCGCGCTCGCGCGATACGTTGACCTGTACACGCGGACTGTCGAGCGTCGCGGTGGCGACGCGAACATCGGGCCGCGCCTGCCTGCCCTTCTCTCCGGAGCCGGGTTTGAGAACGTTCAGATGAATCTCGTGCAGATGGCCGGCCTGACCGGAGACGTGAAACTCATGTCACCCCTCACGATGGAAAACATCGCCGACGCCGTGATCACCGAAGGTTTCGCCACGGCTGAACAGGTCGACGGTATAGTTGCGGAGTTGTACGAGTTTGCGCGCACTCCGGGCACGATTGCGAGCTCGCCTCGCTTTGTGGAGGCCTGGGCGACCAAGTCGTAGCGCGTGTCCGTGGAACGAAGAAGTCAAAGGAGCCGTCATGAAGACGCCGCTGCTGAGGACCAGAGCCGGGCGGCAACTGGTGACGGGACTGGCCACCCTGCTGCTGGCCCTGACACACCACTCCGCGCTCCACGCCCAGTGGTTTTCGCAGCGGGGCCCCAAGCTGGTGGGCTCGGGCGCCGTGGGGCCGGCGAGCCAAGGCAGGTCTGTAGCCGTCTCCGCCGACGGCAACACGGCCCTCGTCGGAGGACCCTCGGATAACTCTAACGCTGGCGCCGCGTGGGTGTCGACGCGGAGCGGCGGCGCATGGACCCAGCAGGGATCCAAGTTGGTCGGATCGGGTGCCGCGGGGAACGCGGAACAGGGCTACGCCGTGGGCCTGTCGGCCGACGGCAACACAGCCCTCGTCGGGGGACCGTCGGACAATGATTCGGGGGCTGTGTGGGTGTGGACGCGGAGCGGCGGCGTCTGGACCCAGCAAGGATCTAAGCTCGTCGGATCGGGCGCCGTGAACGTCCCGTTCAGGGCCTCGCAAGGCCAGTCCATATCGCTCTCCGCTGACGGCAACACGGCCCTCGTCGGTGGGCCTTCAGACAATGATGGAGCAGGAGCTGCGTGGGTGTGGACGCGGAGCGGCGGCGTCTGGACCCAGCAAGGATCCAAGCTCGTCGGCTCGGGCGCTGTAGGGAACGCGCAGCAAGGCTGGTCGGTTTTCCTCTCTGGCGACAGCAACACAGCCCTTATTGGAGGGCCCGCGGATAACAGTAACGCAGGGGCTGTGTGGGTGTGGACCCGGAGCGGCGGCGTCTGGTCCCAGCAGGGATCCAAGCTGGTCGGAACGGGCGCTGTAGGGGGCGCCTACCAGGGATCTTCCGTAACCCTCTCGGCCGACGGCAGCACTGCCCTCGTCGGGGGTTGGGGCGACAATAGTGACGCGGGCGCTGTGTGGGTGTGGACGCGGAGCGGTGGCTTCTGGTCCCAGCAGGGATCGAAGCTGGTCGGAACGGGCGCTGTCGGGGGCGCCTACCAAGGGTCTTCAGTGGCCCTCTCCGGCAACGGCAACACCGCTTTCGTCGGAGGGCCCTTCGACAACGGTATCTATGCCCTGCGCGACACATCCATTGGGGCCGTGTGGGTGTTTACGCGAAGCGGCGGCGTCTGGACCCAGCAGGGGGCCAAGCTGGTCGGCTCTGGCGCGCTGAGCGCCGCGCAAGGCGTTTCCGTGGCCCTCTCCGCCGACGGCAGCACGGCCCTCGTCGGAGGACAGGACGACGCCTACCAGGGTCCCCCTCCCCAGCTTCTGGCTCCCGGGGCTGCGTGGGTCTTCACGGGGTCCCCGGCGGGCGATTTCGACGGCGACGGCAAGAGCGACCTCGCGGTGTATCGGCCTGACTACGGGAGCTGGTACATCCTGTTATCGAGCGCCAGCTTCGCGACCTCCGTCAGCTACCAGTGGGGCGTCAGCACGGATATCCCCGTGCCCGGCGATTACGACGGCGACGGCAAGGTTGACGTCGCGGTGTATCGTCCCGCCACGGGCACCTGGTACCTGCTGCTCTCGAGCACCAACTTCACCAGCTACGTCCAGTACCAATGGGGCGGCAACATGGACATCCCCGTTCCAGGTGATTACGACGGCGACGGCAAACCCGACCTCGCGGTGTATCGTCCCGCCACGGGCGGCTGGTCCGTCCTGCTTTCGCGTACACACTACACGACCTACTTCAGCAACTACTGGGGCGCTGGCGCGGACGTGCCAGTGCCGGCCGATTACGATGGCGACGGCAAAATCGACATCGCGATCTACCGGCCGTCCACCGGCCAATGGTGGGTGCTGTTATCGAGCACCAACTTCGCGACTTTCTACAATTACACATGGGGCGTTGCCGCGGATATCCCGGTACCCGGAGATTACGATGGGGACGGCAAGGCCGACCTCGCGGTGTATCGCCCCGCGACGGGCAGCTGGTACGTGCTGCTCTCGAACACAAACCTCACCAGCTACGTCGACTTCGAATGGGGCGTCAGCGCAGACATCCCGGTGCCCGGTGATTACGATGGCGACGGCGTGGCCGACCTCGCGTTGTATCGTCCCGCCACGGGCACCTGGTACATTCTGTTCTCGAGCACGAACTTCGCGAGCTATGTCGGCTATCCGTGGGGCGTCAACACCGACATCCCTGCGCTTGAGCGTCCGCATCCGTAGGTCGGGCTCGTCAGCCGCAATACGCGTACGCGTAGCCGCGCTCTTGAGCATGGCCGACGCCAACGATCCCCGATGGCACCATGTGCGAGCTGCCGATCAGGTTTGAGGTGAGCTCTTTGTAGACCGCATCGGGCTTGCCGTCCGTCGCGCGGGCGAAGCCGCCCGCGTAGCCGTGCGTCGATTGATCGCAGACGGCGAAGTGGACGCCCTGCTTGATCAACGCGTCGATCGTCGCCGATCCGTTCGGGAGCAGACTTCCGTACTCTGTCGAGTTGTAGACGTTGACGACCGCCGGCGCCTGCGTCTTCGGGTCGTTGAGCTTCGCCCGCGCCGACAGTGGCGCGCTGTACTTCGCCCACATCGCGTCATTGAAGGCGACCGCCGTCGCGCCGTGGCGGAGACAGATCACCACCGCGAGGTCGCCGCTCTCGAGACCGTACCCGCTCTTGCTCGTCGTCAGGACGTTCGATGCGAAGTGCAGCGCGTCGCCCGCCCCCTGCCCTGACACCGCATCCAGGATCATCCGGTGCTTCCCGGGCAGCTTGTCGAACCAGTCGTCTTCGGCGTGGCGAGCAGGCTGCCACCGTTGGTCCGAGGCCCCTTGCGCGTACATCGAGGTGGTACCGGCGCCGAGCGCCGCGCCGAGCGTGGCGAGGCCAGTGCCGAGCCGCGAGAGAAACGAGCGGCGCGCAAACGGGGAAACATCGGGGCGATGCGGCATGGTCACCTCACTGGGCAGCTCGAATCGAAGGCCGCCACCGACCGGCAATGGTAGGAGTTACCGACGCGCAGGTCAATTGGCATTCCCGACGTCTTCCCGCGTTCGGACCTGAACCCCCCAGCGTAGAACGTGGCACACTGAGGTTCGGCGAGTCGTCAACCCATCGTCGCGCCGCAGCTGATTCAATGACGAACATCGCCTGCCAACTTGAGCATTCAGTCGAAGCTGAGGTCACTCCGTCGTTCGCGTGGAACTGGCGGACCGACATCAAGAACTGGGACGATCCGCCCGCCCAATTCCAGCTCGACGGCCCATTCGCCAAGGGCTCGTGGGGAACAACGCGGCTTCCGGGACAAGAGCCGATGCGCTGGCAAATCCGTGACGTTCGGCCCGGCACCTCCTTCACCATCGAAATGTCACTCGACCGGGCCGTCCTCCGGTTTGAGTGGGTGTTTGACGCCCTGTCGAACCGCCGCACTCGGATCACGCAACGTATTGTCCTCTCAGGCGACAATGCCGCCGCGTATGCGGACCAGGTTCGAGCCGGTTTCGGCTCGACTCTTCCTGATGGCATGAAGAGGACCGCCGACGCACTTGTCAGAGCAGAACGTTCAATGGAGGGCGGCAAGTACACGGCGATGTTGCTGGGCGCCACAGGCAACGTGGGCGGGCACATCCTGCGCATCCTCGTGCAGAGCCCGCTCTGTAAGAAGGTGGTTGTCGTGACTCGGCGCAACGTCGCGGAGTTCGCGAACCCCAAGGTGCAGCAGGTGGTCGTGAACATGGACAAGCTCGAGGCGGAGCTCACGCCGCACGCCAAGGGCGTCGACATCGCGCTCGCGGCGTTCGGCGTCGGTAAGGGCAGCGCGAAGATGGCGGACGAGGAGGTGCGCAAGATCGAGATCACCTACCCCACGGCCTTCGCGTCTGCGGCCAAGGCGGGCGGCGCTCGTGTGCTGGCGATGATGACAGCGGCCGGCGCCGACTCGCAGTCATCGACCAAGTACCGCCGCAACATCGGCGACAAGGAGAAGAAGTCGGAGGAGCTCAAGTTCGACTTCCTCGGGCTCTACCGCCCGGCCGTGATCCTCGGCAACTCCAACACGCCTTCTGCAGTGGGTTTTGTCATGCCGCTGCTCCACTGGGCGATGCCGTCTCGCTACCATTCGATTCACAAGAACGACCTGGCGCGCGCCATGGTCGCGCAGTCGGAGCAGGCGTTCCTCGCGCTCGCGCAGGGGAAAGGGCCCGCGGCTCCGGCGGTGAAGATTCTCGAGTACAAGGACATGGAGCCGTTCTTCGTGCCGGGCGACAGCGACGCGCTGTGAGCAGGAGGATGGGCAGAGGAGGAGGACCAGGGCGTGGGCCAACCACTTTACGCGGAGCGACCACCTCTTGAAAACGCCTTCCGGTACGACAACGGGTTCGTGCCGACCAAGATCCCGAAGTGCTCGCGCATCACGGCGGCGGACCCGAAGCCTGCCGCCGCCGCCACTTGCTCGATGGCGAGGTCCGTCGTTTCGAGCAGCCGCTGCGCGCGGCGCACGCGCGCGTGCGTGAGCCATGCGGCCGGTGTCGCTCCCACCTGCTCGCGAAAACGCCGGCTGAGCGTTCTCGTGCTCATCGCCGCCCGCCGCGCGATGACGGGCAGCGGAAGCTCGCGCGAGAGATTGTGTTCCATCCATGTGAGCAACGGCGTCATGGCGCCGGGCGCTTCGGAAGGCGGCGCATGTTCGATGAATTGCGCCTGCCCGCCGGCGCGTTCGAGTGGCATCACGGCCAGCCGCGCGACTGACGCCGCGATGTCGGCACCCAGGTCGCGACGAACGATGTGAATGCACAGATCGAAACCGGCGGCGGCGCCCGCCGATGTCAGGACGCGGCCGTTGTCCACGTACAGGACGTTGGCGTCCACGTCTATCGACGGATGACGGCGAGCCAATTCCGCGGCGCCGAGCCAATGCGTCGTCGCACGAAGCCCGTCGAGGACGCCGGTGGCGGCCAGCACGAACGCGCCGGTACAAATCGACGCCACGCGGGCACCACGCCCGGCCGCCCGACGTATGGCGCGTAAGATCGGATCGGGCGCAGGTCGAGTGACGTCGTTGAGGCCCGGCACTATGACGGTGTCGGCCTGCGCCAGTGACGACAGCCGCCACGGCACGCGCAGCGCCACGTGCATCGACTCGACTTCAACCGACTCGCTGCAGACACGGACCTCATAGGCAGTCCGCCCGCCCTTCGTCTTCGCTAGGCCGAACACCTCGCATGCTATCGACAAGTCGCCGAGCACGACGCCGTCGAACGCGACGACGGCGACTACATGCGGTCGTTTCCTCTCGTGTGTCGCGTGTGGCGTGAATCCTGCGATCATTGTCTTTCTAGCCACTGGTGGATTCTGCCACGTTTTGTAGGATGGCGCCATGGAGGAACGCTCATGCACCCTGCGCCGCTCGCCGTGATGGACTACGTGGGACCGATTCTCGGCGCTCTGGTCTTCGTGGCCGTGATGTCATCACTCGTCGCGGAACCAACCCGCCGCACGCTCAACGCGATTATCCTTGCGGGCGCGAGCGGCGTGTACTTGAGTGGCGGGTTCGGTCTGTGGGAGTTAACGTACCCCATTATCGGCGCGGCGATCGCGTTTCGCGGGCTGCGATCGTATCGGTCTATCGGTATCGGCTGGCTGATTCATGCGTGCTGGGATATCGCACATCACCTGTGGGGCAATCCCATTTGGCCGTTCATGCCGAGTTCTGCGTTTGGCTGCATGATATTTGACAGCATGATTGCGCCGTGGTTCCTCGCCGGTGCGCCGTCGTTCCTGAAGCGCTCGCACGCCGCGATGCACGCCGCCGGTGCGTGAGCGGCGGAGATCACGGAAGCCTGACGGACCTTGAACACGCGCGACGCGCGCCCACGATCTCCTGGCGCCGCTCAGGGATTGTCGCTGACGGCCAGGACTGCCGGTAGACCGAATACCGACGCCAGCGCCGGCATGACAAAGCTGGTCATCGCCGCGATTGCGCGTCCATCGAGCGTCAGCAGCTGGATGGAGTGAAATCGCCATTCGGGACTTTGCCAACGACTGTAGAAGGCAAACGCCGGCTGCCGGTTCGCCGCGGTCGGCACGAGCTGGAACGGCGCGTGTCCACCCGGCCTGCCCGTGCGAACGAAGAATGCCGCAATCGCCGCACGTCCGCGATACCACTGCTTCCACGGCGGCATGCTCATCACCGCGTCTTCTTTCAAGAGCGCGGCGAAGCCATCGACATCAGCACTCTCCCACGCACGAACGTACCGTTCGAGGAGGGCGCGTTGCTCCTCGCTCGCCGCGGCCGCAACCCGCCGCGGGCGTCCGGCCAGCCGCACTTCGAGTGTCGTGCGGGCGCGCTGCAGGGCGCTGTTGATGGCCGCGACCGACGAATCGAGCAGCCTGGCGCTCTCGGCGGCCGACCAGCCCAGGACGTCGGTGAGCAACAGGGTCGCTCGCTGACGCGGCGGAAGAAGCTGGATCGCGGCGATGAAGGCTAGTTGCACAGCCTCGCGCATCTCGTATTTTGCGTCCGGCCTTGGCACATCGTCCGCGATCTGCTCCAACGCCGAGTCCGGGTAGGGTTCGAGCCAGGCGATGTCGGAGGCCGGTTCGCGGTCCGGCATCTGTTCGGTCGCCGGGCTCTCGGTTTCCGGCAGCACGCGGCTCGTGCTCGCGCGCGAGGCGAGGGCGTTCAAGCAGGCGTTCGTCGCGATGCGATAGAGCCAGTACCGCGTCGACGCGCGGCCGTCGAAGCCCTTAAGACCGCGCCATGCGCGCAGCAGCGTCTCCTGCACCAAGTCCTCGGCGTCGTGAAATGACCCAAGCATGCGATAGCAGTGGACCAGCAACTCGCGCCGGTGAGGCTCGGTCAGTTGTTGAAACGCTCGCCGGTCTCCACCCTTCGCGGAGGCGAGAAGCGCGGTTTCGTGCGGGCGCTCGCGGTCAAGTGACATCACCGGAACGCTCTACGATACCGGTTCCTGGCGGTGATCCAGCGAGAACTCCGGCGCCAGGATTTCGGCGAGCCGCTCCAAGCTCGTCTCCCAGCCGATCGCGAACGCATTGCACATGTCGCGCGAGGCGAAGCCCAAGTGTCGAAGCGTGACGCGCGTCCTCCCGTCGATCGGCTCCACGAGGTAGGTGACGGTCGACGCCACGCCCGGCTTCCCTGCACCATCCCACGTATGCACGAGCCATCGTGGCGATTCAACTTCGAGGAACTCCCCTTCCTGAACATACGGCTCGCCCCGCGTCATGCCGGACGCTCGCCAGCGACCACCGGGGCGCACGTCGCCCGTCCATTCGCGCGTGTCGAACACCCCCGGCCTGACCCACCATTCGGTGATCTCGTTCGACGCCAGCGCCTGGAACACGCGCACCGGAGCGACTGCAACCTCCACGCTCGCAAGGATTAATCCCTCAGCTAGGTCCGCAACGGCGCGCGCCCGCGTGTCATTGATCGTCATGCCTCATCCCTCCTCACAGATAAGGACCGGGGCAGACCGCGATTCTCATCGGTCTCCCCCTAGAAGCGCACGACGCTCAGGTCGTGCGACGCACGCACGTCTTGACGGCGTCGGCAAGAAAGCCTTACCGCGGTTGCACAGACATGTTTCAGCCGGGCTATTCTGGAACCGATGTTCCACGGTTGCGAACGGAAACACAAACTGACGAGCCGATGCTGACATTGGGCACGTCCCGTTCCGTAAGGAGCGCGAGCCAACAAGCCCTCGCGGTTACTTGATGACAAAGACACTCATCGTCTGTGGCTACGGTCCCGGCATCTCCACAGCAGTCGCCGACAAGTTCGGCGCCGAAGGTTTTGCGATCGCGCTCGTGGCGCGCAACGCGGACAAATTGCAGAACGGCGTGAAGGCGCTCGAGGCGAAGGGGATCAAGGCGGCCGCGATCACGGCCGATCTCACCAATCCGACCGACGCTCGCGCCGTCGTGGCCAAAGCGCGCGATGCGCTCGGCCCGATCACGGTGCTGCACTGGAACGCCTACGCGGCCGCCGCCGGCAACCTGCTTGAAGCCGACGCAGGAGACGTTCGCGCCGTGCTCGACGTCGCCGTGACGAGCCTGCTGGCTGTGGTTCGCGAAGCACTGCCCGACCTGCGCAAAGAGCAAGACGCGGCGGTGCTCGTGACCAACGGCGGCCTCGCGCTGCTCGACGCGAAGATCGACGCCATGGCCGTGCAGTACAACGCGATGGGCCTCGCCCTCGCCAACGCCGCGAAGCACAAGCTCGTGCGCCTGCTCGCGCAGAAGCTCAAGCCCGACAACGTCTACGTCGGTGAGGTGATGGTGCAGGGAACGATCAAAGGTTCGGCCGCGGATCAGGGCAACGCCAATCTCGAAGGTGCCAAGGTGGCGGACAAGTTCTGGGAGATCTATCGCGCGCGTCGCGAGCCGAGCGTCTCGGTCAGCTGAAAAAGACGCGACGCGGCGGCCATCGAACGAGCGCGGCACCTCCGCGTCATCCTGCCGATGACCGCGACCGCGGCGGGCCATATCAAGGCAGCGTGCTATCATGCGCGCGCTCATTCACTCCCGGCAGCACAACCACAAGACGAGGCGAACATGAGAACGAAGGCGACGCTGGCGATTCCTGTGATCGTGCTCGGCGCGGCGATCCTGTGGCGGTCGCCGGTCGCTCTTTCTGCACAGGACAGCCCTGCGGCGATATCCGGCGTGGTGAGCTCCAAGGAAGAAGGCCCGATGGAGGGCGTGGTCGTGACGGCGCGCCGGAGCGGCGCCAACTTTACGGTCAGTGTCGTGAGCGACGCCAGAGGCCGGTTCAACCTCCCGCGCACGCATCTCGAGCCGGGGACCTACACGCTGACGATGAAGGCGACCGGGTACGACCTCGCGGGTCTGGATCCGGTCACCGTCGCCGCGCGGAAGACAACAACGCGCGATCTGGCCCTGGTGAAGACCAAGGATCCCTCGCGGCAGCTGGCGTCACGCGACTGGGCGCTGAGCATGCCCGGCACGGACGAGCAGAAGCGCAAGACGGTCATGGTGGGCTTGAGCTGCACCTACTGCCACTCGCTGGAGCGGATCCTCAAGTCGACGCACAATGCCGAGCAGTTCGTTCCCGTTATCACGCGGATGGCCCGTTACTTCGAAGACGGCAGCGCCCTGCCGACCGGCACCAGCCGAGCCAGAGCCATGTTGAAGGAGAAGGAACGGCTGGCGGCCGCCGAGAAGTCGCCGAACTGGTTCGGAGACGTCACCAAGGCCGAGCTCGCGAGCTATCTGGCCACGGTGAACCTGAACGGACGCACCGAGTCGCCGTTCCCGTTGAAGACGCTGCCCCGCCCGTCAGGCATCGCCACGCGCGTGATCGTCACGACGTGGGAGATCCCGCGGAAGGACGCCGTCGCGCACGACGCCGACGTCGATTCGAAGGGACGCATCTGGTACAACGAGGAGAACTCGTGGGTCGTCGGCGTGCTGAATCCTCAGACGAACACGTTCACTGAATACCCGCTCGAGCCCGCCGAGCGCGACCCGGGGATCGCCGGCTCCCGCGACATCATGGTCGACAAACAGGACAACGTGTGGCTGCCGCTCCGAAAAGGCAGCGGCGCCGTGCTGCACAAGTTCGACCCAACGACGAAGACGCTCACGAAGGTTGAAGGCACCGAGGGCGCCGGCGCGTTCGGGGACGTGTCGCCCGATGGCGCGCACGTCTGGCTCGGTTTCGTCCGTGTCGACGTCAAGACGGCCAAGGTAGACGGCGACTTCCGGAAGCCGGCGAACATCCAGCCAGGCCGGCAGGCCGGCGGGTACGGCTTCGCGGTGAACACGAAAGGCAACCCGTACGGCACCGACTTCATGGGCTCGCGGATCCTCGGCGTCGACGTGCGCACGAACGAAATCACCTACTGGCCCACGCGGCAGCAGGACGCCTACCCTCGCCGCGGTCGAATCGACGCTCAGGATCGATTCTGGCTGGGTATCTACGGCGGTGACGCGATCGGCATGTTGGACACGAAGACGGGCGACCTGAAGGAGTGGAAGATGCCGACCCCCTTCACCACGCCTTACACGGCAACAGTGCCGGACCGGAATGGTTACGTGTACTCGTCGAGCAACACGTCCGAACGG
>DASZFS010000038.1:0-2168 GCA_035939575.1 Vicinamibacterales bacterium | reverse complement strand
CCGAGCGACGGCTTTCACTGGACCCCGGAGGGCCACGCCGTCGTAACGCAACGCCTCAAGCGGTTGCTGGCCGCCGCCGGCATGATCGACCCGAACCAGGCAAAATAGGGAGGAAGTCTCACATGGCCGTCACGTCGAAATACGTCTTCGTCGTCAGCATGGACGTCGACCCGGACAAGGAAGCGCTGTTCAACGAGGTCTACGACACCGAGCACGTGCCCGCTCTGCGCACGGTGCCCGGCGTGCATTCGGCCGCCCGCTTCAAGGGCGAGCCGTTTGCCATGAATCTCGGCGGCGAAAAGAGGAACGTCGAGCACCCCGGCCCGCGCTACACCGCGATCTACGAGATCGACGGCCCGCACGTGCTCGTGAGCCCGGAATGGGCGAAGGCCGGCGAAGTCGGGCGCTGGGCGAAACAGGTGCGCCCGTTCACGCGCAACCGCCGCCACGCGGTCTACAAGGTGATCTGAGCCCTAGCCCCACCACGTTATTCACACCGGCCGCAAATTCTTGCCGCGCCGCCGCGCGGACGCTAGAGCATGCCGCTCTCGTCCGCATGGGAATCAATCGACATGACTGCGACTTCGTCGGGCAACGGGCCCGTGCACGCGCGTTTCGACGGCCCGATCGTCATGGTCGGCTTCGGCTCGATCGGCAAGGGCACGCTGCCGCTGATCGAGCGGCACATCGCCTTCGACCGCGCGAAGTTCGTCGTCATCGCGCCGGACGACGACGACCGCCGCCTGTTGGACGATCGCCAGATCCGCTTCATCCATCAGGCGGTGACCAAAGAGAATTACCGCGACCTGCTCACGCCGCTGCTCACCGGCGGACCGGGTCGCGGCATGATGGTCAACCTTTCGGTCGAGACGTCGTCCGTCGAACTGATCGCCTTCTGCAAGGACATCGACGCCTTCTACATCGACACCGTGGTCGAGCCGTGGCCCGGCCTCTACACCGACCGCACCCGCTCGGTCGCGGCGCGCTCGAATTACGCGTTGCGCGAAAGCGTGCTCGACCTGCGCCGGCGCCGGCCCGGGGGGATCACGGCGGTGAGCTGCTGCGGGGCCAATCCGGGCATGGTCTCGTGGATGGTCAAGCAGGCGCTGCTCGACGTAGCGCGCGACCTTGGCATCACCGGCGACGCGCCGAAGGCGCGCGAAGGCTGGGCGCGCTTGATGCAGCGCGTGGGGGTCAAGGGCGTCCACATCGCCGAGCGCGACACCCAGCGCGCGCGCGATCCCAAGCCGCGTGGCGTGTTCGTCAACACCTGGTCGGTCGAGGGCTTCGTGTCCGAGGGCTTGCAGCCCTCCGAACTCGGCTGGGGCACCCACGAGAAGACCATGCCTCCCAACGGGCGGAGCCACGATTTCGGCTGCGGCGCCGCGATTTATCTGCTCCGCCCCGGCGCCGGCACACGCGTGCGCTCGTGGACGCCGACCGCCCGGGCACAGCACGGGTTTCTCGTCACGCATAACGAGTCGATCTCGATCGCGGATTATTTCACGCTGCGCGAGAACGGCGCCGTCACGTATCGGCCGACCTGCCACTATGCCTATCACCCGTGCGACGACGCGGTGCTCTCGGTCCACGAGATGGCGGGCGCGGCGTGGAAGCAACAGGAGACCTGGCAGATCCTCGACGAGCACGACATCGTCGACGGTGTCGACGAGCTGGGCGTGCTGCTCTACGGCCACGCCAAGAACGCCTATTGGTACGGCTCGCAGCTCTCGATCGAACAGACGCGGGCGCTGGCGCCCTATCAGAACGCGACCGGCCTGCAGGTGACCTCCGCGGTGCTCGCCGGCATCGTGTGGATGCTGGAGAATCCCGACGCCGGCATCGTCGAAGCCGACGAGATGGACTTCCGCCGCTGTTTTGCGGTCCAGCGGCCCTATCTGGGGCCGGTGATCGGCCAGTACACGGACTGGACGCCGCTCAAGGGCCGGGGCGTGCTGTTCCCGGAGACTCTCGACGAGACGGACCCCTGGCAGTTCAGCAACGTGCTGGTGACCTGACCGGGCGGGGCTCGTAGCCCGCATGAAGCGCTTGCGGAATGCGGGAACCGCGGTTCCCGGATTTCGCTTCGCTCCATCCGGGCTACGGCGGGCTTTGCGGAAACGCCAACGCGCCGGGATGGCGGATGACGACCGATCGCGCCTGCGCCA
>DASZFS010000037.1:0-1729 GCA_035939575.1 Vicinamibacterales bacterium | reverse complement strand
GAACGGCGCGGGCCCCCGAGCCGTCTCGGGCAGGCGTTGGGTGCGCTGGGCAGAACGTATGCTCTGCAGGGCGACTTCGAGCAGGCTTTGCCGTTCCTGCGCCGCGCATTCGAGGTCGCATCGGCAGCTCATGCCGACGCGGACGCTGCGCTTCTGGCCGGCAATGTCGCAGAGGCTCACATCGAGCTTCGCCAGTGGGACGAGGCGGCGCGGTTCAATGACAATGCGACCCGGATCAGCGGGGCCGGCGGCGCCACCAAGCCGGTGTGGTACACGCTCAACGCGGCGAAAATTGCCCAGGGCCGGGGGAACTACGACGAAGCCGGCCACCTTTACGAAAGCGCCCTTTCCGCGTCGGCGGACGAGCCGATCGTTCGATGGAATGCGAACGCCGGCCTGGCGCATCTGGCGATCGCCAATCACGACGACAAGCACGCGGCCGAGTACTTCGAGCGCACGCTTCAGATCATCGAGCAGACGCGATCCGGCCTGCTGAAGACCGACTACAAGCTCTCCTATCTGAACAATCTGATTCAGTTCTACCACGAGTACGTCGACGCGCTGATTGCTCAAGGCCAGCCGGACCACGCGCTCGAGGTCGCCGACTCGAGCCGCGGGCGCGTGCTGGCGGAACGGCAACGCACGGCCTCACCCGACCGTGTCAGCGCCGCCGGCCTCCGCCGCATCGCTGAACAGTCCGGCCAGGTGATGCTCTTCTACTGGCTGCAACCCAAAGCCTCGTGGCTCTGGGTGGTCACGGCAAGGGATATTCATCTCCTGCCGATCCCCGCTGGCGACCAGATCGAGGCGCTCGTGCGCGAACATCAGCAGATGATCGGGTCTACGTTGGCCGACCCTCTCGCGTCCGGCGCCACGCCAGGCGACAAGCTGTATTCCGCGCTCGTCGCGCCTGCGGCGCCGTGGATCCCGAGCGGCGCCTCGCTCCTCGTTGTGCCGGACGGCGCGCTGCACAGTCTGAACTTCGAGACGCTGCCGGTCGCTGGACCGAAGCGTCATTACCTGATCGAGGACGCCGCGATCCAGATCGTGCCCTCGCTCGGTTTGCTACGCCGACAGACGTCGGCCCCCACCGTGTCGTCGCTGCTGCTCATCGGATCGCCAACGGTGAGCGACCAGAAGTTTCCCGCCCTCCGCTACGCCTCATTGGAAATGGCAAGGGTCGCGCAGCATTTCAATTCGAGCCGGATCGTCTCGTACGAGGGCGCGCGCGCGTCTCCGGCCGCGTATCGCAACGCGGCGCCGGATCGATTCTCGATGATTCACTTCACCGCTCACGCCGCCGCGAGCGTCGAAAGCCCGCTCGACTCGGCGGTCATCCTCGCGGCCGAGGCCGGCGGGTACAAGCTCTACGCGCGCGACATCGCCGACGTTCCGCTGCACGCGGATCTGGTAACCGTTTCGGCGTGTCGCAGTGCCGGCGAGCGCACGTACTCCGGTGAAGGGCTGATCGGATTCGCGTGGGCATTTCTGCGGGCTGGCGCGAAGCGGGTCGTCGCGGGTCTGTGGGACGTCGACGATCGGTCAACTGCAGACCTCATGGACGGCCTGTACGCCCGGATCGCGGCAGGCCTTCCGCCGGCGCGCGCGCTTCGCGAGGCGAAGATCGCCATGCTGCGGGCGGGCGGGTCGCTGGCCAAGCCGTACTACTGGGGGCCGTTCGAGATCTTTACTGTCTCGCCATGATCACTCCGGGGGCCCCTATCCCCCG
>DASZFS010000036.1:0-20436 GCA_035939575.1 Vicinamibacterales bacterium | reverse complement strand
GGAGGTGGTGTCCGCGCTGAACCGCACCGTGCGGGGATGGGCGGCCTACTTCCGCTACGGCTCCGTGTCCAAGGCGCGGCACGCGGTGGACCGTCATGTGTACCACTCCGTCCGCCACTTTCTCCGCCGCCGGCATAAGGTGGCCGGGGCGGGGGGCCGGCAGTTTCCGGTGACGCGCGTGTTCGGGGAACTGGGAGTGGTGTCGGTCGACCCTCATCGGCACTCGACGCATGCCTTCACGTGAAATCCGTCCGAGAGCCGGATGACCGAAATGGTCCCGTCCGGTTCGATGAGCGGGGAGAAGAAACGGAGCACTGGGCTTCTCGGCGAGCGCAGCCCCGAAAGGACGCTGCGCGCGTTAGGCGCCGCCGGCCCTCCATGTCACCGCGCTTCTCCTCGACTCTACCTTCGGCCCATTTACGAGATAGCTTCGCCTAGAGTCCGTAGCGCTGGAGGCGACGGTACAGCGCGCTGCGGCTCAAGCCGAGCGCCTTGGCGGCCTGGCTGACGTTCCCGTCGAACCGCGCCATGGCCTTCTTGATGAGAAAGCCCTCCACCTCCTCGAGGCTCATGTCCTCGATGCGCGATGTGGCGTCGCGGTCGATCCGCAGGCCCAGCTCCCCGAGACGAATGGTGGACGCCTGCGCCATCAGGACGCCGCGCTCCACGGCGTGGTCGAGCTCGCGGATGTTGCCGGGCCACGGGTGATCGAGCAGCGCCTGGAGCGCCGCCGGCTCGAAGCTGGTGATGTTCTTGCGGTATCGCTGCGCGTGTTGACGCAGGAAATGCGATGCGAGTGCCGGGATGTCCTCGCGGCGATCGCGGAGGGGTGGCAGTTGGATCTCGATCGTATTCAGGCGGAACAACAGATCCTGCCGGAAGCGTCCCCCGCCGACTTCATCGGCGAGGTTTGCGTTGGTCGCCGACAGAATCCGGACGTTGACGTGCCGCGTGCGGGACGACCCGACGCGCTCGAAGTCACCGGTCTCGAGCACCCGAAGCAGCTTTGGCTGGAGATTGAGCGGGATGTTGGCAATCTCGTCCAGAAAGAGCGTACCGCCATCCGCCAGCTCGAAGCGCCCGACGCGATCGGTCTTGGCGTCGGTGAACGCGCCCTTGACGTGGCCGAACAGCTCGCTCTCGAA
The DNA here is from genome assembly GCA_035939575.1 of Vicinamibacterales bacterium. Taxonomy (GTDB): domain Bacteria; phylum Acidobacteriota; class Vicinamibacteria; order Vicinamibacterales; family CAVVIG01; genus DATKHR01. The sequence continues at coordinate 19,291 of DASZFS010000036.1, read as the reverse complement.
GACACCCTCCGACAGGCCGCCGGCGTTCACCGTGACGAGCCCCTTGCCGGTGCGCGCCGACACCGAATGGATTGCCTGCGCGACGGTTCCTTTCCCGGTACCGTTCTCGCCGGTGACCAGCACGTTTGCTTCCGAAGGCCCGACGCGTTGAATGAGCTCGAGCACCGGCCGCATCGATGGCGCCTCGGCGATGAGCAGGGGGCGGATGTCCGGCTTGAGCGATCGGTTTTCCGCCTCGAGCCGCTGCTGCCGGCGCAGCGCGCGAGCCAGCTCCACCTGCGTGCGGACGATCGTGAGCAGCCGGGCGTTTTCCCACGGCTTCTGGACGAAATCGCGCGCTCCGCGCCGCATGGCCTCGACCGCGACCTCGACGCTCCCCCACGCGGTCATGACGACGACCGGCAGGGTGGGATCGTGAGACCGCAGCTGCGACAGCAGGTCGAGCCCTTCCTGGCCGGACGTCGTGTCGCGCGCGTAATTGAGATCCATCAGGACCGCGTCGAACTCGTCGGTGTCTATGGCGTCGAGGATGCCGGCAGGGGAGTTGGCCGATTCGATCTTGAAGCCCTCTCCTTTCAACAGCAGCCGGAGCGCCTCGAGCACGTCAGGCTGATCGTCGGCAATCAGGACGCGCGGCAGGGTGGCTTCAGATCGCATGAGCGAGTCTGATCGAGTGATCGTTTCTCCCTGGGTGTCTGCGGGCCATCGGTGCGCAATTGCCACGTGTCATCTCCGGAGCGGCGCGTCTTTGTTTACCTGGTGTTCGTTTACCTGGTGCTCGTTTACCTGGTGTTCTTCACCGGTTCCTTCGTGCACGACCCCATCGTGCGCGAGAACGTCCGCTGTCCGCTCGCTGAAATCGGACGCTCTTTAGACGCTGAAAGTACGCGGTTAGTTGGTGTGCCAAACGATCCTAGTCATCCACGACCCAGCCGTCGCGCAGCTGGATGATGCGCGTCCCATAGGACGCGTTCACCTCCGAATGCGTTACCTGCACGATCGTCGTCCCGCTTTCGTTCAGTGTCCGGAACAGCTCCATGATTTCTTTGCCCTGCGCGGTATGCAGGTTACCGGTCGGCTCGTCCGCCAGGATCACCTGCGGCTTTGCGATGACCGCGCGCGCCACGCCGACGAGCTGCTGCTGTCCTCCCGACAACTGATTCGGATACAGATCCTTCTTGCCGACAATCTGGAAACGGTCGAGGATGTCCGCGACCATGCTCTGTCGATCCTTCCGGCTTACATTCCTATACGACAAGGGAATCTCAAGGTTCTCGTAGACGGTCAGGTTATCGAGGAGGTGATAGCTCTGAAAGACAAACCCGATGTGCTTCTTGTGCAATTCCGAACGCTGTTTGGGATTGAGACGATGGACCGGCTGATCCATGAAATAGTACTCACCGGACCATGAGCTGTCGTGCATCCCGAGAATGTGCAGCACCGTCGACTTGCCGGCGCCCGACGGTCCCATGATCGAGACGAACTCGCCATCCTTGATGTCCAGATTGACGCGGCGCAGCACGTAGGTCCGTCCAACGCCGACCGGATACGACTTCTCAACATTCCGTAGCGAGATAAGCATGGGTTACTCGGTCCTCAGCGCGGTCATGGGGTCGACCCGCGTGGCTCGCCGGGCCGGGAGGTAGGCGGCCAGCAGCATGACCGCCAGCAGCATCGCAGACACGCCCGTGAACGTCGCAGGATCTCCAGGGCCAACGCCGTAGAGCAGGCTGCCAAGCGACCGCGCGACGACAAACGCGCCCGCGAGGCCGATTCCCAGCCCAACGGCGCCCATCCGGATCGCCTGCCCGACGACGAGGCGGCGCACGTCCGAGGATTCCGCGCCTATCGCCATGCGGATGCCAATCTCGCGGCGGCGCTGCGAAACGGAATACGCCATCACGCTGAAAAGACCGAAGCCCGCCAACAGAAGGGCGACGACAGCGAACGCGCCGACGAGGAGCGTCGTGAAGCGGGGTGCGGCCACCGATCGCGTGATGTATTGCTCGAGCGTGCGGATCTCGCCGGCGCCCTGCATCGGATCGACCCGCGTCAGCAGGCCGCGGAGCGCGCCGGCGGCGCTCTCCGGCGCCGCCGTGGTCTGAATCACGACGGTCAGGAACGGCCAGGGCGTCTGCTCGAACGGGGTGTACATCTGCGGCCTCGCCCGCTCGGACAACTTGCTCTGCTTCACGTTGCCAACGAGGCCGACGACCTCGCGCGGACCGGTGTTGTTGTACGAAATTGTCATCCGCTTGCCAATCGGGTCCTCGCCGGGCCAGTACTTCGCGGCGAATGCTTCGCTGACGATGACGACGTTCGACGCCTTATCGTTGTCGTGGTCGCTGAACCGGCGCCCCTTGATGAGCGGGATGCCCATCGACGCGAAGTATTCCGGGCTGATGGAAAACATCGGCGCGGATGTTCGCGTGTTCGGGTCGACCGGACGCCCTTCGACGGCGAATCCGGCGCTGATGTCGTTCCCCGTCATAGGAAGGGTCGTCGAGATTGCCGCCGACGCAATGCCGGGCAGGGCGATTGCCTCGTCGTGCAGCCGACGGTAGAACGCGCGCATCGACCCGGCGTTCGGGTACTGCGAGCCGGGGAGCAGGAGCTGCATGGCGACTGCTCGCTCGGTGACGAAGCCAGGGCTCACGCGCTGCAGGCCAATCAGGCTCCGCACGAGGAGGCCCGCCGCGGCGAGCAGGACGAGCGAGATCGCCATCTCGGCGACGACGAGCGTCTGACGCGTGCGGGTGCCTGCCGCGCCGCTGCCACCGCGATCGCCGTCCTTCAAGGCGTCGCCCGGGTGTGCGCGCGACAGCTGGAACGCGGGGACCAGCCCGCTGAGCGCGCCGGTCAACATGGACGCCAGCGCTGTGAAGAGCAGGGCGCTGCGATCGACGCGAACGGCATGGAGTCGCGGAATCTGCAGCGGGCTGATACGCACGAGCAGATCGACGCCCCACAGGGCGAGTACCGCTCCGGCGATGCCGCCGACCACAGCGAGCGCGAGGCTCTCCGCCAGAAGCTGGCGGACGATGTCTCCCCGGGTGGCGCCAAGCGCGATCCGTACGGCGATCTCGCGCCGGCGGGTGGAACCGCGGGCCAGGAGAAGGTTGGCGATGTTCGCGCACGCGATCAACAGGACGGCGGCGACCGCCGCCAGGAGCACGACGAGACCGAGGCGATAATCCTTGACGAGCACGTCCCGGAACGGCCGCACGACGACGCCGCGATTCCGGGTCTCGGGATACTGCGCGGCGATCCCCGCGGCGACCGTCGTGGCATCGGCCTGCGCGGCCGGCAGGTCGACGCCGTCGCGAAGCCGGCCGATTACCTTCAGGAACTGCGCGCCGCGCTGATCGGCCCACTGGGAGGCGAAGCGGGACGCACGGATGGGGATCCAGAGCTGGGACGGGTCTTCGCCGTCGAACGGAAACTCGAAGCTGGCCGGCATGACGCCGATGACGGTGAACGCGTCGCCGTCCAGAACGATGGACCGGCCGACGATCGCCGGGTCGCGCGAGAAGTACTTCGTCCACGTGGACTCGGCGAGCACCGCGGTCCGCGCGGCGCCCGGTTTGTCATCGTCTGTTGTGAACGCGCGGCCCAGGAGAGACCGGACGCCCAGCATTGGGAAGAGGTCGGAGGAAACGACCGCGCACGGCAACGACGCGGCGTCTCCAACTCCGGTCAACGTGACCGCTGCGGTCGCGTAGGCGGCCAGGCGGTCGAACGATCGTACCTGCGCGCGCCAATCGACGAAGTCCGGATACGCCGAGTCGTCGGGCTCGTTGTTCTTGACCGTATCCACGGCGACCAGCCGGCCGGCGCCGGCGAATGGCAGCGGCTTGAGGAGCACGCCGTCAACGATGCTGAAGATCGCGGTATTCGCGCCGATGCCGACGGCCAGCACGATCACGACGAGGGCGCTGAAACCGGGAGACTTGCGGAGCGTGCGGATGGCCTGGCGAAGGACACTCATGGCGATTGGAGGATCTGAGGATGCGAGGATCTGAGGATCCGCACATCCTCAAATCCTTCCATCCTCAGATCTCGATGTTCTATCTATTCGGTGACTGCCATTTCCATTCGTTCTTCGACGACACGGCCGTCGAAGAGGTGGATGCTGCGGTCGGCGTGGCGCGCGTAGCGCGGATCGTGCGTCACCATGCAGATCGTCGCGCCGGCTTTGTGCAGTTCGCGAAGCAGGTCCATGACCGCTTCGCCGCTGCGTGAATCGAGGTTGCCGGTGGGCTCGTCGGCGAGCAGCATCAGCGGCTCGCCAGCCACGGCGCGGGCCACGGCGACGCGCTGCTGCTGACCGCCGGAGAGCTGACTGGGCAAGTGCTTGGCGCGGTGCGCCATGCCCACGCGCTCGAGCGCGGCCTCGGCGCGCTGCCGGCGTTCCGCGGACTTCATTCCGCGATAGGTGAGCGGGAGCTCGACGTTCTCGAAGACCGTGAGATCCCCGATGAGATTAAAGCTCTGAAAGATGAATCCGATCTCCCGGTTGCGCACGCGCGCGCGCTCGGACGCGGGAAGTTCGGCGACGGGGCGGTTGTTCAGGAAATACTGCCCTTCGGTTGGCGAGTCGAGGAGGCCTAGAATCGAGAGCAGCGTTGACTTACCGCAGCCAGACGGCCCGGCAATCGCGACGTACTCGCCCTTGCCGATCTCCATGTGGATGCCCGACAGTGCGTGGGTTTCGACCTCATCGGTGAAAAACACTTTCGTGACACCATCGAGCTTGATGATCAGCTGGCCGTTCTCTGCCATGGTTGTCTCCTGCGTCCTTGGTGCGGGGCGTCAGGCCCGCGGATCGGCGGCCCTGAAAGAGCCCCCTATTTCAATCGAATGCGGTCGTATGCGTCGTACGCCGACATGTCGGACAGAATCACCTGATCGCCGACCTTGAGTCCCGACAACACCTCGATGGTGTTCACTGAGCTCTTGCCGAGCTTCACTTGCACGCGCTCGGCGTTGACGCCGTCTGGTCCGACCCTGAAGAGGCCCACGACGCTCTGATCCTGTCCGAAGGCAGGGCGGCCCATGAAGACCACGTCGTTCAGCCGCTCGAGCTCGATGGTCCCGTCGACGCTGAGGTCGGGGACCGCACCTTTCGGCAATTCGCCAGGCATCGTGACATCAACCGTTCGCGTCCCGTTGATAACCGACGGATCGATGCGCGCCACGACCCCCTGGACGACGCCGTTGCGGGTGTCGACTTCAGCTTTCTGGCCAATCTGGATGTCCTTGGCCTGCGTTTCCGCGATCTTGATCTCGGCCTTCAGCCGGCTCGGATTGGCAACGCGCGCGAGGTTCGTGCCTGGCGCCACCTGCTGACCCACTTCCACCGGCACGAGCTGCAACATGCCATCGAGGCCGGCGCGCACTTTCAACTCGTTCTTCTGCTGCCGCGTGAGCAGGAGCACGGCGCGCGCCTGGTCCACCAGGGACTGTTGCACGGCGAGCTGCGCCTGCGTCGAGTCAGCCTTGGTCGCGAGCTGCTCCTTGGCGATCTGGTTGCGCACGTCCAGCTGCTCCGCGTCGACTTGAGCTTGTTTCAGCTCGAGGTCCGAGACGAGCTTGTCCTTGGACAGCGCGAGCTTCATCTCTGCGGTCATCCGAGCTTTGTTGTAATCACCGTCGGCGCTGGCGACAGTGGCCCGCGCCTGGAGCAGGTCGTTCTGCAGCTGAACCTTCAGGTTGGAGAGCCCGGCCTCGGCGGCGGCGAGCTTCAGCTCGGCATCGAGCAGCTGCTGTTCGAGCGTCGGGTTGCTCAGTTCAAGAATCACGTTGTCGGCCTTGACCGGCGTGCCGGGCCGCAAGATGATGCGTTCGACCCGCCCCTGGGTCGTGGCCGGAATCCACCGGATGTCTTCTGGCGTCAGCGTGCCGAGGCCACGCACCTGGCGCACCATCGGCCCGCGCTTCACGGTGTCGGGCCACACGACGGCACGCTCCACCGTTGGCGCCGCGGGTTTCAGACGCGAGAGGCCGACGCTGACGAGGACGACGGCCAGCAGACCGACGCCGGCATAGAGTGCCTGACGGATCCGCTTTTTCCTGGCATTGGACGGGCGGGCAATATCCATGATTCTTTTCAGCTCTTAGACGGAAACTACGGGGAAAACGATCGCCACACTTCGAGCGCAATGGGCGGGCCAGGCATGCTCGGCGTTCTAAGTGATTATACAACTATAACTTTGTGATGTCCCGAAATGTAATTCCCGCCAGGAGAACTGTTCGGATGTGGGACGACTTGGTCCCACAAGGGGGACGATCCTAGTTGGCCGCCAGGACCGAGAGGAAGGCGCCGACGATGTGCGGATCGAATTGCGCCGGGGCGCAGCGCAGCAGCTCCGCCACAGCGTCGGCGGAGTTCGATCGATGGCGGTACGAGCGGTCCTGCGTGATGGCGTCGTATGCGTCCACGACGGCAATGATCCGGCTGCCGAGCGGAATCGCCGCGCCCACGAGCCGGCGCGGATACCCGCCCCCGCCGAACCACTCGTGGGAAGCGAGGACGAGCGGCGCTGCGGCACGAAGCGTCTCGCTGGCATCGAGAATGTGCGCGCCGACCTCGACATGGCGGCGCATGACGGCGGTCTCTCCGGCCGTCAGCGGCGACGGCTTGGTCAGGAGCGCGTCGGGCATGGCCACTTTTCCGATATCGTGGAATCGTGCGGCGGCGCCGATGGCGGTGACGAGATCGGGCGCCAGTCCCAGGCGGTGGCTGACCGACGCCGCGTAGCGCGCGACGCGTGCCGCGTGCTCCGCGGTGCCCGGCATCCGCTCCATCGCGAGCGTAGCCAACGTGGCGGCGGCATCCGCGGCAGGAGACGTCTGGCGCATCAGGGCGCATACTCGCGCTGCCCGGTCCCGCAGCTCGACCGACAGTCGCGCCTGCCACTCGACTTCCTCGAGAACGTGCTTCCGCCAGAGCCGGCCCCGGTCGACGGCGAGCGCAAAGCGATCCCGTTGGAATGGCTTGGTCAGAAAGTCGGCGATCGACAGGTCAGCAATCGACGCCGTCGAGTTGAGGGAGCCGCGCACGTCGGTGGAGCCGGTGGCGATGACGACGGCGGTGTGGGGATGCTCCCGCCCGATCTCGGACGCGAGCCAGAACCCGTCGCGATCCGGCATGTGCACGTCGATGACTGCCAGGTCACAGTGCGCCGACTTCAGGGTCTCGAGCGCCTCGTCCGCGCTGGCCGCCGTCTGCGACCGCAGCCCCAGCGAGCCGACCCAGCGCGCCATCAGCTCTCGCACCGCTGGCTCGTCGTCCACGATTAACACGGTCCCCATGTTGGTCACCGGGGCGGGTCACCGGCAAGAGTGCTGCCACGACCGAGTTCCGCCGATATAGACGAGGAGGCGACGCCGCACGCTGAAGGTGTGCGGTTATGCACATGACCGCACACCTGACGGGTCACGAGCGCACACACGCCTCCTTGAATCCTCAAATGTCGTCCGCCAAGTCCGCCGCCGGCGTCAGACCGCTGCTGCTCGTCGTAGACGATGAGCCATCGGTCCTGAAAATTGTGGAGCGCCTGGCCGCCAAGGCCGGCTTCGACGTCGTCACCTGCGGGAGCGCCGCTGACGCGATGCAGACCCTTCTCCGGAAGCCGGCCAATCTCGCGATGGTCGATCTGCGGATGCCTGACGTCAACGGTCTCGAGCTGCTGCGGCAGATTCGGTCGGCGGTACCTGCGTGCGAGGTCATCCTGATGACCGGCTACGCGGCCGTGGACAGCGCCGTCGAAGCGATCAAGCTCGGCGCGCGCGAGTACCTGACCAAGCCATTCGATTTCGACCGGCTCCGGCAGGTTCTCACCGAAATCCGTGTCGAGCTGGAGCGCCGCGTTCAGGTCGCCCTGCTCGAGGGCCAGGTGGCGCGCCAGCTGGAATTCTGCGGCATGCTCGGTCGCAGTGGCGCCATGCAGGAGGTCTTCAGCTTGATTCAGCGGCTTGCGCCGCACGCGAAGGTCGCGCTGGTCAGCGGCGAGACCGGCACGGGGAAAGAGCTGGCGGCGCGGGCGTTTCATCACGCCGGTCCACGGCGCGCGCGGCCCTTTGTCACCATCAATTGCTCGGCGGTCGTGGACACGCTCTTCGAGAGCGAGCTCTTCGGCCACGTGCGGGGCGCATTCACGGGAGCAGTCGAGGCGAAACCTGGCCTGTTCGAGGCCGCCCAGGGCGGCACGCTGTTCCTGGACGAGATTGGCGAGCTGCCGCTCGCGGTCCAGGCGAAGCTGCTGCGCGCGCTCGAGAACGGCGAAGTGCAGCGCGTCGGATCGCTGCAGCCTAAACGCGTCGACGTCGCCGTCGTCGCGGCCACCAACCGGGACCTGCGCTCTGAGGTGGCCGCAGGACGCTTCCGTGGCGACCTCTTCTACCGCTTGAACGTCGTCGAAGTCGCGCTGCCGCCCCTGCGGGACAGGCGCGAGGACATCCCTTATCTCACGGCAGCGATCATGCGTGACTGCTCGCGACGGATGCGCAAGCCGCTGCAGGGGCTGACACCCGGAGCGGAGCGTCAGCTGCAGACGGCGCGCTGGGACGGCAACGTGCGGGAGCTCAAGAACGTCATCGAGCGGGCGTGCATGCTGGCCGATGGTCCATCCATTTCGGAGCGTGAGCTCGTCGGCGCATTCGGGCCGGATCCGTTGCCGTTCACTCCGCGGCAGCGGGCAACGGCCTCTCAGTCGGCCCCGGGTGAAGCCGGGCCGGCGGCGCCGCTCGAGACCATCGAGCGCGACCACATCGCCGACGTGCTCCAGCGTGTCAACGGCAACCGGATGGCCGCCGCGCGGGTGCTCGGCATCAGCCGCCGCGCGCTCTATCGCCGCCTCGAGCGGCATCACCTGACCGACACGCCCCCGCGTCCCGCGGCTGCCCGGAGGACCTCATGACGCGCGCCGACCTGCTGCCGTTTCGCGCAATCTTCTTCGACGCCGCCGACGCCATGCTGATCCTCGACGACGATCGGCTGGTGGTCGAGGCCAACCCCGCGGCGTGCAGCCTCTTTGGCCTGACGGCGGACGGCATGCGCGCGCAGTCGCTGGACACACTGATGTCGGGTGACGAGGAAGCGGTCACCTCGGCGTGGCACGAGCTGCTGGCGCTGGGAGAAGCCAAGCGCGAGCACCACGTGGCTCACGCCGCTGGCACGCGGACGGTCGAGTGCAGCTACCGGGCGCGCGTGCACGCGCACCGCCATCTCTGCATCGCGCGCGACATCACGGAGCGGCGCCTGCTCGAGGAGCGGCTCGCGCACTCGGAGAAAATCGAGAGCGTGGGGCGCCTGGCCGGCGGCATCGCCCATGATTTCAACAACCTGCTGACGGCGATTCTGGGGTACACCGAGCTTCTGCTCGGCAGCCGCGCGGCGGGCGATCCCGATCGGGCGGACCTGGAGGAGATTCAGCGGGCAGGACAGCGCGCCGCGACGCTGACGCAGCAGCTGCTGGCGTTCGGGCGGCGGCAGACGCTGCGCCCCAAGGACGTCGACCTCAACGAGGTGGTCGCCGGATTGCAGGTCATGCTCGGAAGGCTCATCCGGGAGGACATCACGCTCACCTTCGCGCTGACGCAGACGCCGGCCATTGTGCACGTCGACGCCGCGCAGATCGAGCAGGCGCTCGTCAACCTGGTCTTGAACGCGAGAGACGCGCTGCCCACGGGCGGGGAAATCCGGCTGGAGGTTGCGCGCGTGCCGCGTCGAGGCGAGCTCCAGGGAGGGAGTGTCGCGCGCCGCGCCACGGATTACGTCCGGCTGCGGGTCATCGATACCGGTGTGGGTATGTCGCCTGAGGCGCGCGCGCATCTCTTCGAGCCGTTCTTCACCACGAAGGAAGTCGGGCAGGGCTCCGGACTCGGTCTTGCGTCCGTCTACGGGATCGTCCGCCAGAGCGAGGGCACCATCGAAGTGGACAGCGCGCCGGGCAAGGGCACGATGTTCACGCTGCATTTTCCAGCGGTGCGTCCAATCCGCGAGATGCAGGCCTCCGGCCCGCCGGCCGTTCGAAGTTGCGGGCACGAGACCATTCTTCTCGTGGAGGACGAAGAGTCGGTCCGGTCAGTGATCGCGACCGTGCTGCGCCGGCACGGCTACCAGGTGCTCGAGGCCGTGACGCCCGGCGTCGCGAGCGACATCTTCGATCGCCGTGAGCCCGACATCGACATGCTGCTCACCGACGTGGTCATGCCCGGCATGAACGGGCCTGAGCTGGCCGAGCGGCTCATGCGGGCGCGGCCCGAGCTCGCCGTGCTCTATATCTCGGGATACGCGGACGTCTCCTTCGACCTTGGCGGCCGGCGCTCACACGTGGGGTTCCTTCACAAGCCGTTCCATGCTTCAACCCTCGTCGGACGCGTCCGCGAGCTGCTCGCGTCGTCTGCGGGCGCCTTGGAGTCATTGCCATCATGAAACAGCCATCGACCATCCACGCAGGGTCGTACACCGCGCTTGTCGTTGACGACGAGGATCCTGTCAGGCGTTTCGTCGAGCGGGTGCTGCGCGAAGCGGGCTACAGGACCGCAACGGCGGGCGACGGCACGGAGGCGCTGAAAGTCGCAGGCACGCTGGGCAAGTTCGACATCCTCGTGACCGACATGATGATGCCGGAGATGATGGGCGACGAGCTCGCGCGGCGGCTGCGGCTCCGGGAGCCGACGGTGAAGGTGCTCTATCTGACGGGGTTCAGCGATCGACTGTTCAAGGAGAAGTCGACGCTCTGGGAAGACGAAGCCTACCTGGACAAGCCGTGCTCGGTTCGGGGGCTGCTCGAGGCCGTCTCGCTGCTCTTGACGGGCAAGTTCGAAGTGCCCTCGCACATCTCGCGCTGATTGGCGTGAGGCGTCGGAAAGTGGGGGCTGAAGACTCATGGCCGCGTGCAGTTGCCTCGCCCCCAAAATCAAGATTGTCCAAGTTCAGCTAACCACCGCGCGTGTGCATCTCGAGGTGCGGGTCGCGCTTGAGCACGTCCTGCACCGGCACGAACGCGCGACGCTCGCCCAGCGCCAGGCGCTGCTCGGCGCCGCGATCGTCGCGAGCGCTCCAGCCGGCGGCGAGGAGCGCGCGCAGGTCGTCGGCCGAGGCGCCACGACGCAGCGGACCGCGCAGGTCGAGTCCGCGCGCCGCGTACAGGCAGAGGTACCACATCCCATCCGCGGTCAGGCGGCTGCGATCGCACGATCGGCAGAACGGCGCGGTCGTCGACGAGATTATCCCGAATATCGTGCCGTCGCTCAGGCGGAACCGGTCGGCGGGCGCGGATTGCGCGGATAGCGCGGACAATGCTCCGGGGACGCGTTCGATCGCGCCGTAGCGCCTGCCGAGCGCGTCCAGCATCGCCGCCCGGGACATGACGCGGTCCGCCGACCACCGCGTGGCGCCGCCGACATCCATGTACTCGATGAAGCGCACCTCGCCCTGTACCGACTTGCCGTACTCGATGAGATCGACGAGCTCGTCGTCGTTCACGCCCCGCATGACGACCGAATCGATCTTCAGCGATCCGAACACACGGGCGGCGGCGGCGATGCCCTCGCGGACGGCGTCGAGCTGCGGGAAGCGCGTCAGTGCGAGAAAGCGATCCGGGCGGAGCGTGTCGAGGCTGACGGTAATCCGCCCGAGGCCTGCCGCTTTGAGCGCGTCGACTTGGCCGGCCAGCAGCACGCCGTTGGTCGTCATCGCGAGGTCCTCGAGGCCGGCTTTCCCTGAGAGCATGCGGACGAGGGAGGGCGTGTCACGGCGGAGGAGCGGTTCGCCACCAGTGAGGCGGATCTTGTCGATGCCGAGCGACATGAAGACGTCGACGAGCGCGCTCATCTCCTCGAAGTGCAGCACGTCCTCACGCGGCAGCCACGCATAGTCATCCTCCGGCATGCAGTACTCGCAGCGGAGGTTGCACCGGTCGGTAACCGAGAGACGCAGGTTCCTGAGCGGACGTCCGAGGGCGTCGTTCATGTGGAACCTAGAATTGTAAGTCGTGATGAGCCCGGAAGGAACGGCCGCGGCGTCACCTGGCCCTCAAAGCGCGCGCTCCAGCGGCCGGGGACGACTGCCGCGCACGCCGGGCAGCGTCCGTCGGGTGTGAGGCGGTACGACTGGACGTGGTAGCCGAAGCGGCCGACGAGCCGCGCGTGGCAGGCGGCGCATCGGGTGTTTTCGAGGTCTTCAACATCGCCGGGCAGGTTGCCGGCGTAGACGTAGTGAAGTCCGTTCCGGCGCCCGATGTCCGCGGCGGCAAGCAGCATCTCCGCTGTCGTGTCCTGCGGCTTGCGCATCTTGTAGTCGGCGTGAAATGCGGTGACGTGCCACGGGATGTCGGGAGAGACTCCCGCGACGAAGGCGGTCAACCGGTCGATCTCGTCATCCGAGTCATTGAAGCCCGGAATCAGCAACGTCACGATCTCGAGCCAGACGTCCAGGTCGTGGAGCCGCCGGATGGTCTCGAGAATCGGCGCCAGCCGTCCGCCCAACTCGCGGTATCGCCGGTCGTCGAAGCTCTTGAGATCAACCTTGTACAGATCGATCCACGGCCGCAGATAGTCGAGCGCCTGCGGCGTGGCGTTGCCGTTCGAGACGAACGCCGTCACGAGGCCCTCGGCCTTCGCCTCCTTGAACACGGCGACTGCCCATTCGCTCGTGATGAGCGGCTCGTTGTAGGTGCTCACAACGATCTTCGCGCGGTGGGCGAGCGCGTCGCGCACGAGCGCCTCAGGGGACGTCTTGAGCGGCGGCGCGATGGCGGCCGGATCCCGCAGCGCTTGAGAGGTCACCCAGTTCTGACAGTACCCGCAGTGCAGGTCGCAGCCGAGCATGCCGAAGCTGTACGCCAGAGCGCCCGGGTACGCATGGAAGAACGGCTTCTTCTCGATCGGGTCGCATTGGACGCCACCGACGTATCCCCAGGGGACGCGGAGGGTCCCACCCTCGTTGAATCGCACCTTGCACACACCGACGGCCCCCGCCGGGAGCGGGCAGGCGTGACCGCAGGCCAGGCATCGCAGGCGCCCGTCCGGCAGCGTGTCATACAGCACGCCCTCGCGGGTCTCGCCGGCGAGCAGTTCGGCCATAGTGGGCATGGACGGATCGATTGTACAGGGGCGTCGATCGCTTCGCTATAATCGTCCACGCTCACCATGGCGCGCATTCTTGTGACCAATGACGACGGGTATCGATCGGACGGGATCAGCGCGCTGGCCGATGCCTTCAGACGGCTTGGCGCCGTTACGATCGTCGCTCCCATCGAGGAGGCAAGCGCGATCGGGCACGCGCTCACCCTGCGGCATCCCCTGCGGCTCGAGACCGTCGGCGACGCGACGTTCGCGGTGGACGGCACGCCGACCGACTGCGTCAACATTGCGGTCACGCAGGTGTTCAAGGGGCTGCCCGACCTGGTCGTCTCCGGCATCAACAAGGGTTGGAACCTGGGCGACGACGTCACCTACTCGGGGACAGTATCCGGCGCGCTCGAAGGCGCGCTGCTGGGCGTGCCGGCGATTGCCGTGTCGCTGCGCGCGACGCGCAGCGCCTACGATTTTACTTACGCCGCTCGAGCCGCGGCCGCGATGGGGGAAGCGATGCTGCGGCGGCCGCTCCCGCCGCGGACGTTTCTGAATATTAATGTTCCGCGGGGCGAGCCCAAGGGATACCGTGTAACCGTCCAGGCGAAGCGGAATCACGTGACGTCGGTCGCCGAGCGTCACGATCCCAAGGGCCGTCCATACTATTGGATTGAAGAAGGGCAGAACGAGTGGGAACCGCACGATCGGTCCGACTACCAGGCGGTCCGCGACGGATACGTGTCGATCACGCCACTCCATCCCGATCTGACCGCGCATCATGCGTTGGCGGCGGTCGAGGAGCTTACGTTGGAGCGCGAAGCGGTGAACTGACGCTTTCACAGAAAAGAGGAGGACTCGTGAATCGAGTGCTCGTCGCAGTCGGTGTCGTTCTGATGGCCGTTCCGATCGCCGGTCAATCGGGCGCGAAAGGCGGAGAGTGGCGCACGTACGGCGGCGACGTCGGCAACACGCGCTATGCGCCGCTGGATCAAATCGACGCGGCTAATTTCGGCAAGCTCGAGGTGGCGTGGCGGTTCAAGACTGACTCGCTGGGACCCCGGCCCGAGTTCCAGTTCGAGAGCACGCCGTTGATGGTCGGAGGTCTCGTCTACTCGACCGCCGGGACGCGGCGCGCCGTGGTCGCTCTCGACGCCACCACCGGCGAGCTGGTGTGGATGCACAGCGAGCGGGAAGGGGCGCGCGGAGCGGCGGCGCCGCGGCAACTGTCGGGACGCGGCCTCGCCTATTGGAGCGACGGCGCGGCCGATGCGCGCATCCTGTACGTGACGCCTGGCTATCGTCTCGTGGCGCTCGATGCCAGGACCGGCGTGCCGGTCGCGAGCTTCGGCGATCGGGGCGTCGTGGATCTCAAGAAGGACGACGATCAGGAGATCGATCTGATCACCGGCGAGGTCGGGCTGCATGCGACGCCGGTCGTGGCTCGCAACATCGTCATCGTCGGCGCAGCGCATCGCTCCGGCGGCGTCCCGCGCGGCCGCACGAACGTCAAGGGCTACGTCCGGGGTTTCGACGTGCGCACGGGCAAACGGCTGTGGATCTTCCACACGATACCGTCGCCGGGCGAGTACGGGAATGATTCGTGGGAGAAGGACTCCTGGTCCTACACCGGCAACGCCGGCGTGTGGGCGCAGATCTCGGTCGACGAGGAGCTGGGCATCGCCTATCTACCCGTGGAGCTCCCGACGGGGGACTACTACGGCGGGCACAGGCCGGGAAACGGATTGTTCGGCGAGACGCTCGTGGCCGTCGACCTCAGCACCGGTCAGCGCAAGTGGCATTACCAGCTCGTGCACCATGGCATCTGGGACATGGACATCCCCTGCGCGCCGATTCTGATAGACATCACCAGGAACGGCCGGACCATCAAAGCGGTTGCGCAGCCGACCAAGCAGGCGTTCCTCTACGTCTTCGACCGTGTGACGGGCCAGCCGATCTGGCCCATGGAGGAACGCCCCGTCGCCAAGGGGGATGTGCCGGGCGAGTGGTACGCGCCCACGCAGCCATTTCCGACGAAACCGCCGGCCTACGATCGACAGGGTGTGGCGATTGACGATCTGATCGATTTCACGCCCGAGCTGCGCGCGGAGGCGGTCGCGCAGGTGGCCAAGTACAAGATCGGCCCGATCTTCACGCCGCCGGTCGTGAGCAAGATCGGCGGCCCCCTGGCGACGCTCATGGGCGCTTTCGCGAGCAACTGGCCCGGAGGCTCGTATGATCCCGATACGCACATTCTCTATGTGCACTCACAGTCCGGCGCCACTCCGCTCGGGCTGGTGCCGCCTGCGGACCCCAAGATCGACCTGAACTACGTGCAGGGATCCGCCACGAGCGGCATGCGCACGACGCTGGGATCGGGGGGTGGCGCCGGAGCGGACGCATCGGCGACCGAGCGCGCTGCGGCACGAACGCCGGCGCCGGCGGCCGAAGGCGGCGGAGGCGGGCTGAGCGTGCAGGGGCTGCCGTTGATCAAGCCGCCCTACGGACGGATCAGCGCCATCGATCTCGACAAGGGCGAGATCGCATGGCAGGTGCCGCACGGCGAGACACCGGACAACGTGCGGAATCACCCGCTGCTCAAGGGGCGGAACATCCCGCGAACCGGCCAGTCCGGCAACGTCGGGACGCTCGTCACGAAGACGCTCGTCGTCGCGGGCGATCCGCGCGTGACGACGACGCCCGCGGGACGCGGCGCGATGCTGCGCGCGTATGACAAGGCGACGGGGAAGGAAGTGGGCGCCGTCTACATGGCCGCGCCACAGAGCGGGTCGCCGATGACCTACCTGGCCAACGGCAAGCAGTACATCGTGGTTGCGATCAGCGGCGGCATCTATCCCGGCGAATTGGTGGCGTTCAGGTTGCCCAACTAGACTCGACTCAGCGTCGCGGAGGGTCACCATGACACGTGTGGTTCTTGCGTTTGCTCTCGTCGGTCTCTGTTGTCTCTATTGTCTCTTTCCCCAGGGCGCGCTCGCGCAGCAGGGGGGCGCCGCGCCCGTGAGCTTCGCGACCGATATTGCGCCGATCCTTCAGCGTTCCTGCCAGAACTGCCATCGGCCGGGTGCGATCGCGCCGATGTCCCTGCTGACGTACCAGGATGTCCGGCCCTGGGCGCGCTCGATCAAGCAGAAGGTCACGGCTCGCGAGATGCCACCCTGGTACATCGATCGGCATATCGGCATCACGAAGTTCAAGGACGATCCGTCGCTCACGGACCAGGAGATCGCGACCATCGGCAGGTGGGTCGATCAGGGCGCACCGTCTGGCAATCTGGCGGAGATGCCGGCGCCGCGTCAGTTCACCGATGTCGACAAGTGGCATATCGGCAAGCCCGACATCATCGTGTCGCTGCCCAAGCCGTACGAGCTCCCGGCTACCGGCCCGGACGAGTTCTACGATGCGGACGTCGACCCGGGCTTCAAGGAAGACATGTACATCAGCGCCGTGGAAACCAAGCCCGAGCCGTACAGCTTCAAGGTGGTCCACCACGCGACCGCGAACATGATCGAGGACGAGGAGGCGGATCCGGTCGGTCTGTTCTTCAACGAGTACGCGCTTGGCAAGAATGGCGACATCTTCCCGGAGGGATCGGGTCGGTTAATCAAGGCGGGGTCGAAGATTCACTTCAACCTCCACCTGCACCCGAACGGCGAGCGCGCGCTCGTCAACGTCTCGATTGGATTCAAGCTCCTGCCGAAAGGCGTCGTCCCGAAGTACGTCGCGTTCACGCAGCACATGGGCGACAACAACGATCTCGACATCCCGCCGGGAGAGATCTCGAGGACCGACGGTTATTTCCGCCTGCCGAAGCCGGCCGTCGTCTCCGCGTTCCAGCCGCACATGCACAACCGCGGGAAGGCCATGTGCATGGAGGCGATCTATCCCGATATTCGTGCCGACTCCGCGAGGCCGGGGCCGGCGCGGACCGAGACATTGAACTGCGTGAGCAACTACCAGTTCGGCTGGCACATCACGTATCCGTACGCGGACGACGTTCAGCCCCTGCTGCCGGCGGGGACGATCATTCACATCACCGCGTGGCACGACAACACGGCCGCCAACAAGTACAACCCCAACCCGCGGAACTGGGTCGGCTACGGCCAGCGGACGATCGACGAGATGAGCTTTGCATGGGTCAGCCTGTTCTATCTCGACGAAGCCGACTACCAGCAGCGCGTCGACGCGCGCAAGAAGGCCACGCATGAATAAGGTGGTGTTGTCGATCGCCGTGCTGCTGGCGTCGCCGGTGTTCGCCCAACAGCTGCCTACGGCGATTCCGCAGACCAAGTTTGCGTCCGGTCAGGACGTCGTGCCGTATTTCGAAGGCTGGATCCGAAACAAGGACGGCAGCTTCGACATGGTGTTCGGGTACTTCAACCGGAACTGGCAGGAAGAGCTCGCGGTCCCGGCCGGGCCGGACAACCTGGTGGAGCCCGGCGGACCGGATCGAGGTCAGCCGACGTTCTTCCTGCCGCGGCGGCAGGGTTGGGTCTATCGCGTGCGCGTGCCGAGCGACTTCGGCAAGCAGGTCGTGACCTGGACGATCAAAGCGAACGGGCGAACCGAGAAAGCCTACGGCGAGCTGATGCCGGTCGAGGAAATCACGGAGCGTATCGTGATGACTCGAGGCAACCTCAATCCGGGCGACGACGATCCGAACCGGCCGCCGGCGATTACGATCGCGCCCGTGCAGACGGTCAGCGTCTCGCGCCCGGTCACGCTCGTCACGACGGTGACCGACGATGGGCTGCCGAAGCCGCGGCCGGTGGTGGAGCGGGCATCGGTCAGTGATGCCACGAGGATCCAGGCGCAGGCCAATGCGTCGGTCGCGCCGCGGCCCCGCGGCCTGACCGTCAGTTGGATGCAGCTGCGCGGACCGGCAAAGGTGACGTTCGACGCGACGGGGGCGCTTTCCGTCGTGGACGGGCGTGCCTCTGTCGATGCGCGGTTTTCCGCCCCGGGCACGTACGTCCTGCGCGCGACGGCGAATGACGGTGCGCTGGCGACGAAGAGCGACGTCACGATCGTCGTGGGCGGCGGTGCGGAGGGCGAGCGGCCGATCGTCGACAACGAGCGCGTGACCGTGTGGCTTCAATCCGCGGGCGCCGCGCCGGCGGGGCCGCCGCCGCATGCGGGCGACGCTGTCTGGGTCTCGCTGTCGCGGCTTGGCGACGCGGCGTACAACCCGGCGTCGGTTGGCGGGCGCGGGGTGTTCATCGTGCTCAAGGACCGGCGCGTGCCCGCACTCGAGAACACGTCTGGCTATCCCAACGCGTTTCCGCGTCCAGGGGTCAGGAAGATCCTCGAGAACGATCGCGTCATCGTCTGGGACTACTCGTGGCGCGCGGGGCAGCCAAGCCCCATGCACTTTCACGACAAAGACGTGGTGGTCACGTACGTCGCGGACGGCGCGTTGACGTCGACGACGCCGGACGGGCAGAGCACGATGAACGAGTTTACGGCGGGTACCGTGCGCTTCAACACGCGCGACCGGGCGCACACGGAGGCGATCGCGAAAGGGCAGCCGCGCGCGATCATCACCGAATTGAAGTAGGCGGTCGACCGCGGGGACGACCTGGAGTAAGATGAGGTTTCGCCCGGTCGGGGCGTGGCTCAGCCTGGTAGAGCACTCGGTTCGGGACCGAGGGGTCGGAGGTTCAAATCCTCTCGCCCCGACCAATTCCAAAGAAAACCTGCAGAATCCAGGCTGCCAGGTCACTCGGTTCCTCGTTCGGCGTCGAGGGTCGGAACCGAGTGCTCGGTGCTTCAAATCCGGCCCTCATCCAGAATCGTTCGAGATTTCTCGCCTCCGTCCCTCGCGACTGGTCTATCCCGCCCGCTTTTTGCAGGCAAAGTGCTACCCTCCACGCTACCCGACTGCGCGGTCGGACACTGATTCACGAAGCTGACGATTGATCGGTTGATCGCGTCGTCCGGGCGATGACATCATCGCCGCGAGGTCCAAGGCGAGTGAATTCCGTGGATCAGAGTCCAGGTCTCGTTCATCAGTTCTCTTCGTCTGACGAAAAGATCGCACTATTCCGATCGCTCTTTCGCGGACGCGAGGACGTGTATCCACGTCGATTCGAGAGCCGGAAAACAGGGAAGTCCGGCTACGCACCCGCGTGCGCCAACGAGTGGGTGCGGGGCATCTGCGAAAAACCCCGAATCAAGTGCGCGGAGTGTCCGC
>DASZFS010000035.1:0-4951 GCA_035939575.1 Vicinamibacterales bacterium | reverse complement strand
CTCGTCCACGGTGGGTTCCACGGTGCATGGTGCTGGAAGCGCATTGTTGGTCCGCTTAGCACGGGCCATGCGGTGGAGGCTGTCGACCTTCCGGGGCGCGGCCGAGGGGACCGGCCCGAACTCTCGGCGTACCTCGCCACTGTTGCCGCGGCGGTGGACAATGCCGAGCCCCCGGTTGTGCTGGTCGGTCACAGCCTCGGCGGAGTAATCGTCAGCCAGTTCGTGGAGCGAAGGCCCGACGCCGTCGCGGGTCTTGTGCTGGTCAATGCGCTGCTTGTCGAGGACGGCGAGGCGGCGCTACCGAAGATGCAGAGCATCGGCGACGACTGGTTATTCATGCGCCCGGGAGCGCTCACCTTCTCAGAAGACGGCAGCACGTTCGCAGTGGCGCCCGAGCTTGTCATTGAGGGGTTCTACAACTGTTGTGACCCCCGGGACGCCGAGTGGGCCGCCGCCCAACTGTGTCCCGAGCCGCTGGGTCTGGTAACCGCGCCGCTACGAATCACCAGCGAGGGCTTCGGATCAGTGCCGAAGGCATATTTGGGCGGGCGTCACGATCGCGTGATGCCGTGGTGGTTCCAGCAGAAAATGAGCGCGGCGGCCGAAGCCCGCCTCTTCGACCTGGGCGGGGATCACTCGCCGTTTCTCTCCGTGCCTGATGAACTGGTCGCGCGTTTGCTTGACATCGGCACCAACGGCCTGCCGTAAGGGCCAAGAAATACGTCGGCGCCTACGCGACGATGAGCGGGGCGCCGTCATGCGGCATGGCACGCCTGACTCGTAGAGTCTTTCCGGTGAGCTCTCCCGTCACCCGCCGTCGGCCGGGCCGCCCGTTGGGAGCCGACGGCGCCGAGACGCGGCTCAAGATCCTGCACAGCGCCCGGCAGGTGTTTGCCTCAACCGGTTACGAGCGGGCGAGCCTCAAACAGATCGCCGAGGACGCGGGAATCACCCGCAACGCGATCGCGAACTACTACGCAAGCAAAATTGAGCTCTACGGCGCCGCGCTGGCGTCGGTCCAGGCTGTCGTGGCCGGCCAAATCCTCGACGACGCCAAGAATGTGACCGGCTCTGTCCACCGTCGCGTCATGGCGGTGTTCGAAAGCGCTGTCGCATTCAGCCAGACCGACGAGACGTTCGTCCGGTTCTTCGTAATATCCACCGTCGATGCGATCACCCACCCGGAGCTTCGTGAGAAGGCGCTGCTGCCAATCGATTCGGTGCGTCAATACGTCGGCAACCTGCTCGCCACTGCTTTGCACGCCGGTGAGATCGACACCGAGATGGACACCGAGGCCACCACCCAGGTCTGCATGGACCTGCTGTGGGGCCTGGCAATGGATATCGGCTTTTATTCCGACGAGCAGCGGACCCAACGGACGATGCGGGCCATCGACCGAATCGTCTCCGCAACGCTTGCTCCCGCGCGACCTTGAAGGATCGACGGTGGTGCTGACAGAACGCGCCAAAGCAAGGATGTTCGGTTCATGGCACTTTTTGATCGGCCAGCGCGGCGAGAAGCATGCTCAGCTGCTGCTGTTCAGCGGGGGCCAGCGCCACCAGCCACTCACGCTCGCGGCCGGCCTGCTCGCGCATCGCCTCGTGAAGCGCCGAACGACCGTGTTCGGTCAGCTGGAGCCGGACCAGTCGGCGGTCGGCGCTGTCGCGGATCCGCGATACCAGACCGTCACGCTCGAGGGTGTTCAGCGCACTGGAGACGGCCGCGCGCGAGGCCCCCGATAGTCGTGCGACATCGCGTAGTTCGGCGGCGCCGACGGCCCACAAGACGTTCATGATGCGAAAGCCGGCCCATGTCCATCCACGTCGCCGGTGCAGGGCCTCGAAATCGCGGAAAAGTCGGTGCTGCAGTCTGGTCAGGTTGAACACCAGCTCAGCGTGCTCAGCCGCGTCGCGGTCGACGATGCCGTCTGCCTGCAGGCGCCGTGCCAACAGCTCCCGGTACTCCTCGACGGTGATGGTGCGGGCCGATGGATGCTTCGAGGCCATGCTCGATTATCGCGCGCCGGTATAAAACAACCTGCGCTTGGTAGTTTGACGCGGTGGCCGACAGCATCGGCTTACGTACGGGCCTGCGCGTATGTAGCTTCCTGGTGCGGGATCGCGTCGCGCAGAAGGCAGAACGAAACAGCAAGGATCCAGATACCGAAGGCGGTCAAACCAAGCCACCAGGCCAGCACACCATTCCAGGCGATGACGCCTGTCTTGGCCAGACAGTTAAAGGCGCCTGGCAGAAAGCTGATTGCCGCCCACACGCTCAAATAGCCCAGCCAGCGCGGGAACACTGGTTGATCGTGCTTGTCCTGCAAGATCGCGATGGCCAGAAGAACCGCCTGCAGCGCGGCGCTGAATGGCAGCGAGACGAAAGTTATGGATGCGAGATCGTGTAGGCGGTAGGTGAAGCCGGGATCGACCTCGGGCCGGAAGGCGGCGGCCATCCACATGACGGTCGGTACGTAGAACTCGATAATGAGAACCGCGCCGAGCATTGCCTGTGTCACCGCCAACGGCGCGAATTCGCCTTCGATGCGCCGCATTTGGATGGCGATGGCTGCCGTCCACGGCCCCAGAAGTGTGACGCCGGCGCAGGCGACAATCAGGCCGAATCTGATCCGCACACCGTGGTCGGTGTATACCGCGACGATTTGTTCGAGCGTCTGGTTAGGTCCCGGCGGAGGGACGAAGCCGGCGATGGCCCGCATACCGACCAGCAGGACTACCAAACTGGCCACGCCACAGTACGCCATTAACCGCTGGTTTGCCGCACTCGCGCGGCCAGCGGCATAAGGGTTGACGATATCGTTCTCGGTCATTGGTCCTACCCTCGTGTCTTCTGCAAATTCGTTGTGCCGCAACGCAGCTTCAGCTGTCCTTCATGTAGCTTTCCGACGGCCGGTCGTTTACGGCGGTGTGGGCCGACTACCATTGGCGAGCTCGGCGCGGAAGCCGGAGATGAGCAGGTCCAGTCCGTGCCGAAACGAGGCATCGGAGATGTGGTTGGGGTAGTGCTCGATGCCCGCGTTCAACAGCGGGAACTCGTCGGCGGGCAGTTGGCGGATCCGGTCCTTGAGTGGCTCGCTGTCGAGTGTGGCGGCTTGGACGGAGGCGAACCCTTGCGCATAGCTGGCGATGATTCCCATTGCTTCGAGGGCGGCGGGGAGTTCGAAGCCCGCTTCGGTGAGCACACTGACCATCTGCTCGCGGACGCGGAACAGCGTGGGGTGCGGGGTTGCGTGCGCCCGCAGGATTCGGCCGACGTTGGGATGGCGCACGACGACTTCGTGAATCGTCAGCGCCTGTTCGCGGAGGCGGTCCTGCCATGGCGCGTCGCGGTGGTCGGCCCCGTCGAGTGATTCGAACAGGGATGCGGCGATCGCTTCGAGAAGTTCGTCCTTATTGGGGAAGTAGCCGTAGAGGCTCATCGTGCCCAAACCGAGATGCTGGGCAAGAGCCCGGATCGTCAGCTCGGTTCCGGGGTCTCGGTCGATGAGCTCGATCGCGGCGGCGACGATCTCGGCCTGGGTGTATCGGGGTTGGATGCCGCGTTTTCCCATCCGCGCATCCTAGGCGGCACGGACGTAGCGGCCGCCCGACGCGCGTTCACGCACCGTTCAGCCTCTTCCTCTCACGCCAGGCTGCGATCAGCTTCGCGTTCTGACGAGGAGTGCTGCCGTACGTGGCGATCTCGTCCGCCCCGGCATCGATGAAGCGCACCAGGTTGGTCACGCACTCATCGACCGTCCCGATCGCGCAGCTGTCGAAGATCCATTCTCGCGGCAGCAGCGAGGCCGGGCCTAGCATCTCGTGCCGGTGGAAGGTCAGGTCCGCCGCGCGCGTGAGCCCCTGGAACTGCGGGTGGTTGCGCATCTCGTTGACCGGACCGAGATCCCAGCCGTTCGCAGTCGCGAGCGCGTCACCGTAATACGGGTACTGCAGATAGGTCACCAAGCGGCCGGCGCTGATCGACATCGCCTCGACCTCATCCATGTCCGGCGCGGTCACCACCGGCACCACGACCCTGATCTCGCTCGGGTCGCGATCGACGCGCTCGCACGCCACACGAATGCGCTCCTTCGCCGCGGCAACCATCACCGGCGTGACGATCGGTGGCAGGATCACTCCATCCAACCGTGACTCGGCGAGCAGCCGCGCGCCCGCCTCGTGCGCGAACCCGGCCAGCCAGATCTCCGGCGGGCGCCCTTGGTAGGTCTCCGCGAATTTCAGATGCTCGAACCGTCCCGCCGGCCCGTCGTAGTTGACGGCCTCTCCGGCCCACAGCCGCCGGTAGATGTCGATGTAGTCGGCCATCGCCTCAAACGTCGTGACCTTGATCCCCATCCCCTTGAACGCACCCTTCTCACCGCGCCCAAGCCCGAGGATGAACCGCTCACCGTGCACGGCGTGGAACGTCGCACCGAGCGCCGCCGTCGACCACGCGTGCCGCGTGCTCGGCACCACGATCCCCGTCCCGATCTCGAGCCGCGTCGTCCGCGCGCCAATCGCCGAGAGGATCACATCCGCCTGCTTGATGTCCCATCGCTCCGACAGCCACACGCGCCGGTACCCGAGCGCCTCGGCATCGACGCCGTCCTGGACGCCCTGGGCCGGCGTGCGGCCCTCCGTCTCGCGCTCATATCGCCCTGGGTTCGAGCTGACCGCTCCGGCGATGATGAACGCGCTCATGTCATCGGCCACGGGGGCCAGGTCAGTGCTCGTCATGTAAAGACCGTACTGTGTACGGTGTTTGGCTGTCAAGCGGCTTGTACTCGGTCGAGGGTCGGCGGCGACGCAGTGTGTGAGGTCGCGGAATCAGCACCGCCTTCCGGGCCACACAGCTCCGAGCCCGGCTCGCGCCAGGAGCCGCAAAAGTGAGCCGTAGATGAAGGACAGAATCGATGCCGCGATCTGCGCCCTCGCCTGTAGCCGTCCGGCC
>DASZFS010000034.1:0-3522 GCA_035939575.1 Vicinamibacterales bacterium | reverse complement strand
CCCTTGGCCGAGCCGGCGGGCTCTGCGACTGCGGCGATGCAGAGGACGATGAGGCGTCTCTCGGAACGGAAGCGGCCGGCTGGCCGTTCTTCGGCCAATTCGTGGCGCATGACATCACGGCCGATCGCTCCGCTCTCCAGTCGCACGTCGACCCGGCACAGCTCAGGAACGCGCGATCGCCGCAACTGAACCTTGAATGTCTGTATGGCGATGGACCGGTTGGACATCCCTACTTGTTTCAACGGAACGATCCGGCAAAGCTCCTCGCGGGAGCGGACGGACGAGACGTGTTACGCAACGACGAGGGCACGGCGATCATCGGCGACCCGCGGAACGATTCGCACGTCCTCATGTCGCAGATGCACCTCGCGTTCGTCCACGCCCACAACAGATTCGTTGATCGTGTCCGATCGGAGGGCACACCAGAGTCCACTGTATTTGAAAGCGCAGCCCGACAGCTTCGGTGGCACTATCAAACGGTGGTCCTACGGGAGTTTCTCCCCACCCTAGTGGGTGCCGACCTGGTGCGAAGCCTGTTGGACAAGGGCCCCAGCTTCTATCGTCCGGCGCACGAACCCTTCATCCCCCTGGAGTTCGCCGATGCGGCGTATCGCTATGGGCACTCGCAGATTCGTCACCTTTACACGCTGAACAGCGCGAGCGCGCCGACGGCGATCTTTCCAGACCTGCTCGGATTTCGACCCGTGTCGCGCAATCACCGTGTCGACTGGACGCTCTTCTTCGATGCGAACGGCCGACCGCCGGCAGCCCGCGCCAAGAAGATCGATGGCCGTCTGGTCGGTGCGCTCATCGCGCTTCCGGTCGCATTGACGGGTGAGGCCCATGTCGAAGAGTTCCACTCCCTTGCCGTCCGCGATCTCGAGCGCGGTCAAGGCGTCGGGCTTCCGTCGGGAGAGGCAGTCGCGCGTCGTCTCGATGAAACACCGTTGTCTCGTGACGAAATCGGCGCGGCGAGGGTTGGTTGGCGCGGTGAGACGCCGCTCTGGTACTACATCCAACGGGAGGCCGACATTCGGTGCGGTGGCAATCGGCTCGGGCCGGTTGGCGCGCGCATTGTCGGCGAAGTCTTGGTGGGCCTCCTCAATCTCGACCCGGCCTCGGTGCGACATGCGCCGGATGATTGGCGACCGACCGCGTCGTTCATTCAGCTGCTCGGGCACGCCTAGAGACCGCCAATCCCGGACCGAATGAAGGGATGCTCGTCACTCCGTTCAACGATTTGTTCTTGCAGCCACAGCCCTGAACGTGGGGAAGGCGTTCGAAACTGCGCCGCGCAGCAAGGAGGAAGCCCCGATGATTCGCAGCGTTCGTATTCATGATTTCGGAGGACCAGAAGTGCTCCGCATCGAAGACGTCGAGACCGAACAGCCCGGCGGGGGCGAGGTACGCCTACGCATCCGCGCGATTGGCATGAATCGGACCGAAATCACGCTGCGCTCGGGTCGCTCGCCTGCTAAACCCTCCCTGCCGACGAAAATCGGCTGGGAAGCTGCGGGCGAGATCGACGCGATCGGCGCGAACGTGACGGGATTCGCGATCGGGGATCGCGTCGCGCTCGTTCCGGCCTACGCGCCAAGCCGATATGGCCTCTACGCAGAGCGTTCGCTCGCGCCAGCTCGCTCCTTAGTCAAGATCCCAGATGCCGTGAGCTTCGAACAGGCGGCGGCCACCTGGGCGTCGTTTGGAACCGCCTGGGCGGGACTCGTGGCCGTCGGGAAGCTTGTCGCCGGCCAGACGGTTCTGGTGCCCGCGGCGTCGAGCAGCGTCGGGCTGGCGGCGATTCAGATTGCCAACCGGATCGGCGCCAGGCCGATTGCGCTCACTCGCACGTCGGCGAAGGCCAACGAGCTTCGCGCGCAAGGAGCGGCGGCAGTCGTCGCGACCGACGAGCAGGACGTGGTGAGCGAGATCACGCGTCTCACTGATGGGAACGGCGCAGGGTTGGTGTTTGATCCCGTCGGCGGTCCGACCTTCGCGAAGCTCGTGGAGGCCACGGCCAAGGGCGGCCTGCTGATTCTGTACGGAGCGTTTAGCCACGAGCCGACGGTCGTGCCACCCTTCCCGATGCTCGCGCGCAATCTCACCATTCGCGGTCTCAACTTCACGGCCTATTCCGCGGACGATGTCCATCTCGCCGCGCTCAAACAGTTCGTGACTGACGGACTCGCGGATGGATCGCTTTCGCCCGTGATCACCCGCACGTTCGCGTTCGACGACATTGTCGACGCACACCGCTTCATGGAGGCGGGCAGCCAGCTCGGAAAAATCGTCGTCCGGGTCGGCTAAGGACGTGGCGCAGAACGACATGAGGCAACCGCTGCTGGAGCCGAACACGCGGGGCGATCTTCCGCTCCGCAATCGTGTCGTGATGGCTCCGTTGACGAGAGCGCGCGCCTAAGGTCCCGGCACCTCGTGTTTGCCAACTCAGAGCCATCAGCATAACGGCCGGGCGCGGCTCTAACGGAGGGGATGATGACGACTCAACGACGGGATCTCCAAGGCCTAAAGGCGCTTGTCACGGGCGCCACGTCCGGCCTCGGCCGTGCGATCGCCCTTCAACTCGCGCGGGATGGTGCCGATGTCGCGGTACACGGCCGCGACGCGACGCGCGGTGCCCAGACCGTGCAGGAGATCCAATCGCGGGGCGGTAGCGCCCACTTCGTCGCGGCCGACCTGAACGACGCGGCGAGCGTCACTCGTCTCGCCAAGGAGGTTGGCGACATCGACATCCTGGTCAACAACGC
This sequence comes from Vicinamibacterales bacterium, assembly GCA_035939575.1. Classification (GTDB taxonomy): domain Bacteria; phylum Acidobacteriota; class Vicinamibacteria; order Vicinamibacterales; family CAVVIG01; genus DATKHR01. Next base: position 757 of record DASZFS010000034.1, on the reverse strand, counting down.
CGGGTTCGCGAAGTGGGGACCCACCGAGACTTTTGAGATCGCGTCCTTCGATGCGTTGTTCGCCGCCAACGTCAGGGCGCCCTTCTTTCTCGTCGCGTCGTTCGCGCCGGGCATGGCGGCGCGTGGGACCGGAAGCATCATCAACATCAGCAGCATGGCCGGCCGCCTCGGTCTCTCCGGCGGCGCGGCGTACGGGGCCACCAAAGCGGCCTTGGCGTCCTTCACTCAGTCATGGGCGGCGGAGTACAGCCCGCGCGGCGTCCGGGTCAATGCAGTCGCGCCTGGCCCGATCTATACCCGGCCAGAGGCGCGGGAACTCTTCGACTCGCTGGGGGCCACCACGGCCATGAAGCGCGCGGCCGACCCTGCGGAGATCGCCGAGGTCGTGGCATTCCTGGCCTCACCCCGTGCCAGCTACATGACCGGAGCGATCGTCGCCGTCGATGGCGGCCGAACCGCGATTTAGCCGTTCACTTCACGCGAGTTTTGCCTCAAGGAAGATCGCGAGGAGTCGCGCTCGGCCGTGACGTAGCCGACGCCCGCGACGACCGCGATGGCGGCCACGACAGCGCAGGCGCCTACAAAGCGGTCTCATTGGCGAGGAGAAGGGACGTCTATCTTACATATGGCTGTCGATGAAGCGCAGGGTGCGGCCCCAAGCGATTTGAGCTGCTTCGGGGGCAAAGCTATCGCGTTCGTCGCACTGGAAGCCGTGATCAGCGTTATAGGTGTAGACGTCGACCGACGGCTGCTTCGA
>DASZFS010000033.1:0-12320 GCA_035939575.1 Vicinamibacterales bacterium | reverse complement strand
CATGGCGGGGGAGATGCAGGCCGCGAATCGCAACGCCTTGACCGCGAAGGGGTTCGAGCTCGAGGCGCGCCGCATGGCGGGGCTCATGAAGGAGAAGTTCAATATCGGGTTCATCGATGTGGGCGGGTGGGACACGCACGTCAATCAAGGGAACGCTCAGGGGCAGCTGGCCAATCTCCTGACGAGCCTCGGCCAGGGTCTCGCCGGATTCGCCGACCAGATGGGCCCGGCCTGGAATCACACCGTCGTCTTCGTGCTCTCGGAGTTCGGACGCACGTTCCGTGAGAACGGCACGCACGGCACCGATCACGGGCACGGGAGCGTGCATTGGATCCTCGGCGGCGCCGTGCACGGCGGCCGTATCGTGGGTGAAGAAGTGGCGATCACGGCGAAGACGCTCAATCAGAATCGGGATTTTCCGGTGCTCACCGAGTATCGCGGCATGCTCGGCGGCCTTTTCCGGCGCATGTATTCGCTCGACAACGCGCGGATCGCGCGCGTGTTTCCGAACGCGGCGGCACTCGACTTGGGGCTGGTGTGACGTTCAAGGCGGTCGAGTCGATCGGCCGCGCCTTGCCTGACGTGGAAGTGACGACGGCGTGGGGGCAGCCCGCGTTGAAGGTGCGGGGCAGGATGTTCGTGTGCATCGCATCCCACAAGTCCGCCGAGCCCGACACGCTCGTGGTGATGATGGACTTCGCCGACCGGGACGCGCTCGTGGAGGATGACCCGGCCACGTACTACCTGAAGCAACACTATCTGAACTATCCGTGTGTTCTCGTCCGGCTGTCGTGCGTCAATGCCGACGCGCTCCGTGACCTCGTCACAGGCGCACATCGATTCGTGAGCGACAAGGCGCGGAGGAAAGCGTCCGGAGGTCGCCGCCGCGTGGCCCGGCAAGGTCGCGGTCTCTAATCGCTCGCCGCACAATGCGAACGCTCCGACACGGATTGCGTCAGCTGTCGCGCAGCCCCGGGTTTGCCTGGCGCAGAGTTAGCGACTTACGGCTTGACCTTCGGGAATTTGAGGATGATGTGCTCAGCGATCTGCTTCGCGAGACGTGACTTGAGCTCGCGCCGCACTTCTTCTTCGAGTTCTTGAGGATCGAGGCGATATTTCTGCGCCATTGCGCTTGACAGCGATTCCCAAGTCTCGGGTCCCTTCGTCGGTTCAGCCACGATAGTGTCTCCATTCCCGCCATACAGCGGTTTGACGATCAGTGTGTGGGCGCGATCTTAGACTGGACTGAGCCGCTTCATCGAAAGGGCGCCATGGGCGCCGCGTCGGCGAGTGAGAGCTCGACTGGCTGAATGCCGTAGGCTGCCAGCTCTATTGTTTTACGCTGCCGGGCTGAGCTAGCGGCCTGGAACTTCTCTTGCACCCGAGTTGGTCGGTGAGTGCATGCGAGCAGTATAGAGCGCTTCGCGTTCTGCTGAGCTCAGCACGCGCAAAGTTGGAGGAAGGTGATCGCGCCGCGGCGCTCAAAGCCGTCGAGGACGCGTTGGCGCTGGATCCCGATTTCCTCGCCGCGCAGTGCCTGCGCGACCGGATTCAGCTCGGCCAATCTCCTGAATCGCTTCAAACATTCATACCCCACAAATCACCGGAAGCTCAGGGGCCCCTTCCGAAGAGCCGGAGGCCCGACCACGCCAACCATGTTCATCGGCGCGATGTGCTCCTGCCGGCTGCCGCCGTTTTTGGCGCAATCGTGCTCGGCGCATCGTGGCTCGAGAACGCGACCGGGCTGAGGTCTCGACCGACAGTGTCCATCGCGAGGCTCATCAAGCCGCCGGAAGAGCCGCCCGGTCCGGCGACAACGCGCCCGTTCGAAGCGGATCTCAACGGCACGCCATCGTCTACGAGCGCCGATCGCATCCAGTCCGCGGGGCGGGCGCCCGAACGCGCCTCGGCAAGGGCGAGCGTCGCTCTCGAGCTGCAGCGAGTCCGCGCGATCGTTGCTGCCGAAACGCTCGCGGGCCGTCACGACGAAGCTGGCCAACCGACAGAGCTCCCCAACTCGCCGGCACCCCCTGCGGCCGACACTGTTGGGCCGGCTTCGGCGGCACTGACTGCCAGTCCGGCGGACCGCGCGCCTTCGGATGCCGGTTCCAATGACGTGGCGCCCGCGAACGACGGCCCGGCCGCCGTTCGTGCTCCGGCCGCACCGGCGACTAACGATGACGAGACGCTGATCCAGAGGGTGTTGCAGCGCTATCGCTCGGCGTATCAGGTCTTGGATGCGCGATCCGCTCGCGAGGTCTGGCCGAATGTCAACGAGCCGGCCCTGAGTCGTGCATTCGACAGCCTCGAATCGCAGATTCTCTCGTTCAACGAGTGCGACATTCGAGTGCGCGGGAGTGCCGGAGGTGCGACCTGTCACGGGACCGCGAGTTTCGTGCCGAAGGTGGGCAGCCGGGAAGCGCGTGTCGAACCCCGCACCTGGACGTTCGTGCTTCGGAAGATCGGAACGGACTGGGTCATTCAATCCGTGAAAACCGGTCGCTGAAGAGTCTGTAGCCCATCTCATTGACGGGCTGAAGACACTGAGGTGGGCCGAAGACTCTGAGGCGGGCCGAAGACTCATGGTCGCGTGCAGTTGCCTCCGCCCTCAAATTCTAAACAACTTGTACAACCCATGAGAATCTTGTTCTTCGGGCGAGGCAACTGCTCGCGGCCATGAGTCTTCGCGCAATGCTGATTAGATGAGCCATCAGTGTCGCGCCCCTCCAACCTACCGCCCCAACACGTAGTCGAGTCCGACAAATGGCGTTAGCGGAGCCGTCAGGCCCGCCATCGTCAGGGGGATCGTCACGTTTGCGGCAAGTACCCACGTTCCGGTGAGATTCCATTTCAGGCCTGGGACGATCGAGACCGTGTTGAACCAGGTGCCGTCCGGGACAAGGCGTAGCGTTTGAACGTCGTGAAGCGTCGGGTGCGGCTGGGAGACGGTCGCGAGGCCTCCGGCGCTCCTGATCACGCGGCCAAGCAGTTCTCCTAGCACCGTAACGTGGCTGCTCGCGGCAATGCCAACCGCGCCGCCATAGCTCAGCTCATTGGCGAGCCCGCCGACGGTCGCGCCCAGATTCACGTGACTCGAGACAGGGCCGGTCTCCAGGGAGCCAATCGCCGAGAACTTGGCGGACGACGACCCGGCTCCGAGCAGATTCGCGCTGTTCCCCGTCGGCAGGCGCAGGTCGACTGCCGCGGCGACGGCGGCGCCCTCCTCGCGGTAGGCGAGGAACTTCGCGCGAACGACGAGATCGGCGAGGCCGACGGCATGTGCCGCTGCCGTTGCCTGCGTGAACGAAGCGGCGCGGTACGTATTCACGCGCGAACCGTCCAGATTCAGCGACACGACCGGTGCGGCAAACCCGACCTCCAGGCGATCGGAGACTCCGAAGTCGCCATAGAGCGTGGCGACGCTTGCGTCGATGTTGAGCGCGAGTCGATCGACGTCGAAGGGCGCCGGTTCATCGACGAACTGATTCGCCGTTGTTACCAGCGAGCCGTCGCGAAGATTGTGGCCGCCGATCGACGTGAAGTGAAACTGCTGGAACGTCAGCCCAATCGACGCCTGGCCACGTCCGGCTGTGATTGCGCGCTCGACGAAGAAGGGCCCGAACGTGTCGGACGCGCGTTCGACGGTACCCAGGTCGGGATTCAGCCGGTAGACGAAGCCGCTCGACGCCGTCGCGACCGGCAGCGTGGCCAGATTGGCGAGCAGCGCCCGAGCGATCGTGGCGCTCGTGGCCTGAGCGGCGGCCTGATCGCGTTCGATGCTGCCGGTCTGGACGGCCTGGTTCGTGACGAGAAATGTCAACACGTCCGAGACCGACTGTGCCGACACCGGGCGTGGCGCGAGGCAGATGCAGGCCAGCGCGAGGAGCCCAACGCTGCGGCGCCTACTCATCGTCGTTCTTGTTGATCGTGACCTGAGTCGCTCGAACGACTCCGGCGGAGCTGGTTCCGTCAACGGCAACGCTGACCCCAGCTTGGATGCTTTTGCAGCTCCCATTGTTGTACGCCGTGGAGCTGTCGGTTGTGACTGGCTGGAGGCGAACGACAAATGCAAGGTTCGGGCAGAGGCCAGTGACCACGCCAACCGTGCCTTCGACGTGCACCGGTGGCGGCGGCGGCGGAGGCGGCGGCGGCGGAGGAGGCGGCGGCGGCGGAGGAGGAGGAGGTGGAGGAGGAGGAGTAGGAGGTGGTGGTGGTGGTGGAACGGGTGCTGGAGCCGCTTGCGACACCGTGTAGGTCAATCCAGCGATGTTGACCTGTCCGACACGAGCGGTCCCGGCATTGGCGGCGATTGACAGTCCGACCGTGCCGTTCGCGGACCCGCTTTGTCCCGAGACGACTGAGACCCAGCCGGTGCTGGCGGTCGCCGTCCACGCGCAGCCGGATAGTGTCGTGACATCGACCGATAGCCTGCCGCCGGCCGCGTCGATCGAATCGCCCAGCCGGCTCAGTGCGAAATGGCAGGGCGCCGGGGCCTGATTGATTGATACGCTCTCGGATCCCACCACGAGTGCGCCGGACCGGGGCGACGGAACCGGATTGGCCGCAACGACATACTGAACGGACGCGGCGCCCTGGCCGTTCGGGGAGCCCATGATGGACAGCCAGGTGGCGTTAGTTGTCACGGTCCAGGTGCAATCGCGCGAGGTCGAGAGGTCGATCGTTCCCGATCCGCCGCTTGCGCTGAACGATGTGGAGGACGTGCTGACGCTGATCTGGCAACGGTCCGCTGAGGAAGGCGCGGTTGCAACGGAAGTCGCGCTGGAACTGCACGACACAAAAGAGGAACAGGCGACGACCCCGGAAAGCAGCGCGATACCAAATCTCGGAGTGTGCCGCCCCATATGCGAGTCCGAGTGCGTCCCAGTGCATGGCGCTCGCCAGTACTACGGCGACCAGCCGGCTCAGCCGCAGTTCAATCTAGCGACGTTCACAAGGACGGAGAAGGCCCTGGCGACCGGGCCCCGCCCCTCAAGATTCGTGCACTGATCCGTCAGCGCAGAACAATCAGATTCTCCGGCAGGCCGCGCGTCGGGTGGCTCTTATGCCACGCGACCAGACCCCACGCGAGAACACACGCGGCGAGCGTGCTGCCGAACAAGAACCAGATGAGCGCGGGGAGGGCGACGGCGACAATGAGCACGCTGCCGAGAGCGAAGATGAGCCCGCCAATATTGCCGGCGACTTCTGTCGAGGAGAAGTTGATTTGCGGCGCGCGCCTCTGCGGTTCGATCGGAGCCGGAATGTCGGACGGATGCCGCTGGTACCACGCGTGAATCACGATCGCCAGCAGTGCCCCCGCCGCCGTGACGACGGCAACCGACGCGCCAAACACGGGACCCAGGATGACGAGCAGCGTGAGGACGATCGCGCCGGCGCCGAGACGCGCCACAGCATCAGGGCGCGCGACTCCTCTGGCATCCCGCGCCGGTGAGGCCCCTGGCGCACACGACGCAAACGGCGCAACGAGCGTGAGCGTCCAGAATGCGCAGTAGCCACGCCGCTGCGCCCGCAAACGCTTAAGGCGGCTCGAGCCCGCATCGGCAACCTCGCGCTGGAGATCTGAGATCGTCGGCTGAACGGCGGCCGAGAGCAGAGACTCGTCGAAGAGCAGCCGCGCGATCTTTAGGAGTGTCGTGCCGGGCACACGAGGGCGGTTGCTGGATTCAGTCATGGCTTCATCTCCCAGGCCAGCTCGCGGGCAAACGCCGTCCACGCGCGCAGCACCCGCTCACCGAGCGCGGTCGGACGATAGATGCGGCGCGGAAGTCCGATGCCGCCGGGAGGAAGGGGCTCCTGCTCCGATTCGACGACGCCCTTCGCTTCCATGCGGCCCAAGGTCACGTAGACGGTGCCCCGTTTAAGGGCGCCGTCCGAGCGCTCGACGAGCTGCAGACCGTACATGGGTCCTTCGGAGCTGAGAAGCTCCAGAATGAGGCGTTCTTTCTTGGGCAGAGCCGCAGGGACGCTCTGACTCACGAGTCTATCTTACACAAAGTAAGATCTATATTCAATATAGCAATATGCCTAGGCAATCACGACCGTGTCGCCGACCTCACGCACTGCGAGACGATCGCGTTCTTTGACCAGCGCCGCTTCGGCCCGCTCGATGGGCTCGTTGAAGCCTTCCTCACTCAGGCGAAAGGTTTTGTGGTGGATGGGGACGAACAGGCGGGCCCCGGCCGCGTCGGCCATCGCCACCGCCTGCTCAGGCGTGCAGTGATTGTAGATATAGGGATCGTAGGCACCAATCGGCATGATGGCGGCCTCGTAGGGACCGTGCCGCCGATGTTCCGCGAAGACTGGCGTGTGCGCGGTGTCTCCTCCAAACAGCAAAGCACGCCCCTCGCGCCGAATGACGTAGCCGTTGTAACCGCGATAGCCATCGTGGTTGAGCCGAGCGCCCCAATGTTTCACCTCGACGGCCCGCACTTCCAGATCGCCTCGGCGCGTGCGAATGTTCCCCGCCTGATTCCACCTGATCTGATGCACTCCCACAACGCGACCACGGGGCACCAGATCTGCGGTCTTCGGAGCCGTCACGACGACGGGATGACCGCGAAGCGCTCCCAACGATGCCGTGTCCAGGTGGTCGAAATGCGCGTGCGAGAGCAGCACGACGTCGATGTCGGGAAGCTGCGCCGCTGGGAGTGCGCATGCCGTGAGCCGCAGCGGGCCCACCGTCGTCAGTCGGACATCAACGCCGATTCGAGGGAACAACGCTGGGTCCGTGAGCACGCGCACACCGTAGAAGTTGATGAGGACGGTCGCGTGTCCGAGCCATGCCAGCGTGATGCTGTTGTCCGACCAGGCTGCGGGGTCCGGCGTGTGCGCGGCTGGCAGCACGTTTCCCGTCATCCTGGCGAGCATCGGAGGCGGCAGAGAGATGGCCGTCACGCCAAGGCCAGCGCCCGCAGCGAGCAGGAATCCACGTCGGTTCATATGCTAATCAAGTTTACCGGGCCTTACTCGCTCGCCGCGAGCGAGCCAAGTGAGCAGCGCCACTCTGGAGAAACGCCAGTCTTTGCCGAAGAGGCGACCCGGTAGATCACGGTTTTCGACGGCGGTCTGGATGGCTTCCGGCGACAACTTGAATAGCGTCGCGGCTTCTTCCAAGGTGAGGACGTCGTCACCGCTCACGTCCGGAGGGCTCGCAACCTCGACCCGGCCGACGGGCAAGGCGCCCGACGCTAGTCGATCCGCAAGGAGCTCGCTCAGTACGTGCTGCTTCGGGCGCCCCGTCTGGTCCGCCAACCGATCAAGGGCGGCGATCTGTTGCTTTGGCAGTCGGACGAACAGGGGCGCCTTCCCGGTAGGCATGGCTCATGCTATCACATGATATCCAGTGATATCCCGTGATTGTGACCGGCGACGACCCTGGCGCTTCGCCTCATCGGCCTCGTACATCATCATTTCCTGGCGGCTGCGGCCAGAGCCGTGAATTCGTCGCGCCCGAATGCCGTACCACCGATGCCCCAACCGCCATCCGGTGTATGAACGCGGCGGTGTTCTCTAGATGGAACGGAGTGGAGTTCATCTCACGTGTCTCGAACCCCTCTTGAACGATCCGGCTGTTTTTGTCGTTCTGGCTTCGAATTGGCCTCCGGATGTCCGCGCGCCGCGGCACCATGTGTAAAGTGTTGTCAGCTTCGCGGAGACGACGCACATGCCGAATGCTCAACCGAAACGGTGCTCGTGGGTCAACGTCGACCATGTCCTGATGCGCGAGTATCACGATCGCGAATGGGGTGTGCCGGCGCACGACGACCGGAGGCATTTCGAGTTCCTGATTCTGGAAGCCGCGCAGGCGGGACTCAGCTGGTCGATCGTGCTCAAGAAGCGCAGCGGCTACCGTCGTGCATTCAGCGAGTTCGACCCGGAGAAGGTCGCGCGATACTCCGCGGCTCGGATCGAGAAGCTAACCGCTGATCCCGGGATCATCCGGAACCGCGTGAAGATCGCCGCCGCGGTGAAGAACGCTCGAGCATTTCTGGCGGTGCAGGAAGAATACGGGAGCTTCGACGCGTATTGCTGGCGATTCGTGGACGGTCGGCCGCGACAGAATCGATGGACAACCATGCGCCAGATTCCCGCCACCACGCGCGAGTCCGACGCGTTCAGCCGCGATCTCAAGGGGCGCGGATTCACCTTCGTCGGATCCACCGTGATCTACGGCCACATGCAGGCGGTCGGGATGGTCAATGATCACTTAATCGACTGTTTCCGATATCGCGACGTTCGGCGGCTTGGCATCAGCGGCGCATGAACGGGTCCCGACGTCTGCAGTCAGAAGCACAAATGACAAATGTGACGCGATTGTTCAAGAACCGCTGTGCCAACCGCTCCTAGGCTGTGGCTCTCGAGTGAGGTCCAGCATGAACATCGATGTCGTAACACGACACGTAGCCGATGGAATCGCCGTCATCACCCTCGGCAACGCAAGACGCGTGTATATCGACCAGGAGATGAGCGACGCGCTCTTCGAGGCACTGAGCCAGTGCGCTGGCGATGCTGACATTCGCGTCGTCATCGTGACAGGTGGCGCGCCCGGTCATTTTGTTCGTCATTATTCGATACCGGAACTCATCCGCTTCGCGGAGTCGGTCCGCGCTACGGGGCGCGAGTGGCCCGAGGCGCGATTCATTGACGGGCCCACCTCAGTGTGCGAGAGCATGCCCAAACCCGTCATTGCCGCCATCTCTGGCACTTGCCTGGCCGGTGCCTTCGAATTGACGCTCGCCTGCGATCTTCGCATCGCCGAGGATGGGGACTACCAGATAGGTTTCCCGGAACCGAACTTTGGACTCCTCCCGGGTGCCGGCGGCACGCAAAGGCTGCCACGCACCATCGGAATGCCAGCCGCGCTCATGCACATCCTCATGGGCGTGCCCGTCTCGCCACGTGAAGCCGAACGGAGAGGGCTGGTACACGAAACCGTCAGCGGCAAGGCGCTCGATCGCGCGATGGAGATTGGCAGGCATCTGTCGTCATTCACCCCGGAGTCGCTCGCCTACATCAAGCGTCTCATCCGGAGCGCAACCGAGACGCCGCTCGCGCAAGGGCTGTTACTCGAACGCAGGCTGTTCATGAAAGTGTGCATCAGCGATGCTGCGCTCTCTCGCATGCGGGCCTATGACGGACAGGACAGCGCCTCGCCATCGCGCGTGACGTCGCAGCCAGGAGCATGAGTCATGACTGAATCACCGGAGCACTTGCGCGTCATCGAGGAAACGCCTGCGTACTGGAGAGTGGTGTTTGATCATCCGCCTCTCAACATCATGGATGCCGACATGTTCGAGGGCCTCCAGCACCTGCTCGCGCGAATGGACGCCAGCCCGAGCCTTCGTGTCGTCGTATTCGAGAGCGCGAATCCCGACTTCTATCTCGCCCACTTTGAGGTGAAAGACACGGCGAGGACCCTCACCCTGCTGAAGACTGTCGGGCCCTCCGGCCTCCCGTCGCTGCTGGATACCTTCGTTCGCCTCACCAAGTCCCCGATCGTGAGTATCGCGAAGATCCGAGGTCGGGCCCGGGGCGTAGCGAGCGAGTTCCTCCTCGCCTGCGACATGCGATTCGCGTCGCGCGAGAACACGGCCTTGGCCCAGGTGGAAGTCGGATCGGGCGTGCATCCCGGCGGCGGCGGTACCGAGCGCCTTCCGCCGCTCGTCGGCCGGGGGCGCGCGCTCGAAATCGTGCTCGGCTCGAACGACTTCGATGGCGAAACTGCTGAACGATACGGGTACGTCAACCGCTCACTTCCAGACAGCGAGTTGGACGGCTTCGTGGACCGACTCGCGCGCCGAATTGCCAGCTTCGATCGGCGCCCCATTGCGGCAGCGAAGAGTCTCATCAACGACGTTTCGCTGCCATCCGCCGACCGGCTCCTCGACGGCCTCACCTCGTTCACGGCGGCGCTGACGTGGCCTGAAGCGCAGCAGCGATTCCAAGCGCTGTTCAAGCGAGGACTGAACCAGCCGGGCGACATGGAGGATCGGTACGGCGAGTTGCTCGGAACACTCATGGACACCTAGCGAAGGTCTGGCATCGTTCCGAATACGGGCTGGCTCTTCCTGAGCAATGACTCTCAGAATTGAACGGCGACGTTCGGGAGACACGCTGATCGTGCAGTTGATCGGCGAGTTCGACGTCGAACACCTTGACGAGGTCAAAGCGCAGGTCAACGACGCCCGGTGCCCCGTCGTCGTTGACATCGGCGAGCTGACGCTGATCAGCGTGGAAGGCATTCGTTTCCTCAACGCCTGCCACGACAATGGGATGCCGATCATCAATGCGTCGGGCTACATCACAGAGTGGATGATGCTCGAAGGGCGGTCTGAGCCCAAGCGCCCGTGATCACGTTTCCACCGTTGAACCACTGACAGGGTTGTGACTCGCGACGACGGTGGGAGATCGGCGCTGAGCTTGCCTTCGCCACTCGCCCGGCGGGCGTCCGACGATGGCCCTGAATGTTCGGCTGAAAGCAGCTTGATCGGCGAACCCCGTTTGAAGGGCCACTTCCGACAGAGGACAAGCGGAGTGTTCGAGGAGAGCCTTCGCCCGTTCGACGCGCTGCAGGATCAGGTAGCGGTGTGGCGACGTTCGAAAGGACTGCCGGAACGATTTCGTGAAATGGCTTACGGACAGGCCACATTCAAACGCCAGGGTCGCGAGGCGGAGCGACCCGTCGAGATGTTCGGCGAGCAGCTCAGTGGCGCGGCGCTTTTGCCAGGGCGCAAGACCGCCACGGTACTCGCGTCGGGCGCCGAACGACGGTGCGTAGGTGTGGGCCACATGCGCGCAAAAGAGAAGACGGAAATAGTCGAGAAAGAGCTCGGAGAACGATTGTGGCGAGTCGACGGAGGGCAGCATCATCTGCGTCATGTGATGCAACACTGGGTCGACGCTGCCATGAATGCACTCGAGCGTCCGGATCCTCCCCGCCTCGGCATCATCTGCAAACGCATCGAGCGTGGCGCGCGGCACATGATAGTGGACCCAGTCGACCGGACCGGGGTTGCACGTACGAGGATTCGATTCCAAATCGTAAATGCCCACGCCGCCAGGCCGCCACTTCCTTATACGAATATGTCGATCGTCGACCCAGATGTCGCATCCCCGCTCCGCCGCAGGCGTCAGGTGGATGGAGACGACGAACGCTCGTTCCGGCGGAATGGACGCGGTCCGCTCCGGCAAACCAATGTCTGACACCAAGTGCGTGTTAGCGATGTGTGGTTTCAACGGAGGTCGAATCACAAGGCTCGGTGCATGCGCGAGCCGGAAGTACTTGGCCATTTGCTCGCCGTACGCCGGGAGTCGCTCAGATTCACTCGTCATACCCGTCTCCGGGACTCGGCATCCGGTTCGCGAACGAGCACCCGCTGTCTGAGGGCAAAAGGCCGGCCAATGGATAAGCTGTTTAATCCATGGGCGTTAGCGTGATGCTTGCTTGCCGAGAATCCGGCATATGCTGAATGTTCAGCGTACGCCGACGCGGGGGAGCGCCCCGTGAGGTCGGTCTGCGCGCTTCTCTGAGCGAGGAGTTATGCGTGCACCGAAGATTCCGAACCGACGAAGCCGCCGCCTCGGGGAGCGAACCCGAACGGAGTGGCTCTACGCGGCGGAGATGGAAACACTCCGCATGATCACCCAAGGCGCGAGTCTCCCGGATATCCTGACTCACGTCTGCGCGTCGATCGACCGTCTGATTGTGCCGTCAATCACGACGATCCTGTTGATGGATCCAGATGGGCTGAGACTCCGGCCGATTGCCGGTCCGAAGGTCCCTCAAGAGTGGACGCGCGCGATTAGCTCGGTGGTGGTCGATCCGGGCGCGGGCCTGTGCAATACCGCCGCGGCTCTCAAGACGCGAGTCATCGTGCCCGACGTCGCACACGAGCCGATCTGGCTCGAAGAGTATCGCGAACTCGCACTAACGCTCGGGATACGCGCCGGCTGGTCGCAGCCGATCGTGACCAAAGAGAACCGGGTCCTCGGGACATTCGCGGTCTATTCTCCCGAGTGCCGTGTGCCGACCGATGACGACCTTGCGCTGATTGAAGCGGCCGGGCACGTGACGCTCCTGGCGATTGAGCGTCAGCGGTCGCACGAGGCGCTCACGAACGCCCTCGCGGACGTGCGCAAGTCAGAAACCGAGCTTCGGCGCCTGACTGACGCCGTCGCCCAATCGATCGTCGTCTTGAATTCAGACGGCAAAGCGATCTACGCCAATCGCGTTGCCCTCGAGTACACGGGACTCTCGCTCGAGGAGGTGCAGGCCGATGGATTTCGCGAACGGGTGTTCC
>DASZFS010000032.1:0-10144 GCA_035939575.1 Vicinamibacterales bacterium | reverse complement strand
CGGTCGTACGACACTGGCCTCAGCGTGACATTCACGGATCGGTCGGCGCTCGACACTTATGCGAAAGACCCGCGCCACGTGCCGATCGCACAGTTCGGCGCCGGGATTTCTGAACACGTCGTGTCGTGCGATTTTGAGATTTAGCACCGTCCGTTCTTGACGATTTCGCACATCAAACTTTCAGCCTCGCCGTCCGTCTATAGCGGGCAGGATGCTGATCGTTGCTGTGAGCGTCGCCGCCGTTCTCGCGACCGTCGCTGGCGCGAACGCTGCTCCGCCGGCCAACCCGATTCCTTCAATGGTCGTCCGCGTCGCGACCGACTCGGACGTCCCTCCCGCGCTCGTCGTCGCGCTGCTCGGTGAAGCCGACGCCATCTGGCGCGGCACCGGCATTCAGTTCTTCTGGGAGCGCGAGCCCGGCGAGCGCGAACCGCCCGCTCCAGTCCGCGTCCCATCACCCTTCGGTTCGCCGACACTGCAGGTGATCATCGGACAGGAGCGGCACGCGATCGCCCGCGGCAGCCGGGAGTTCCCCCTCGGGTGGATCGTCTTCGACGATGCCACGACACCCCAGCGGGAGATCTACCTCTCGTACACGAATGCGATCGCGTTGCTCGAGAGCTCCTCGAGCGTGGTCGGGCTCGTGCAGTCGATGCCGCCGCTGCAGCGCGAGATCCTGCTGGCGCGAGCGATGGGTCGAGCGCTGGCGCACGAGCTCGGTCACTATCTGTCCGCGTCCAAGGCGCACGCGGACAGGGGCCTGATGAAGGCCGTCCACTCCGCCTCGGAGCTGTTCGGGCTCGGTCGCACGCTGTTCCAGCTGACGCCCGAGGAACGGCAGCGCATGGTCGCCCGCTTCGCGTCAGTGTTGATGGCGTCGCGGGACTGATTCGCGCCCTCGCCAGCGCCCCCACCTTCGCCGACGCGACGGCGCGCCGGGCGTGTTACCATCGCGCGGACGTTTTCATCATCCCGCGAGGTTCACCATGCCCACAAGAAAAGCGGCCGTGGCCCTGCTGTTGTTCATGGCGCAAGCCGCGCCGCAGGCCCAGAAGGCCGCCGCGCCAAAGCTGACGACGCCGAAAGAGCAGTTCGGCTGGAACGTTGGCGATGACTATCGCCTCGTCAACTACACCCAGTATGTCGAGTACGTCAAGAAGCTGGGTCAGCAGTCCGACCGCATGACGGTCGTCGAGATCGGGAAGACCGAGGAAGGCCGCCCCGAGCTCACCGCGATCATCACGTCTCCTGAGAATCACAAGAAGCTCGCGCAGTACAAGGAGATGAACCGAAAGCTCGCGCTCGGCGAGGTCAACGACGACCAGGCGCGGCAGCTTGCGAAGGACGGCAAGACCGTCGTGTGGATCGACGGCGGGCTGCACGCGACCGAAGTCCTCGGCGCCCAGCAGCTGATCGAGACGATCTACCGCCTCGATTCGAAAACCGATCCGGAGACGATGCGGATCCTCAACGACGACATCATTCTCTGCACGCTCATCAACCCGGACGGCATGGAGCTGGTCTCGAACTGGTATATGCGCGAGGCGGACGAGCAGAAGCGATCGACCAACGCGATCCCCCGTCTGTACGAGAAGTACATCGGCCACGACGACAACCGCGACTTCTACATGATGAACATGTCCGAGAGCGTCAATGCGAACAAGATGATGTATCGCGAGTGGTATCCCGCGATCATGTACAACCACCACCAGACCGGCCCGGCCGGCGCGGTGCTGTTCGCGCCGCCCTTCCGCGATCCGTTCAACTACAACTTCGATCCGCTCATCCCGCTCGGCATCGACATGGTCGGGTCGGCGATCCACACGCGCCTTGCGGCGGAGGGCAAGCAGGGGGCGGTCATGCGGTCGGGCGCGCCCTACTCGACGTGGTTCAACGGCGGCATCCGGACGACGTCATACTTTCACAACCAGATCGGCATCCTGACCGAAACGATCGGCAATCCTACCCCGGTCGAGATTCCATTCGTGCTCGACATGCAGCTGCCGCGGGCGGACGTGCCGAATCCCATCGCGCCGCGCACGTTCCATTTCCGCGAAGCGATCGAATACTCGGTCACCAACAACTACGCGATCCTCGACATCGCGTCGAAGCGCAAGGAAGATTTCCTCTTCAACATGTACCGCATGGCGAAGAACGCGATCGCGAAGGGCAGCACTGACACGTGGACTATTCACCCCAAGCGAATCAAAGCGGCGGAGGAAGCGATTGCGGCGCAGGCAGGCGGCCGGGCCAGCGGGCCTGAAGGCGGGCGCGGCGGGCGGGGCGGCGGCAACGCCGGCCGCGGCGGGGCGCCGATGTCGGTCTATACCAACGTCCTGCACGATCCGAACATGCGCGACCCCCGCGGTTTCATCGTGCCGTCGGACCAGCCGGACTTCCTGACGGCCACGAAGTTCGTCAACATCCTTATCAAGGCCGGCGTGGTCGTGCATCGCGCCACGGCGCCGTTCACCGTGGCGGGGAAGTCGTATCCTGCCGGATCCTATGTGGTCAAAGCCGCACAACCGTTCCGCGCGCATGTGATGGACATGTTCGAGCCGCAGGACCATCCGGACGACATCCCCTATCCTGGCGGCGCGCCGCGGCCTCCGTATGACGTTACCGGATACAACATTGCGTACTCGATGGGGATCAAGTTCGATCGCATCCTCGATGCCTTCGACGGCCCGTTCGAGAAAATCCCGGATCTGGCGCCGCTCCCGGCGGGCAGAGTGGCCCAGGCGCCGGCCGGTGGAGGTTACCTGCTCAACCATCAGGTCAACGATGCCTTCATCGCCGTCAATCGTCTGCTGAAGGCAAACGAGGATGTGTACTGGTTGAAGTCCGCGGTGACGGCGAACGGCAAGACCTACCCGGTCGGGACGATGTTCATCACGGCCAAGGCGTCGACGCTGCCGGTTGTGCAGAAGCTGGCCTCCGACAAGGGCCTGGTGTTCGATGCGGTGGCCGCGAAGCCGGCGGGTGACTCGATGAAGCTGAAGCCCGTGCGCATCGGCCTGTGGGACCAGTACGGCGGGTCGATGCCATCCGGCTGGACGCGCTGGGTGTTCGAGCAGTACGAGTTCCCGTTCGAAGTGGTCTACCCGCAAATGCTCGACGCCGGGAACCTGAACGCCAAGTACGACGTGCTGGTGTTCGTTGATGGCGGCATCCCGGGCCGCGACGGCAGCGGTGGTGGCGGCGGAGGCGGTTTCGGGGCGCAACCGGCAGCGGACTCGATCCCGGCGGAGTTCCGCGGGTGGCTGGGTCGGGTCACGGTGTCGAAAACGATTCCCGAGCTCAAGAAGTTCGTCGAGAACGGCGGTACAGTGCTGACGATTGGATCGTCCACTGCGCTTGGCTATCACCTCGGCTTGCCGGTCCGCGACGCGCTCGTCGAGACGGTCAACGGCGCCACCCGGTCGCTTCCCCGGGAGAAGTACTACGTGCCGGGCTCGATCCTGGAGGCACGGATCGACAACACCCAGCCTCTCGCGTACGGGATGGACGCCCACGCCATGGTCTTCTACGACGAAAGCCCCGCGTTCCGTCTGCAACCCGATGCGGCCGCGCAAAACGTGAAGCCGATTGCCTGGTACGAGAGCCCGACACCGCTCCGCAGCGGATGGGCATGGGGCCAGCAGTACCTGGATCAGGCGGTGTCGATCATCGAGGCGCCGGTGGGCAAGGGCCACGTCGTGCTGTTCGGGAACGAGGTCCTGTGGCGCGCGCAGCCGCACGGGACGTTCAAGATGTTCTTCAACGGCATCTATTACGGGAGCGCTGCCCAGCAGGCCGGCGCCCCCCGGACAACGGAGCAGCCGTAGAAAGCGCCTGCGCCAGTGGAAAAGGCGCGTGCGGCAATGCCGGGCCCCTCACGCGGTGAAGCGGCGCCGGACGGCACGGACGATCAACGATGCGCATGCGAGGATGACGAGCAGCAGCGCAACGGCGATGGCCAGCGCGACGCGCGGGTGGCGAAGGGCGCCGTATGACAGGCCAACGGCCAACACGTCTTCGCCCAGGCTGAGGAGCCAGTTGGAGAACGGCTCCGGGCTGGTATTGGCCGCCGCCCGTGTTCCCGCCTTCGTCACGTGCGTCGTCATCGCGACGGAGCCGCCGAGGAGCACCGCGAGCGTCTTCGCGGCAGGCGAAGCGTCGCCGAGCGCGGTGACCGCGACCAGCGCTCCGCCGAGTGGCCGGATGACCGTGTGGACGGCGTCCCAGACTGAGTCGAACCACGGGATTTTGTCCGCGACGAACTCGATCAGGTACATCGCCAGCGCGACGACGATGATGACCGGGTGGTCGAACGCGCGGAACTGATCCGGCAGGCTCACGAGCCCGTAACGGGAGCAGAGGCCGAGCACAGCGACGGTGGCGTAGATGTTGAGCCCCGACGCGAAGGCAAGAGGGATCACGCGCGCGAGCGCGTTCAGGACGGACATCGGGGCCCAGGCAATGGTAGTGCGCCTGCGGCCATGCCGAGCGAGGGCCTGAGAAGCCTGAGCGAGGCATCGGCGTAAGTACGCGGCGGGGGTGGGGCCCCGCCGCCAGTGGAAAGAAAGTAGATATGAAAAAAAACGCAACGTTAGCCGTGGGATTCGCATTCTTGTTGGCGGTCAGCGCGTCGGCCCAGCGGGGCCGGGGCAGCTCGCCGCCGGTGGAGACGGCGCCGACGCCGCCGGGCTCCGCCCGCGTCGAAGCATTGAAAAAGGAAGCGGCGGCCGACGTGGACTCGATGCGCGTCATGACGCAGCAGATGGTCGACCAGGTCTTCAGCTTCGCCGAGCTGGGGTTCCAGGAGTACGAGACCTCGAAGTACCTCACCGGCATCCTCGAGAAGAACGGCTTCAAGCTCGAACGTGCCTATGCCGGAATACCCACCGCCTGGACGGCGACGTGGGGAACAGGGAAGCCGGTCATTGCCATCGGCTCTGACATCGACGACATTCCGCAGGCGTCGCAGAAGCCGGGCGTCGGGTATCACGATCCGTTGATCGAGGGCGCCCCGGGGCACGGCGAGGGACACAACTCCGGCGTTCCGCTCAACATCACGGCGGCGCTGGCGGTGAAGAAGATCATGGAGCGGGAGCACCTGCCGGGAACGCTGAAGCTCTGGCCCGGCGTCGCCGAGGAGCTCGTCGGCGCGAAGGCGTATTTCATTCGCGCCGGGATGTTCCGCGACGTCGACATCTCGCTCTTCGCGCACGTCGGCGCCAACCTGGGCGTCGGCTGGGGCGCCGGCTTCGGCTCCGGCCTCGTGTCGGTGGAGTACATGTTCAAAGGTGAGAGCGCCCACGCCGCGGCGCAGCCCTGGCGCGGACGGTCGGCGCTCGATGCGGTTGAGCTGATGGACGTCGGTTGGAACTTCCGGCGCGAGCACCTCCGCCTGCAGCAGCGCTCGCACAATGTCATCACGAACGGCGGCGACCAGCCGAACGTGGTCCCGCCGAATGCGGCGGACTGGTACTACTTCCGCGAAATCGACTACCAGCACATCAAGGAGCTCCGCGAGATCGGCGACCGCATGGCGAAAGCGGCGGCGATGATGACCGACACCGAGGTCACGTCGCGCATCCTCGGCTCGGCCTGGCCGCAGCACATGAACAAGACCGTGGCGGAGACGATGTACGCCAACATCCTGAGCATCGGGCTGCCGACGTGGGACGATGCGGATCAGACACTCGCGAAGGGTATCCAGAAAGAGTTGAAGCAGCCTCAGATCGGGCTCGCGACAAAGCTGGGGCCGCTGCGCGGCGGGATCGACCCCGAGGACAACCTGGGCGGACCGTCCGACGACATCGGTGACGTGTCGTGGAACGTGCCCACCGTGACGCTCAGCTATCCGGCCAACATCCCGAACTTGCCGGGGCACAACTGGGCGAACGCCATCGCCATGGCGACGCCAATCGCGCACAAGGGTGTGACGGCCGGCGCCAAAGTGCAGGCCATGACGATCATCGACATGCTGATGCGCCCGGAGCTCGTGCAGCAGGCGTGGGACTACTTCCGCAACGTCCAGACAAAGGACCAGAAGTACATCCCGTTCATCGGCCCCAACGACCAGCCTGCCGTGTGGATGAACGCGCAGATTCTGGACAAGTATCGGCCGGACATGAAGAAGTACTACTTCGATCCGACGAAATACAAGACGTACCTCGAGCAGCTCGGCATCAAGTATCCGACGGTGCGTTAACGCTCCGGGACGAGCTCTGGTGAAGGAATGAAGTTGTGCAGGTGCCTCCCGACGATCTCCTGGATGACGATGTCGGGATGCTCCTGTTCAACGGCTTGCGCGTCGAAGTCATTCTGCCAGAGATAGACCGCACGGCTGAAGTGCTCTGACAGAAACGGAACCAGCGGGGACGTGAACGAGTCGCGCAGGATGACGGCGCGCGGCAGCGATGACCCGGGAATTTCTGTGACGAGGCGCCCTTCCTCAGCGCTCGGCTCGGCACCCGCCGGCTCGACGACGACCGCCTGCCGCCGACGCGTTGGAACGAGCCGGAGATCCTCCTCGCGCAGTACCCGCTTCAGTCCCATCATCGCCGCAAGATCTTTTCCTTCCACATCGCGAGCAACCGCGGTGAAGTCGCCGCGCTCCCATGGCGGCGGAATCGCCGGCAGCTGCGCCCGCGCGGCAGTCACGATCGCGCGATACGCGACGAATGCGCCGCGCTCGTTCCAGTGCGTGTCCGTTTTCTGGTAGACCCGCTCGCGTGTCTTCTGCTCGATGAGCGGCGGCCGGACGTCGACGAGCACGCCTGTGTCCTGCAGCCCTCCGTAGAGCTGATCGGTGCGCGACATCGGCCCGACTCGTACGATCGAGTCTGGCATCTGCTCGGGGTAGACGACATGCTTGTCCGGAGCGACGAGGAACACGTAAGCGATGCGCCTGGCGCGCAGCCACCGCGTGGCCCGCACCAGCGCGCTGCGCCAGTTCGCGAGCGCGTCCGCGGTCAGCGGGTCCTCGCACACGTAGTCGTCGAGGCCCTTGTCGTCGGCGTAGAAGAACCACCCGTCGCGTCCCTTGAGCACCACAGGCGTCGGCGACACGCGGAGGAGGAAGAGCCGCGTCTCCCCGTACCACCGGACGAACGTGGATCGAAGACCAAAGTGATCCTCGAACCAGGCCGACGGATTCGTCCCGACGAACGTGACGAGCTCGCGGTTTTCTGCCTGGGCGTCGCCCCCGTCCAGGCCCACGAGGTTCAGGCTCGGCGGGAGCGCGATGATGACGATGAACAGCGTGACGAGGAGGGTCTGCGCCAGCGGGCGTTCGGGCGCGCGCATCAGAATCTGAAATAGATGAACGGGTTGTACGTCCGCGCGGACATCTGCAGAATGCACGCGCCCAGCAGCGCGACGAGCGCCACCGTGCCCGCGAGCTCGATGCCCCCGGTGAGCCCCGTCCGCCCCGGCGCCTTCTCCAGGCGGGCGGCGAGGGCCGGCACCCACGGCGTCGACCCGATCACACCGGCGACAAGGGCCACCCACAGCTCGGACGTGAGATAGAACCACACGGTCAGCGGGGTTGGCAGCGCCTGCCCCTGTCCCGCCATCGCTTTCAGGAAAACGACCGCGGCGGGCAGGGTCTCGGCGCGGAAGAAGACCCAGCCGATCATGACCACCAGCAGCGTGTACGCGTGCCCCCAGATCGAGGCGGGCCGCGCCGTAGCCTGGGCTGAGGCGGCTGGCCGCGCCGTAGCCCTGGCGGAGGCGGCGACGCGCTCGACGACGAGAAACGCGCCGTGCCACAGGCCCCAGATGACGAAGTTCCAGCTCGCGCCGTGCCACAAACCGCACAAGAAGAACACCAGCACAAGGTTGCGGTACTGACGCGGCAGCGACACGCGATTGCCGCCGAGCGGGATGTACAGGTAGTCGCGGAACCAGGTCGACAGCGAGATGTGCCACCTGCGCCAGAACTCCTGCACGCTCGAGGCGATGTAAGGCCACCTGAAGTTTTCGGGAAACCGGAAGCCGAACATGCGGCCGAGGCCGATCGCCATGTCCGAGTAGCCGGAGAAGTCGAAGTAGATCTGCAGCGTGTAGCAGGACAGCGCCAGCCAGGCGTGCGCCGCTGACAGCTGTGCGGGCGGCAGCGCGAAGATCCGGTCGGCGGGCCCGGCGACGACGTTGGCGATCAGCACCTTCTTGGCGAGGCCGATGATGAAGCGTCGGGTTCCATATGCGAAGTCCTTGAGCGCGACGAGGCGCCTGGCGAGCTGATCCGCGATGTCACGGTAGCGGATGATCGGGCCGGCGATGAGCTGCGGGAACAGGAGAAGGTACAGCGCGGCGTGCACCGGGCTCTTCTGCGCCGTGGCGTCCCGGCGGTACACATCGACCACGTACGAGATCGCATGAAACGTGAAGAAGGAGATTCCGATCGGCAGCAGCAGCCGCGGGAAGGCCAGCGTATGGGACGGGCCGGCTCCGAGCACCGTCAGGGCGGAGTTGACGTTGTCCACGAAGAAGTTCGCGTACTTGAAGAGGCCGAGGACGGCGAGGTTGACAGCGACCGCCGTTGCGAGCCGGCGCCGGGCTGCGGGCGTGCCGCGCCCCCGATCCACGGCGATCGCCATCGCGTAGTTGAATCCAATCGACGCCAGCATCAGCACCGTGTACGCGCGGCCGCCCTTCGCGTAGAAAATGATGCTGGCCGCGAGCAGCAGCCAGTTGCCGTAGGCCGCGTGGACGCCCGGCAGACCGCCTTCGTCTCCGCGGCGGAGGAGTCGCCTGATGGCGCGGCTGATGTCAGGCAGAAAATACAGCCCGAGCAGGACCGGCAGGAACAGGAACAGAAACGTGGGCTCGGTGAACAGCACGAGGGGCGGTCAGCGGGGCGTCGTGAAGATGAGAATGTGCTGGCGCGGCAGCGACTCATCCACTTTAGCGAGGCTGAAGCCCTCGGCCTCCACCTCCATCCTCGCGTCCCGCACGCTCATCTTGTGCTCGGGCCGAATCGGGATCGAGGGGTCTTCCTTGCGGTACTCGAGCAGAACGAGCCGGCCCCCCGGCTTCAACGCCTCGCGCAGACGTCGCAGCATCTGCTGCGGGCGCGACAGCTCGTGGTACACGTCCACCATCAGCTCGAGATCCACGGAGGAGGCGGGCAGGTGCGGATCGTCGATCTCGCCCTGGACCAGCGTGACGTTCGAGATCCGGCTGCTCTCCAGCCGGCGCCGCAGCATCTCGATCATCTGCGGTTGCACGTCGTTGGCGTACACGCGTCCCGCCGGCCCGACCTGCGCAGAGAGGCGCACGGTCATGTAGCCGCTGCCGGCGCCGATGTCGGCGACCGCCGCGCCCTTTGGAATCTGCAGCACGCGAATCGCCTCGTCCGGCGCTTCTTCCTCGATGCGCTCGGCGCGCTCGAGCCAGTCGGCGGCCTGCCAACCCATCACCGGCGCGATGAGCCGGCCGGACACCGGGTGGACGCCCGACGCCTGCGCGGTCAGGAGGGCGGCGACGACGGTCGCGAAGAATCGCATGCGGCTAGAATAGCAGCAATGACGGAGACTACGTTGACCCCTTCACGCCTCTGGAGAACGATGACGCCCGACCAGCGCCAGCGCGCGGCGCGCGCGTTCTGGTCGAGTGAGGAGGCGGCCGACGATCAGATTCAGGCCGTCCTGCTCATCGCGCAGCAGAAGAAATTCCGCCCCAAGACGGTTGTGTCGCTCGACGTGGACCGCAAGACGCGGCATCTCGCCAGCATCGTGGCGCTGCCCGAGACCCTCGCCGCGCGCGCGCTCATCGTCTACCACCTGTCGGAGCAGCGCGGGATGATGGGCACGTTTCTCGACGCGCTCGGCATCAAGCACGAGAACGGTGTCATCGAGGAGGACAACGTGAAGCCAGACGCCACGAAGCTGGCGCCCGCCGTCGCCAGGCTCTCCGCCGAGTTCCCCGCCGAGGATGTCCGGCTCTATCTGCAGACACTCGTCTGTCAGGATCCGGAAACGTGGGGAGATCTCAAGATTGCAGGACGGGCTGAAGACTCTGAGGCGGGCTGAAGGCTCTGAGGCGGGCTGAAGACTCTGAGGCGGGCCGAAGACTCATGGTCGCGTGCAGTTGCCTACGCCCTCGAGTTCTAAACAACTTGTACAGCCCGTGAGGATCCTGTTTTTTGGGG